>DAOUAK010000043.1:0-28170 GCA_034433695.1 Chloroflexia bacterium
CCAACCTGCACCCGTATCCCCCCGTACGGCAGGTAGCGCACCTCTCCCACCACACCCCCCGCCTCGTCCGTCGCCACCACCGGACTCCCCAGGTGGTCCAGGTGCAGATAGACCGCCGGCCCGGCCGGCCCGCCTTCACCCACCGGCCGCACCGCCACCGGAAGCGCCCCCAGGAAATACGCCTTGCGCACCCGCGCCACCACCCGCGTCTCCGCATCGGGCCCGGCCGGCCACCCCTCGGCATTCCCCGCCCGGTCGTGCGCCCGGCTGCGGAAGCCGTAGGTATGGCCCAGCCCGCCCATATAGACCGTCCGGGTCATCGTCGTCCCCGTCAGCCAATCCTGCCAGTCCCCTCCGTCCACCCGCACCTGAAGGTCGTAGGTGGCGATGCCGGAGGCGGCATCCTGCCCACCCCATTCTACCACAATTTGGGGGCTCGTGCTTCGGGGCGGAAGTGGCGAGACCTGCGAGGCCGGCGGGCCCTGGCCCGTCGGCGCAGGCCGACGGCGGGCGCGACGTCGCCCGAGAAGGCCGATTTCAATCGGCGCAATCCCCGGCCGGCCTTGGGTGGGCACTCGTCCTCATCGCGCATCCCCCTGGGGGCGTCCCCACTTCCGGCCGGCGGGCGGGCCCTGGCCCGTCGGCGCAGGCCGACGGTGGGCGCAAGGGCGCCCGAGAAGGCCGATTTCAATCGGCGCAATCCCCGGCCGGCCCTTGAGGGGCACGGCCTCGCGCATCCCGTTGGGGACATCCCCGCTTCCGACCGGCGGGCCGAACCCTGGGGGCCCATCGGCGCAGGCCGACGGTGGGCGCGACGGCGCCCGAGAAGGCCGATTTCAATCGACGCCATCCCCGGCCGGCGGGTCGAACCCTGCGGGCCCGTCGGCGCAGGCCGGCGGTGGGCGCAAGGGCGCCCGAGAAGGCCGATTTCAATCGGCGCAATCCAGAAATGGTCGCTTTCTTCGGGCGAGTGGCAGAGGATTACCTCAGCCGCTTTGGCCACATTCACTGCGATGGTTCATCCCCTTGTCCCAACTCATGTCTGAACTTCAGGGGGTGGGTAACGCGATTTTGCCAGAAGTGCGTCTCCGTGTTACAATGGTGAGGAATAGAGCAAAAGGAGGCGGCGATGTTTCGCGGATGGAAAGCAGGAATTCTCCTCCTGATTTTGGCCCTTTTGCCCTGGCCGGCCCTGGCTCAGGGAGGCGTCCGCTTCGAGACCATGGCCGCCCAGGGGAATTTTCCGGAAGAGATTCTCTTTACCGTCGTCGTCGAGGGCGAAACCGAGATCACCCACCTGGAACTGGCCTACCGGGTCAGCGGCGACCCCTTCACCCACTCCCGTTACCCCGATGTTACCCCGGCCAAACGGCTGGAAATCGCCTACCGCCTGGACACTCAGGTGGAGTTCTACCCGCCAGGGAGCGAATTCCACTACTACTGGATCGCCACCGACGCCTCCGGCCGAACGAGCGAAAGCCCCGAGCAGGTCTTTACCTATGAGGACAACCGCTTTACCTGGCAAAAGGTCGCCACCGACCGGGTGAGCGTTTACTGGTACGAGGGCGACGAGGCCTTTGGTCGGGAGGTGCTGGATACCGCCGTCCAGGCCCTGGAACGCCTGGAGAAGGATGCTGGGGTGCGGGCCGAGCGGCCGGTTCGGATCTACCTTTACGCCAATGAAAAGGACTTTCGCGGCGCCCTGGGACCCAACTCCCCGGAATGGATCGGCGGGCAGTCCATACCTCACCTGGGGCTGATCGTCGCCTACATTGCGCCGGGCGAGACCTACGAAATCAGGCGGATGATTCCCCACGAACTGAGCCATGTGGTCCTCTACCAGGCCACCCACAACCCCTACGGCGACAACCCCACCTGGTTTGAGGAGGGTCTGGCCGTCCATAACCAGGAAGTGCCCGATACCGATTATCCATTGCTGGTCCGGGAGGCTGCCCGCAAGGGCCGGCTGGTCCCGCTTCGCGCCCTTTCCGCTTCCTTCCCCAGCGATCCCGAACTGGCCGTCCTTTCCTATGCCGAAAGTGCCAGCATCATCGAGTTCATCCTGAAGGAATACGGCAGCGAGGGGCTTTCGGCTCTGGCGAAGGTCTTTGCCGAAGGAGAGACGGCTGAGGTGGCGGTACAGAAGGCGCTGGGTTTTCCTCTGGAGGAACTGGAGGCCCGCTGGCGGGCCACGCTGCCGGCGGCCGAGCAGACCCCTGTCCCCGGCGAGACGCCTGCGCCGCTCTCCAGGCCGGCCACCGGTCCGGACCCGGCCCTTCTCCTGCCGCTCGCCCTCACCACCGCGGTCGCCCTGGGGGTGATCGTTGCTGCCGTAGTGCTCCTGGTGCGTTGGCATCGGCACGCCGGGGTAGAAGGTGAGGAGACCCAGGAATGAAGCGCATCCTGGTGATGATGACCGAGGCCGGCGGAGGGCACCGCATCAGCGCCGAGGCCCTGCGCGAGGCTTTCCACGAACGTTTTGGGGACAAGTTTCAGGTCCAGATTGTAGACATGTGGGCCAGACATACCCGGGTGCTTCTGCGCCACCTCCCCCGCTCCTACCGCTTCTGGGCCACCGAAGTGCCCTGGATGTACAAGTCTATCTATCGCCTCTTTGAGAAAGAGGAGCAACTGACCTGGTTCTGGGACGGCATCTACTACTGGGTGAGGAAACCGGTCTCCCAGGCCTTCCGGCAATATGACCCCGATGCCATTATCTCCGTGCACCCGCTGATGCAGGAGGTTCCGCTGCGGATCCTCTCTCACATGGGCTGGAAGGTCCCCTTTTTCACGGTAGTAACGGACCTGGCTTCCATCCATCCGACCTGGCTGCACCGGGGGGTGACGCTCTGCTTCCTCCCTACCGAAGAGGCCCGACAGCAGGCTCGGGCGGCCGGCCTCGGGGAGGAACAGGTGCGTTGCTACGGGCTCCCCATCCGGCCGGCCTTTGCCCGGCCGGGTGCCCCCAGGGAGGAACTGCGTCGGGAACTGGGCCTGGTGGAGGACCTGCCGGCCGTGCTCCTGATGGGAGGCGGCGAGGGCATGGGGCCGGTCGGTCGAATCGCCCGGGCCGTGGCCTCCCGGCTGGCCGATGGCGGTTCGGGCCGGCCGGGCGGGCAGATGGTGGTGATCTGCGGCCGCAACCGGAAGTTGCAGGAGAGCCTTCTGGCCCGTCCCTGGCCGATTCCCACCCGCATCCTGGGCTTTGTCCAGAATATGCCGGCGTGGATGTCGGCCTGCGATTGCATCGTGACCAAGGCGGGGCCGGGCACCATCGCCGAGGCCCTGGCCTGCGGCCTGCCCATCATCCTCAGCGGCTTTATCCCCGGCCAGGAAGAGGGCAACGTCTCCTACGTGCTGGAGCATGGCGTAGGAATTTATAGTCCAGTCCCTCAGGAAATCGCCGAAACGGTTTTCCGCTGGTTCGGGCCGGAGCGGGCAAGGCGGGACCGGATGGCGGAGCAGGCCCGCCGGCTGAGCCGCCCCCAGGCCGCCTTCCAGATCGTGGAGGAGATCGCCCGTGTGCTGGCGACCAGCGAGGTCTACAAGCCGGCGCCGGCTCCGGCCCGCCTGGGCATACGGCCTGGCAAGTTCCTGGCTCTCCGGAGCCGTTGAGGACATGGACCGCTCGGGAGGAGAATTTTTGACGGCAAGGCTGGTGGGACGACGATGAGGGCGGCCGAACCAACCTGGGGTGTCTTGCTCTTTCCTTCCGTCAGCCATGCCCTGCGGGCCGAAAGCCTGGTGGGCAAGGCCGGCATCGCCTGTAAACTCATTCCCACCCCCCGCCAGTTGAGTTCGGATTGCGGGACGGCGCTGCGCTTTTCCTGGGACGACCGGGAACGCATCCTGGCCGTACTGGAGGCGGCTGGCCTGGAGCACGAAGGGCTTTTCCCACACCCCGAGTCCCGTTGAACTTGGAACATTCTACGTTCAGCCATAGGAGCCTGTCCGAAACCCTGTAGGAATTCCAGCCTGCCCGGACTTTCGGATAGGTTCTACATACTCGGTGCGAAAATTCACGGAAGGCCGATCTTGACGGCCGCAAGGGGTCGCCCTGAGGCCGGCCCGTTCGGTCAGGTCCTATTTCCCCCGGAGGAGGCCGGAATTTCCGCTTCCTCCAGTCGCAGCGAAAGCACCCGGGAGGTGCCGTCATCGGCCATGGAGACGCCGTAGAGGAGGTCGGCGGCCTCGATGGTGGCCCGGTTGTGGGTGATGATGATGAACTGAGTCCGGGAAGCCAGTTCCAGCAGGCATTCCCGGAAGCGCCCCACGTTGGCCTCGTCCAGCATGGCGTCCACCTCGTCCAGAAGGCAGAAGGGACGGGGGTTCACCTTGAGGATGGCAAAGAGAAGGGCGGCCGAGGTCAAGGCCCGCTCCCCACCCGAAAGGAGGGCCAGGCTGTGGGCCCGTTTCCCCGGAGGGCGGGCCGTGATTTCCACGCCCAGGCCGCCCAGCCCGCCGTCTTCTTCCTCCAGACGCACCAGGCGCAGGGAGGCGCTTCCTCCTCCGAAGAGGCGGGTGAAATAAGCCTGGAACTCGCGCTGCACCGCCTCGAACGTTTCATAGAAGCGTTGTTCCATCGCCCGGTCCAGTTCGGCAATGACCTGCTCCAGGGAACGAGCGGCATCGTGCAGGTCCTGGAGTTGTTGTCCGAGGAAGTCGTAGCGTTCCTGGGTCTCCCGGTACTCCTCCTCCGCCAGGGGGTTGACCGGGCCGACGCGACGGACCTCTTCCCGCAGATGGGCCACCCGCCGCTCCAGTTCCTCCCTGGTCAGGTTCGGGTCCAGGGGCAGGCGGGTCCACTCGGGGGGAGAGGCCAGGAGGGCGTTCAGGAGGGCCTCGCCGGCCGGCCCGTAGGCACTGGCCTCGGGGCCGATTTCGGCGAGGGCGCGTTGGAGGAGTTCCCGCCGGGCATCCCGCCAGCGCTGGACGGCCAAGGCGGCCCGTCCGGCGGCCGCCTCCCAGGTCAGGATTTCCTCCCGCAGGCGGGCCTCCTCGGCCTCCCGTTCTCCCAACTCCTGGAGGGAAAGAAGAGGGGCAGAGGCCTCTTCGAGTGTGGACATCTCTTGCTCCAGGCCGGCCAGTTCGGCCTGCCAGGCGACGATCTGGGCCGCCTGGGCTTCCAATCGGCGCTCGATTTCCTCCAGGCGCTTCTCCTCCTCCGCGACCTGCTCCCGGAGGCGCCGAACGCCCTGCTGCACCATCTCCTCCAGGGCACGCTGGTTTTCCTCTTCCTTTCGGACCACGGCCCAGACCAGGCGGGCCTCCTCCAGAAGCCGGCGGGCGCGGAGGTACTCCTCCCGGGCCTGCCTTTCCCGACCCTCGGCCTGTTCCACCTCTCCCTGGAGGGCCAGGCGGCGGCTTTCTTCCCCTGGAGCGGCCACCTCTAGGGTTTTCCGCTCCTCTTCCATAGAACCTCTTTCCTCCAGCAGTTCCTCCAGACGCCGGCGATGCCGGCCGGCCTCTTCCTCCAGACGCTCCAGGCCGAGATTTCGGTCGAGGAGACGCCGGGTACCCTCCTCGCGGGCAAGACGCACCTTTTCCATTTCTTCTGCCAGGGCCGCCAGGGCCGTTTGGGCGGCGACCAGCCCCCCCTGGGCCTCGGCCCGGCTACGCTCCCCCTCGGCGATCTGCGCCTCCGTCTCGGCCAGGGAGCGGGCCAGACGGCGGCGCTCCTCCCGACGCTCCAGGACGTCCTCCCGGGGGATTCCGCCGGAGAGGACGCCCTCGGCGGTGATGGCTTTTCCATCGCGGGTCACCACCAGCCAGCCGGCCGGCAGGCCGCGGGCGATACGGCGGGCGGCCTCCAGGTTGCGGGCCAGGAGGACACGTCCCAGGAGGCAGGCCAGGGCCGGCCGGTCCTCCTGGGTACAGGTCAGGTGATCGAGCAGGAAACCCTCGCTACCCAGGGCAGGCGTTCCCGTGAGGGCCGAGGGAGGGGGGCGGAGTTCGTCCCGGGGCAGGAAAGTGACCCGGCCGGCCTCGGCTCGATCCAGAACGTGGAGTGCTCCCCGGGCCTCTTCCCAGGTGGAGAAGAGCAGGGGCTGGATGTGGGCGCCGAGGGCGGCGGCAAGGGCCTTCCGTAGCCCCCGAGGCACGGTCAGGCGGTCCAGGAGGGAGGAGACCCGCCGGCCGGCCCATTCCTCCAGGAGGGTAGCGGCGTCTTTCTCCTTCCCCAGGGTCTCAAGCCGGGCGCGGAGGTCGGCCAGGCGCAACCGGGCTGCTTCCAGCGCCTCATCCTGCCTTCGAAGGTCCTCCTGCCGACGTTCCACCTCGGCCTGCAGCGCCTCCCGGCGAGCGCATAGGGAAG
The DNA here is from genome assembly GCA_034433695.1 of Chloroflexia bacterium. Taxonomy (GTDB): domain Bacteria; phylum Chloroflexota; class Chloroflexia; order DTKN01; family DTKN01; genus JASFBA01. Next base: position 6,314 of record DAOUAK010000043.1, read on the forward strand.
CCCAGACCTCTTCCCGTCGGGCCAGTTCCTCCTGAATGCGCGTCCTTTCTTCCTCCATCTGCTGCTTTTGCTCGGCCAGTTCCTCCAGGAGGCGGCGTCGCTCCGCTTCTTCTCGTGCCAGCACCCCCTCGCGGACCCGGAGTGTCTCCAGACGGCGTTCCCGCTCCTGGAGGCGCTCGGCCAGGCGATGGGCCTCTTGCCGAAGCGTCTGCAGGTTCCGCTGGGCGGAACGAAGGTCGGACTCGGCCTGTCGGTAACGTTCCTGGTGCTCCTGGAGGCCGGCCTGGGCCTCTATCACCCGTTCCTTCAGGGCTTTCCCGGCCTGGGCCAGGAGCGTCCGGCGTTCCTCCTGGGCGGCGAGTTCCCGGCGATGGCGGGCGATTTCGGCCCGGAGTTCCTCCCGATGGCGCTCCAGGACCTGTCTTTCCCCGCTGCTACGGGCCAGTTGTTCTCGCAATGCCCCGATACGCCGACGTATTTCCTCCTCCTTCCGGCGGCGTTCTTCTTCCTTCTGTCGGCTTTCCTGGGCGGCCTGTCGCAGGGAAGCCACCTGCCGGCCCACCTCCTCCGCCGAAGCGCGGAGGCGGCTCAGACGAGTCCGGGCCTCTTCTTCCTCCTGTTCGGCCCGGTACAGGGCAGAGGAAACTTCTTCCCAAAGGAGGCGGTACCAGGCGCGCAGCGCCTCCTGGAGAGCAAGTTCCAGTTCGGCCCGCTGACGGGCCTGCTGCGACTGCCGCTCCAGCACCCGCAGGCGGGGAAGGAGTTCGTTGCGCAGGTCCGATAGGCGGGTCATGTTCGCCGCGGTCTCGCGGAGGCGTTCCAGCGCCTTCTGGCGACGTTCGTGGTAGCGTCGCACCTCGGCGGCTTCTTCCAGGAGCAGCCGGCGTTCCCTCGGGCGAAGGGAAAGGGCCTCGTCCACCAGACCCTGATGGATGACGACGTAGGAGGCGCTCAGTCCGCCGAGTACCTCCTCGATATCCTGCAGGCGCACCCGGCGACGGTTGAGGAAGTACTCGTTGGTGCCGGAACGGTAGGCCCGCCGGGTGATTTCAACTTCGGGGAAGTCGAGTGGAAGGGCACCGTCCTCGTTATCGAGGACGAGGGTCACCTCGGCCATGCCCGCGGGAGGGCGCGAGGAACTTCCGCTGAAGATGACATCTTCGGTGCGCCGGCTGCGCAGGAGGGAGTAACTCTGTTCGCCGAGCACCCAACGCAGGGCGTCGGCCAGGTTGCTCTTTCCGGAGCCGTTCGGACCGACGATGGCGGTGACGCCCCGGCTGAAGGAAAACGATGTCCGGGTAGCAAAGGTCTTGAAGCCCTGCAGGTGGAGTTGCCGGACGTACACTCAGCCCAACCTTTCGTAAACCCGCCCCGGCTCTCTACGGTTGAATGGGCGGGAAGTCATCCCGGCTTCAAGGATAGGAATGTGGAACGTTCCGGCGTTCAACGGTGCTTCGTCCACGGTTTCGCCGATTCGTACCGGGTGTCCTTGCCAAATTAGCGGAAAATCATCCGCTATTGGACCCTTCGACCTGCAACTTTCAACCGTTAGGGCGCCTCGATCTTGTAGCCCACCCCACGGACGGTCCGGAGATACTCGGGATTGGAGGGATCGCGTTCGATCTTTTCCCGGAGGCGGCGCACGCAGACGTCGATGAGGTTGGTCTCGCGCCCGTATTCGTACTCCCGTCCCCAGACCTGACGGAAGAGAGTTGCCCGGTCAAAGACCTGTCCCGGATGGGAGGCCAGGAAATAGAGGAGTTCAAACTCCATCGGGGTCAACGGAATCTCCTGGCCGCGCATGGTGGCCCGGTGGCGAAGAGGATCGACCTCGAGTTCCCCGACCTGGGCCACCCGAGTGCGGCGGAACGGCAACCGGCCGGCCCGGCGCAGGATGGCCTCCACCCGGGCGGTCAGTTCGCCGATGCGGAACGGCTTGACCACATAGTCGTCGGCCCCCAGTTTGAAGCCCTGGACGACGTCGTCGGGTCCGTCCCGACAGGTCAGGATGATAATGGGGACATCCGACTCCTGTCGAATGGTGCGGCAGGCGGTAAAGCCGTCAATATAGGGCATGATGACGTCCAGAATCACCAGGTCAAAAGGCTCCTCCCGAAAACGGCGGACCGCCTCCAGGCCGTCCCGGGCAAAGGCGACCTCGTAAGAAGCGCCGGCGACACCTTCCAGGCTGGCCTCCAGTACCCGGCGGATGTCGGGGTCATCGTCGGCGATCAGGATACGGTACCGTTCCACATCTTCCTCCGGCACACTTCCTCATCCGACCTTTTCCTTCGCCTCCTCGATAGAAGGCAGAAGGATCGGGCGGGCCTGGCCGCGGATGGCCTCGGCATTGATGATACAGCGGCGGACGTGGGGAAGGGAGGGAATCTCGTACATCACGTCCAGCAGGACGCCCTCCAGGGCGGTGCGCAGTCCCCGGGCTCCGGTCTTGCGTTGCAGGGCCAGTTCGGCCGCCGCCTCCAATGCGTCGGGGGTAAAGACCAGTTCCACACGGTCCAGGGCGAGCATCTTCTGGTACTGTTTGACCAGGGCATTCTTCGGCTCGGTCAGAATGCGGATCAGGGTATCCTTATCCAGCGGGTCCAGGGTGGCGATGACCGGCAGCCGGCCGATAAATTCGGGAATCAGGCCGAACTTGAGCAGGTCGTCGGGGATCACCTGATGGAGGAGTTGAGCGGAGGCCGCTTCCCGTTCCTCCCGGGTCTGGGCCCGTCGGAAGCCGATGGCGTGTTTGTCCCCCACGCGCTCGGCGATGATTTCGTCCAGTGAAACAAAAGCCCCGCCGCAGATAAAAAGGATGTTGGTCGTATCCATCTGGATGAACTCCTGCTGGGGGTGTTTGCGGCCGGGGACGGGGGGGACGTTGACGATGCCGCCCTCGATGATCTTCAGAAGGCCCTGCTGTACCCCCTCGCCGGAGACATCGCGAGTGATGGAGGGGTTATCGCCGGACTTGCGGGCGATCTTGTCGATCTCGTCAATGTAGACGATTCCGTACTGGGCCCGCTCCAGGTCGAAATCGGCGGCCTGAAGGAGGCGCAAGAGGATCATCTCCACATCTTCGCCGACGTAGCCGGCCTCGGTGAGGGCGGTGGCGTCGGAGATAGAGAAGGGCACGTCGAGGATGCGGGCCAGGGTCTGGGCCAGGAGCGTTTTGCCGCAGCCGGTCGGACCGATGAGGAGAATGTTGCTCTTCTGGAGTTCGACATCGTCCACGCGGGCTCCGGACAGGATGCGCTTATAGTGGTTATAGACGGCCACGGAGAGCACCTTCTTGGCCCGTTCCTGGCCGACGACGTATTCGTCCAGGAGTTCACGGATGCGTCGGGGCGGGGGAATTTCTTTCAGGTGAAAGCCGGCCGGGGGCTTTTTCCGGGCCCGCTCTTCGGCGATGATCTCGCTACAGAGGCTGACGCACTCGTCGCAGATAAAGACGCCGCGTGGGCCGGCGATGAGGCGTTCCACCTCCTCCTGGCCCTTGTCACAAAAGGAACAACGGTATCCGCTTTCTGCCACGGTGCGAAACTCCCAGGCCCTGAGGCTCGGCCTCACTGTCCCTGTCGGGGGAACAGAATTTCATCAATGATGCCGTACTCCCGGGCCTGCTCGGCGGTCATATAGAAGTTACGGTCGGTATCCTGGGCGATGCGCTCCTCCGGCTGGCCGGTGTGCTTGACCAGGATGCGGTTCAGGAGGTTGCGCAGGCGCATGATCTCGCGGGCCTGGATCTCCATATCAATAGCCTGGCCGGTGACCCCACCCATCGGCTGATGGATGTGGACGGTGGAGTTTGGGAGAGCGTAGCGCTTGCCCGGGGTGCCGCCGGCCAGGAGGACCGTCCCCATGCTGGCGGCCAGGCCGATGCAGATGGTGGAGACGTCCGGCCGCACCCATTGCATGGTGTCGTAGATGGCCAGGCCGGCGGTGATGACCCCGCCCGGGCAATTGATGTAGAGGTAGATGTCCCGTTCGGGGTCTTCATGCTCCAGGAAGAGGAGTTGGGCCACGACCAGGTTGGCTACCTGGTCATCTATCGGGGAGCCCAGGAAGATGATGCGTTCCTTGAGCAGACGGGAGTAGATGTCAAAGGCGCGTTCCCCGCGGCTGGTGCTCTCGATGACCATAGGAATCAGGTTAACCATCTGTGCTCACCTCGCCTTTCGACTCCGGAACGGGTTCGGAGGGAGGATTCTCCGAAACCCCGGTCGGCACCTCCCCGACGACAGCGCCGGCCGGCGTCGGTTCCTCCGGCAGGGCCGGCCCGGAGGGGGAAGGTTCCGGAAGGCCTGTGGCCTCCACCTCTCCGCGGGCGATGGCCAGAAGACGCTCCTCGATGGCCTGCTGAAGCGTCCCCCTTTCGCCCTCCAGCCCTTCTGCGCGGACAAACTCCTGGAGCACCAGATAACTGCGTACCCGTTCCGCCGCGATTTCCCGGAGTTCTTCCAGCAGTTCCTCCTCTTTTTTGCCGGCCCACTGGAGGTACTGGGCCATGGAGACCTTCAGGCGGCGCAACTGGTCCTCCCGTTCCCGGTAAAGGGCCCGGGTCTCTTCCTCGACCAGGACTTGGGGCATATCTACGGTGGCCCCTTTGACAATCTCCCGGACCATGTGGCCCAGCACGATTTCGCGGGCCCTCTTCTGGGCCTGCTCCTCCAGTTCGCGGCGGATGTGGGCCCGCAGTGCGGAGAGCGATTCCTGGCCGAAGAAGCGGGCCAGTTCGTCGTCCAGCGGTGGAACTTCCGGCTCGTGGATGGCCTGGACGGTGACGGTGTAGGTGGCGGTCTGGCCGGCCAGTTCTTCATCCCGGAGGGTCTCGGGCAGGGTGGTCTGAAACTCCACCGTCTGGCCGACCTCTGCACCGACCAGGGCCTCAAAGCCGGGCAGGAGGTCGGGGTCGCCGAGGGTCAGTTCCATCTGGGGATGGCGTTCGAATTCGCGTTCACCGATGCGCCCGACCAGTTCCACCGTCAGGCGGTCGCCCATCCGGGCCGGCCGGGCCGGCTCCGGCACCTTCCAGACCGTCTGCTGGGCCTGGAGACGTTCCAGCGCCCGTTCCACATCCGCATCGCTAACTTCCGGCACCTCGAGGGGGAAGCGCAGGGCACGGTAGTCGCCCAAGCGGACGGTGGGTCGTACCGGGACGATCAGGCGGAAGGAGAAGGGCTCCACGCGGAGGGTCTCCAATTCGGCCTGATACACCGGCTCGAATTCGCCCTTCTGCAGGATTTCCCGGTAGGCCTGGTTCACCAGTTCAGAGGCCGCCTCCTCGTAGAGGGCCGCGCGGCCCAGTCGGGCCTCGACGATATGGCGCGGGGCTCGCCCCGGCCGGAAGCCGGGGATACGGTATTGCCGGGACAGCCGCTGGGCCGCACGGGTGAGGGCCCTTTCCACCTGCTCCGGCTCGATCTCGACCTCTATCGCCACCCGACTCTCGGGCAGCCGTTCGATGGTATATTTCATCTTTCCCTCGCTTTCGCCACTCGGCTATCATTATAACAGAAAGCCGGAGGGGGCGCAAACGGTTTGCGTTCCCGGCCGGGGTATAGTAGAATGCCAAGGTGCAACATCGGGCAAGGAATTTCAAAGGTCTATTTTGTGCAGAGGTGTTCGGGCACGTGGGCGAGGAGGCTCTTCGGCTGCAGCGGAAAGGTTTTTGGGAAAAGGCTCAGGACATATGCCGAAGGCTGTGGGAATGGGTGGATCGGCACAGCCGACCTCTGCTGGTCCTCCTTCTTCTGGGCTACTTTTTGCTCTTTTCCGCCGCCTCCATCTTCAAACTGGAGACGCTTCGCCAGGGCTTTGACCTGGCCGGCAACGAGCAGGCGATCTGGAACACGATGCACGGGCGGCTGTTTCGGACCTCGGTCTTTTTCCCCATCATGGAATACGACTTTGATGACGGCCCGGTGCTGCTGCAATTACCTCTGGCCGGCCTATATGCACTTTATCCTTCCCCCTATACCCTTCTAATCTTGCAGACGGCGGCCATTGCCCTGGGGGCCCTTCCCCTCTACGGCCTGGCCCGGAATCTCTGGGGACGGCCGGGGGCCGGATTGGTGGCTGCCGCCTTTTACCTCCTTCACCCTACCGTCCAGCACATCAACCTCTATGAATTCCAGTACCGCTCCTTTACGATGGCTTTTGCCCTCTGGGCCTTTTACTTCTTTGAGCGGCGCAGGTACGTCCCGTGGGCCCTTTTTCTTCTCCTGGGCATGTCCACCAAGACCGAATCAGCCCTCCTGGCCATCAGTTTCGGCCTCTATGCTCTATTGCGAAAGCGTTCCTGGGAATATGTGTGGCCTCCTATCGTGGTCGGCGGATTCTGGTTCTACCTGGCCCTGTTTGTCGTGGCCCCGCACTTTACCCTGGGGGGCGGTTCCTTTGTGGCCGGTATCTATAGTTACGGCTACCTGGGAGATTCTTTCGGGGAAATTCTCCATACGGTCGTTACACGACCGCTCTTTGTCCTTTCTCAGTTCTTCTGGCCGGAAAAAGTCCAATTTCTGGGACAAATCCTCTTCCTCAGTGCCTTTTTGCCACTCCTCAGCCCACGCGAACTCGTCCTGCCGGCACCGATTTTCCTCCTGAACCTCCTCTCGCCCAATCCGGTGCAGTTCAGCCTGTACTACCAGTATCAGGGGTTAACCGTCCCCTTCCTTCTGATCGCCATGCTCTACGGACTGCATCGCCTGCCGCGCTTCCTGGCCGGAAGAAAGAGGGAATTTCGGCCGGGGACGGACCGGGGGGCAGAGGCCTGGCGGGTCTTCCTTCTCCTGCTTCTGCTCTTCGGACTGGCCAACTCTCTCCTCTGGAACAATGCCCTCTGGAGCACGCTCCGGAAACGGGATACCCCCCAACGCATCGCCGATGCTCGTGCCGTCATCGCCCAGGTGCCGGCCAACGCGCCGCTGGCGGCGAGCAGTTTTCTGGCCCCCTTTGTGGCCCGCCGGGAGGGGCTGTATTTTTTCCCGGGAAACCGTTCCTACCCGTTCCGAATCTGCCGGGGATCATCGGAAGAATCCACCTGTCCGGAGGAGTACTTTGTTCCGGCGGATTATCTTCTGACCGACACCTCGGAGGCGCTTCCCGAGGCCGGCCGGGAGATGCTTGGGCGCTTCCTGGCCGAAGGCAGCTGGGAAGTTGTGGCCCGGCAGGGAGATTTCCTGCTGCTCCGTCGGGTGGAAAGGTATTGGGAAACGGTCCTCCAGCCGGAGGGATACGTCCTCCTGCGGCGGTCGGAGTGAGGCGATGGGGCGACGACAACAGACGATGCAGGGCAATATCTCCGAGGCCGAGCCCGAGGGATTGCCGGTAGAGGAAAAGCCACCGGGGTCTCTTTCCCGGCAGGTCGCCGGAGCCATGTTCTGGAATGTAGCCCTTTTCCCCCTGAAGTTCGCCGTGGGGCTGGTGGCCGGCATCGTCGTTCCCAATCTGCTGGGATTGGAGCGCTACGGCCTGTACATCCTTATCACCTCGGTCGCTTCGACCATCGGGAGTTACGCCGACCTGGGCATGGAGCGAGCCCTGCCCCGCTATATCCCCGAGGTCGCCCATCGTTTCGGGGTCGGGGGATTGCGGCGTTTTCTGAGGGAGGTCCTGGGAGTCAAGTTGGGCCTCATCCTGGTCCTGGCCTTCCTGCTGAACCTTTTCAGCGGGCCGCTCCTGGGGTATATGCGGGCCGGCGAGGTGGCGAAGGAAGCCGCCGTTCAGGCCCGGCTGGAGCAGACGAGCGACCCTGGGGAACGGGCGCGTCTGGAAGCGGATCGGTCGGCCCACGAGGCGCTGGCTCGCCGACTGGAGGAGGAAGGCCGGCTGTACCTCCTGACGATTAGCGGCCTCCTGGTCTGTGGGGCCGTCTTCGACGTCTTTACCCGTCTACTCATCTCCTACTTCCGGCAGCGGTCCAGCAACGTGATCGAACTGGTTGTAGCCATCCTGCAACCGTTGCTCATCGTCGTGCTGGTGCTGGTGGGATGGGACGTTCAGGGCATCCTGGTGGCGTTGATCGTGACAGCGTTTGTTGGAGTACTCATGGCCTGGGGGCAGGTACGTCGGGCGATGGCCGGCCTGCCCGAGCAGGCCAGGGAACGCTATCACCGCTGGATACAACTCTGGCCGCGCTTTCTGACCTTCTCCGGCATCTCCTACGTCATCAACCTGAGCACCTGGCTCTACGACCTATCTTTCCTGAGCCTCTTCACCGCCGCCTACCTGAGCACCCGTGACGTGGCCTCGCTGGGGGTGGCCAGCAAGTTCGTGGGCTTGTTCCTGGGGTACCTGATGGTTCCGCTGAGCGGCATTCAGATGCCCCTCTTTGCCCACCTTTACGCCCGCAGGGGGCCGGCCGAACTCCAGGAGGCCTTTTCCATCCTCACCCAGTTCCTCCTGCTTCTCCTCCTGCCTACCGGCTGCGGGCTCGCCCTTCTCTCCTCCTCTCTGATTGCCCTCTTCTATCCCGGTTTTCCTCCCGAGACGGCGACCCTGGTGCTCGTCTTCATCGTGGCGATGTTCCTGGAGACGATCATCGGCACACCGCAGAATATCCTCCAGGTTTATGAGCGTTACGGGGCAATCCTTCTGGCCCGCCTGTCGGCCCTGGTCATTATCCCCCTTTTGATCCTCCTGGTGCCGCACTATGGACTGCTGGGCGCGGCGGCAGCGGCCGGGGTAGCCCGGCTCCTGCCGCGGGCGATCACCTTCTTCTACGGGTTGCGCTCCTTTTCTCTGCGCTTTCCCGGGCGTTTTGCCGGCCGGGTTATAGCCGGTTCGGCAGCCATGCTGGGTTTGCTCTATCCCCTGACCCGGTGGTGGGACATCGCCCATGTGTCCCCCTCCTGGGCCGGTCGGGCGCTGACGCTGGGCAAGGATTGCGCCATCGCTCTGGTCGGGCTGGTAATCTTCTGGGCCGTTCTCAAGGCCCTGGGAGGACTGGAGCCGGAAGGAAAGAGACGCCTGGCAGAGATCCGTTTTCCGCTCAAGAAAATCCTGCTGAAGTTGCTTTAGCCCATCCGAAAATCCGTGGGGAAGTTCTAGCCTGCGCCGGACACCTGGAGAATCTTACGCCTGATTTCGGATAGGTTTTCAGCCGCCAGGAGGAGATGGGCCGGAGTGCATCCAGCCGCTACTCTAAAAGGTCGGCGCCGGCCATGGCGAGCGGTTGGCAGCCGATAAGCAGCGGGATTCCCCCCCCGACGGCCGTCGGTTTGCGCAGGAAAGAAGAGTATAGTACAATGCGGCCGCCGGAAAGGTCTATCGCCGGACAGATGGGCCGGCAACCGTTTCACCGGGAGGTTTCATGAGAGTTGCACTTGCCGCCCTTCGACGTGCCTGTGGCCGGCTATGGGCCGGTTTCCCGGCGCTTTTCTGGCTCCTCCTGGCCCTGGGGTTTTTCCTGCGCTTAGCCCTGGCCCTTTTGCCTCTGGAGCAACTCCTCATCCTTCTGGAGGACGATGCCTGGATGGTTGCCGCCATCGCCCGCAACCTAGCCCTGGGGCGGGGCATCACCGCCGACGGCCTTCACCCGACGAACGGCTTCCATCCTCTCTATCCTCTCACCCTCGGTGCCCTCCCCTATCTATTCGCTCCCCAGGCCCTAGATGGCGGCCTGCGGACCAGTCTGATCTTCTGCGCCCTTCTGGGTATGGCTGCGGCCTTTCCGCTTTTCTCCCTGACCCGCCGCCTCGCCGGGGAAAAGGCCGCGCTCCTGGCCGCGGCCCTCTATTTGCTCAACCCTTACTTTGCCCGGGTGACGGTGAACGCGATGGAGACCGCCCTGGGACTCTTTCTCCTGCTTCTCTCGACCGACCTCTTTTTCCGCTTCGACCGCTACCGCTGGTCGGCGGCACTGGGAGCAGGTTTTCTGGCCGGCCTGAGCGGACTGGCCCGCCTCGACAACTGGCTTCTTTCCGCCCTCCTCGGGCTGGCCCTCCTTGGGCAGACCCTCCGCCGACGGGTTTCTCTCCCGACGTTGCTGGCTTACGGCGGTGGAGTGTCCCTTCCGGCCCTGCCCTATTTCCTCTGGAACGCCCTGACCTTTGGCTCTCTTTTCCCCAGCAGCGGGCGGGCTCTGGCCTATATGCACTCTTATGCTGACGGTTTTTCATTGACGAACATCCTGCACTTTATCTACCTGAACCCGGCCTTTTACCTGGGCTTTTTGCCGCACGGCCTCCTGGCCCTGGGAATCGGGCTGATGCTGCTGGCCGCCTACTTTGGGGGGCTGGCGCGTTCGACCTGGCGACCGCTCTTGCCGGTGGCCGGCTATGTCCTGGTCCTGCTGGGCTATTACGCCTACGTTCAGCAGAACTCGAACCCGCGCTACTTTGTCGGGCCGGCCGCCTTCTTTTGCCTTCTGGTCGGCGCGCTCTACGGGCGACTGGAAATGCGCCTGCACCCGTCCGGCCGCCGGATCATACCGCTGCTTCTACTGGCGGTGGCCCTGGGATTGAACACCTTTGAAGTGACGGATACTTACGCCCGAAGCGTCTCCATGCCCCAACTGACCCAGCCAGCCATCTATCAGGCGGCTCGCTGGTTGCGTGAGCATCCGGACATCGTGCCCCCCACCTCTCTCCTGGCGGCCAAAAACTCCGGCCTTTTGCAGTATTACTCCGACCACGTGGTCCTGAACATTGATGGAAAATTGAATGCCGAGATCGTCCCGGTACTGGAAAAGCGGGAACTTTATACCTACCTGTGCACCAGGGGGGTGGAGTACCTGGTGGACCGCGAGGAGGCCATCGCCGGCCACCTGACCCTCTACAGCCGTGAGTTCGGCGACTGGCCGGCCCACCGGGAGGTCACGCTCCTGGAACGTGTCCGCATCTACTTCCAGTTGCTTCTGAGCCGCTTTGGGCTGGGACCCCCCCCGACGCTGGACGATCCTTCCGAGTTTTCTCCGACACGTCCCTTTACGGAGGCAGTGGAGGTGGTGCAGACCTTTCCCCGGCCCAACACGACGGAGGACCCGGTGTGTGTCTTCCGCCTGCGCTGCCCCCCTCCGCAAGCGGCTCTTTCCACCCAGGACAGGGAACGACTATGGCCCACTATCTGGTGACCGGCGGAGCCGGCTTTATCGGCTCCCATACCGTAGACCGGCTGCTGGCCCTCGGCCACCGGGTTCGCGTCCTGGACAATCTCGCTACCGGACACCGCGAGAACCTGGCCCATTGCCTGGAGCAAATTGAATGGATCGAGGGCGACCTCCGATCCCTGGAGACCGTACGCCAGGCCGTGGAGGGGGTAGATTTTATCCTGCATCTGGGCGCTCTGCCCTCTGTCCCGCGCTCGATCCGTAACCCGCTGGACACCCATACCACCAATACGACCGGAACCCTGCACGTCCTCCTGGCCGCTCGCGATGCCGGAGTCCGCCGGGTGGTGGTAGCCTCTTCCTCCTCGGTCTATGGCGATAATCCCACGATGCCCCGGCGGGAAGACCTGCCCCCGCAGCCGCTTTCTCCCTACGCCGCCGGCAAGTTACTCGGCGAGCACTATGCCCGCATCTTTCACCGCATCTACGGGCTGGAGACGGTCATCTTGCGCTATTTCAATGTCTTCGGCCCCCGGCAGGACCCCTTCTCGCCCTATTCCGGCGTGATCTCCCGCTTCATCACCGCCGCCCTGCGGGGAGAGGCCTACACTATCCACGGCGATGGACGGCAGACCCGAGACCTGACCTTTGTAGAGAATGCCGTGGCTGCCACTGTAGCCGCCAGCACCGCTCAGGAGGCGGCCGGTGAGGTCATCAACGTTGCCTGCGGCCGACAGACGAGCATCGCCCAACTGGCGGCCATCATTGACCGAATTGTCGGCCGGCAGACGCCCATCGTCTACCTGCCGCCCCGCGAGGGCGATGTACAGCATTCCCTGGCCGACATCTCCAAAGCCCGTCGCCTCCTGGGGTACGAGCCGGCCGTGGATGTGGAGGAAGGGCTGCGTCGCACGGTGGAGTGGTATCGGGAGCATGGGGCATGAGGATCCTTTTCTTCACCACGGCCTATGACCCCCAGATGGAGGTCCAGCGCGTCCACCAGGAGTTTCTCCAGGCCCTGCAGGCGCGGGGCGGCGAGGTCTCCATTCTGACCACCGTGGGAGGCGAGAGCCGGGGGACACCCTATCGCTGGGAAGAAGTTGAAGGCATCCCCATCTGCCGTTTCGCCCTGCGCAGTGGGCCGACCGACGAAGCCCAAAACCTGCTTTCCCAAGTCATCTTCCATTACGACGGCTTTCTCACCATCCTGCGTCGCTACCGGGGCTACTTCCACCTCCGGCCGGCTCCCGACCTGATCCACGTCGAGTCGGCCTATCCCCTGGGGGCCGTGGCTGCCCTGGCATCTCGGAGCGTCCCCATCCCCTTTGTCATTACCGTGCGTGGAGCCGACCTCTTCAACGAGCCGGCCGTCCGCTTCGGCTATGCCCGCTATCCGCTGGTACGTCGCCTCCTCCGCCTGGCCTTTCGCTACGCCGCCGCCGTCCGGGCCACCAGCCGGCAGACGTATGAACTCGTCCGTTCCTACGGCGCTCCGCCAGAGCGGATTTTTCTTGTGCCCCGCAACATCCGTAACGACTGTTTCCCCGACAACCTGCCGGCCTTTCGTACCGCCGCCCGGTCGGAGGTCCTGGGGCGACACGGCCTACCGGAAGGAAGCCGTCTGATGGTAGCGGCCGGCCGGCTCCTTCCGATCAAGGGCTTTGACCTCCTGTTACAGGCGTTGCCGGCCGTCCTCTCTATCGTCCCGGAAACCTGGTTGCTCCTCTGCGGAGGAAGTCGCCCCGACCCGGTTGTGGGCGATTATCGCATTTACCTGGAGCATCTGGCCGAGGAATGCGGGGTCCGGGAACGGGTGATCTTCACCGGAGAACTCCCGGCCGGCCTTTTCACCCGCTACCTGGCCGCTGCCGATCTGGTGGTCGTTCCCTCTATCCGCGAGGGTAGCAACAAGGTACTTCTAGAGGCGGCGGCGCTGGGGACGCCTTTTGTCGCCACCACCACCAGCGGCACGAACGACTTTTTCCGCGACCCACCCGGCGGGGTAGAAGTGCCGCCGGGAGACATCCCGGCGCTGAGCGCCGCCATAGCCGAACTCCTGCGCGATGGGAGTCGCCTCCGCCTTCTGGGAGAACAGGCGGCCCATTCCGGCCGGCGTTTCCACTCCGAGCAGGTGGCCGAGGAAATGTGGCGGCTTTATCGTCAGGTAAGGCTGATATTTGACAGATAGCCGTGGATGGGATAGAATGAGTTTATCAAAATGCCCATAAGGAGGAAATCCCCATGAAAAAGGTCTTGCTTCTTTTCTGGTTCGGGGTAGGGATGGTCGGCCTTCTTTCCTGCACTCTTCCCTCGGCCGGGCAGTCGACGGTTCCGACATCCGGTCCGACGACGATTCCCCTGGCCCCGATCCTGGCCCCTCCGCCGGGGGAAATCGTCCTCCAGGACGACTTTTCCGCCCCCCTGGGCACCATCTGGGCTCTCCTGGATGTTGAGGAAACACCGGGGCAGAAGGCCCTCTGGTACACGCAGGACGGCCTCCTTGTCCAGGGCGGGACCAACCTGGGGGATTCGGTGGAGCCGGCTTACCTCATGGTGCAGGGTGGCACGGACTGGACCGATTACACCGTCCAGGTCAACATCTATGTGGATACCAACGACGAGGTCGGTCTAATCTTTCGGGCGAGCGAGGCCGGCTTTTACCGTTTCCGACTGCGTTCCGAAGCCTTTCAGGCCCCCTACACAGCCGGCCTGGACCGTTACCAGGAACAACGCTACGAAGTGCTCTGGCACACCTCGGGCCTCGGTTTCCCCATCCGTAAATGGTTCACCCTGCGTCTTGAAGTCCGGGGAGATACCTTTACCATCTCGCTGGACGGTAAACCCGTAGCCACCGTCCAGGACGCCGCTTTCCCCCGGGGAGGCATCGGCTTCTATGCCTGGGCCGAGGGAGGGGTCTACTTCGATAACCTCGTGGTCACACGTTAAGTGCGGACAACTCCCTGACCGATATGGAGAAGATGCGATGGATAAAAAGAACAAGCGCGGATCACCGATACGCCTGGACTGGCGTGTCGCCCTGTTGATCCCCTGTGTTTTTGTGGTTGTCTCCGCCCTTCTCGGTCTCTGGCTGCCCTTGCGGATCTCCTCGGCGGCCGACTGGACCGCCCCCCAGAATATCTCTAACGCTACCTACGGAGCCTTCAACCCGGAGATGACCTTTGACTCCCAGGGCTACACCCACGTTGTCTGGTATGGCGATGCCGAGACCAGCGATAACTGGGCCATCTGGTATACCAACAACCGCAGCGGCACCTGGCTCACCCCCAAGAAGATCGCTACCGGCGGGAGCCTGCGCTTCCCCAAGATCGAGGCTGACCCGGCAGATGGGCTGCATGTCATTTTTGAAGATCACAATGCCGCCGAGATCTTTTACGTCTACTCGACCGACTACGGAGCCACCTGGAGCACCAAGCAGAACATCTCCGCTTCCCCCGGCAAAGCCTATGAGCCTTCTCTCTGGGCCGATGTCGAAGGCAACGTCCATGCCGTCTGGATTGACAACCGCTGGGCCGGCGGTGCCCTCTATCAGTTGACCTACAGCAAACGCAGCGGGGGCACCTGGTCCACGCCGGTGCGCGTGCAAAGCAGCATCGGCCTCAACAAGGCCCCTCGGCTGACCACAACCGGAAGCGGAGCCGATCTGCGCATCCACATCGCCTTCTACGGCAAATCTTCCGACACCGCCCCGGACTATGAATACGAACTTTATTATGTCCGGGGAACGGGAACAAGTTGGGAGTCGCCGCGCAACCTCTCCAATTCGCCCGGTTACGCCAGTTACAGCCCCGACATCGTCCGAAGTACGTCAACCGGGCTACACATTGCCTGGGATGAGACCCCGCCCGGCGGGTACCACGATATTTATATGGTAAACTCGACCGATGGGGGTAACACCTGGTCCTCGGCACTGCACATCGTCACCGATCCCAACCTTTCGCGCTATCCGGCGGTGGCTTACGGCAACCCCAGTTATGTGCAGGTGGTCTATGACGACAACGTGGCCGGAAATGGGGATGTCTTTTACGCCTACTACGATCCGGCCAGCGGTTACCTGGCCTCTCCTGTCAATCTGGCCAATACCTCGGGGGAGTCCAAAGAGTCCGATGTCATTGCCAACGCCTGCCGGGTGGGGGTATCCTGGATGGACAAGGGGACGATCTGGAACGTCCTCTATACGACCACTCCTACCACCCCGCCGGGGCCATGCCCAGGCACCCCTACTCCTACCGTCCCCACGGCCACGCCCGTTCCTCCCACCCCTACTCCTACTCCCACCCCCGATCCACGCCCCCACGGCTGGGTGAACATTATAGCGAATGACCCTCCCTACAGCCAGGACTATACCCGCCAGTTGACGGCCTCCCTCCTGCTTTCCGCCACCTCTGACATCGGGGCGCGCGTGAATGAAATGCGCGTCTGCAACCTGGGCGCCTGCGACCCGCTACCCAACTGGATGCCCTTTGCCACCGGCATCGCCAACTGGCCGCTTCTGGCCACATCCTATAATTGCGAATACAAGTGGGTGCAGGCCTGGTTCCGCGACGACCAGGGCCACGAGTCCCTCCCTTACGCCGATTATATCCTGTACGATGACTACCTCACCGCCACGATGTCGCTCAACGGAGGAAATCCTTACGTCAACCGCACCATCGTCATGGTCAACTCCGTGGATCGGGACGGACAGCAGCCGGATTGCTCCGGCCTGCGCGACATGCGGTTGCGGGAGGTACAGCCGGGTCTCACCTATACCCTCTGGATCAGTTTCCAGGAGGACCTCTACTTTTTCCTCCAACCCTCCGGCCCGACGGTTCGCACGGTGGAGGTCCAATACCGCGACCGGGCCGGCAACATGGGCACCTTTTCCGACACCATCAGCCTGGATATGAACCCGCCCTACAGCGGCACACCACCGACGCTCAACAACACCACCACCCATCTCCTCATCCCCGTCACCGGCCTCCACGCCTATGATGACGAGAGCGGCGTGCGGAACGTCTGGTTGGCCAACCGGGAGGAAGGGCCGTGGTACCCTATGCCCTACGTTGAACCTCCCTATACCTACACCTGGAACCTGGCCTACGGAGGGCCGCCTTTCCAGGTGCCGCAACTGCACTATGTCTACGTGAAGTATGAGGATGCCTCCGGCTACGGCTCCCTGCCGGGCAACTTTTCGCCGGTTTACTCATCGGCTATTTCGGTCAGCGGCATCTCCAACATCTTTCTGCCCCTCGTCCTGAAAGATTCCGAAGGCCTGGTGGCCGTCTTGCCGCCACTTCCATCGGAGGATACCGGCCTCCTCCTGCTGGCCCAGCCCTCACAGGCCGCTCCGGGAGAAAAGGTCCTCCTCTACCTGATTGTCCAGCGGGTACCGGACACCGGAGGCGAGGGAACACTGCGCCTGGACCTACCCGAAGGATTGCGGGTCGTCCGGGCCTGGAGTGCCTACGGCCGGCTGCTTCGGGTAGAGGATCATCGGGTGCTTTCCCAGGAGAGCCTCTCCGGCCGGCCGCTGCCCTGGCTTCTGGTGGAGGCCCGGGTGGAGGAAGGGGCCGGCCGGCAACTCCGGGTGCAGGGGGAGATGTCCTGGGACCAGGGCATCCTCCAGGCCACGCCCCTCCGGGTCGAGAGCCGCCAGCCGTGATGCGCGCACCTTCCCCGCCCGCCCCTCCCGGGCCCGCCCGGCTCCGCCGGGTGGACCCGGGAGGGGTGGCTTTGTTTCTCCTTTTCCTCCTCTCTCTCCCCCTGGTCACTCCGCGCCTTTATGCCGTGGATTCGGTGGAGTATTTCTCCTATCTGCCCTCGCTCCTCTTCGATGGCGACCTGGACTTTACGGACGAGTACCGCTACTTCCAGCAACTCAACCCCCAGGCCGGGATCGAGGGTGTGCTCAACAAGCGCGATCCCACCACCGGCCTTCCGCTGAACGTCGCCCCGGTGGGGACGGCCATCTTCTGGTCGCCGGCCTATCTTCTGGCCCACGGCGGCGTCCTCCTGGCCCGCGCCCTGGGCGTACCCCTCGAGGCCGACGGTCTCTCCCGGCCGTATATCCTGGCCGTCTGCTACGCCTCGGTGCTCTATGCCTTCGCCGGCCTCTATCTTTCCTACCGCCTCTGCCGCCGTTTGTTCTCCTCTTTCGCCTCGGCCCTGGCCGTGGCCCTCGTCTGGCTGGCCACGCCGGCCTTTTTCTACAGCCACGCCAGCCCTCCCTGGTCCCACAGCGTTTCCCTCTTCGCCGTGGCCCTTCTGATTTACTCCTGGTACACCGGTCGGGAACGCCCCACGCCGGCTCGGTATCTGCTCCTGGGCTTTCTGGGCGGGCTGGCCGCGCTGGTGCGGGAACAGGATGTGGTCTTTTTGCTCGTCCCGGCCGTCGAAGCCCTGCTATCCTGGGGGACGGCCTGGCGTAAGGATGCGGCACGCCGCCTCCCTGCCCTCCTGGGTCGGCTGGCCCTGCTGGCGGCAGGGGCGCTTCTTGCCTTTTACCCGCAACTGGCCGTCTACCGGATCCTGGGCGGCCGTTTTGCCCCCAACCCGACCGTTGCCGGCAAGTTCACCTGGTGGAGCCCCTCCTTCTTCCAGGTGCTGGGAGACCCGCACTACGGATTGCTGGTGTGGTGTCCGGTCCTCGTCCCGGCCCTGGCCGGCCTTGTCCTCCTTGGGCGCCGAGACCGGCTTCTGGGCCTGGCCCTGGGATTTTCCTTCCTGGCCCAGGTCTACCTCACCGGTGCTTATCTCACCTGGATGGGCCCCGGCTCCTTCGGCCCGCGACGCTTCATCGCCGGCACCGTCATCTTCGCCCTGGGGCTGGCCGCCCTCCTCTCTTTCCTCCGGGAAAAGGGCTGGCCGGCCTGGGTGCTGGCCGGATTAGGCGGCCTCTTCGTCGCCTGGAACCTGGGGCTGATCGCCAACTGGATCCTTTACCCGGAGGAGCGCACTTTCGGCCTGCTCTGGGAGCGCCTGCCCCAGCGTCTGTTCTGGGAAATCCCCCGCCAGGTGCCGGATTTCCTTCGCTGCCTCTTCCTGCAGCGGGGCAGCCTCTACCGGAATCCGGGAGGGCCCTGACTACCCCGTTCAGAATTGCCCCCGTGGGCAGACGAGAGTCTTGCCGGAGTAGGGAAAGATTTTCCCCTGGCGGCCGATTCGCTTCTTGCCGCTCGGGATGGGAGTAACAGGAAACGCCGGCCGGCTTTTTCCCCTCCCCGGCCGGCCCCTTAGCGCACCAGTTCCCCCAGAACCTGCCTCAGGATGTTCCGGGCGTCCCGATCCGACATGTTGACCAGTTCCCATTTCTGCTTGCCGGCCGTGGTGACAATGGTCATCTCGGGCCGTTCCTGTCCCGATTCCTCATCGGGCAAGAAGCGGAGGCCACCTGTCCCCCGCAGTTGGATGGAACGGATTTCCTGGGGATAGAGGACCAAACTGCCCGGTTTCTGGGCCAGCAGCAGATTCAGGGGGGTCTCCTGATACTGGCGGTAAAGCACGTTCAACCAGCCCAACTGGGCCCCGATCTGGCCGAAAAAGCCCTTCCCCTCGGCCCTGGCCTGATCCCGCGCCGCCTTGACCGCCTCCTGCAACTCCTTATTCGTGACGGGGAGCATGACGAGGCGCTGCGGTGTCACCACCATGTTGAACGTCTCGGCACCTGTAAGCCCTTTACGCCGTTGCAGGGAGATGATGCCCAGGATCGGCTCGGCCGGAGCCGCCGTCGGCGGGGGAGGGGCCGCCGGTTGCGGGACGGCAGGAGTTTCCTGAACCGGCCGACCGCACTGGCCGCAAAAGCGGGCCTCGGGCACCAGGGGAGAACCGCAATGGATACAGAATTTTGGCATTTGAACACCTCCAGGTACATTATCCCACCATCTGGCGAAAGTACCAACACGCTGCCCAGGGGCCGGCCCGGTCCACCGGCCGAAAGGACTCCGCCCTGTCCTCTCCCGCCACGGGGTGGGAACCCGAGGGTGGGGTGCCCGCCGAAGGCCGGGGGAAAATCGCCCCCGGAGCACATTGTCGCCTGCGCGGTCGCTTCGCGCCGCCGGCCATCGGGGACTCCCCCCTGCAAAAGGGCCAGCCTGGCGTAGGCGGGCGGGGCGATCCCTTATCTACGCCGGAGAGGCGACCGTTGCAGGTCAGGCCGGCCGTCCGGTCTGCCCTCAAAGGTCCCTTCGCCCGAACAGGTAGACGGTAATGCCCAGGACGGCCACCAGGTACAGGAGGGTGTAGACCACCATCCCCACGCCGGGATCGCCGCCTATCGTGAACGGGGTCAGACCGACCAGGGGGGCCGGCTCCATCACATGGGCGGCGCGCTGCCACATCGCCTCTCCGGGGACGAGGAAGCGGACGACGGTACCGATGATCATCGTTGTCCGGTTGGATAACAGTTCCCCGATCTGCCCGATCCAGCCGGCCACAAAGTCCAGGCCGTACAGCATGAGCACCACCACCCCGTTGCCCAGAGGCGGCAGGTACGTCCCCCCCAGAAGCGAGAGGCTCAGGAAAACCCACCCCTCCAGGATGATCAGCCCTATCCCTTCCAGCGGGCGGCCGGGGAGGTAGCCGGAGATGGCCCAGACGGAGACAATCATCCCGCCGGCCATCCCCAGAACAAAGGCGGCCAGCATCGTCGCCAGCCCCAGCCATTTGCCCGCGACGATCTCCCAGCGCCGTAACGGCTTGGTGGCAATGGTCTGAATCGTGCCCGAGGCGATCTCCCCGGAGATGGTGTCCACCGAGATCAGTACACCCAGCGTCACGCTCAGGGTATTCACCCCGTATAGCCCCACCAGAAGCAGGGTGCTCCGGACGGCGCTTTGAACCACGTCCATCGAAGTCCTCAGTCCCCGCTCAATAAAGTAGAACCCCAGGGCAAAGAGGAACAACGAAAGCAGGCCGACGGCCAGGATGATCGAGAAAAGTTTACGCCGGCGGGCCTCCAGAAAGGTCAGTTGGGCTACGGTCAGAACGCTCATTCGCTTTCCTTCATAATACGCACAAAAAGTTCCTCTAAGGACAACCGTCGCGGCGATAGGGCATAGAGACGAGCCCCGCCCTCCACCAGGTGGCGGGCGATGGCCGGCAGGGCCTCCCGATCGGCCACGGCCAGGGTCAAGAGGTCCTTTTCCTCCCGGAGGACCTGTCCCCAGCGCTCCAGGTCGGCCCGCACCTCCGGCGTGATTCCGCCGGCCCGCACCTCCACCTCCAGCGTCGCGCCGGCCAGTTCGTCCAGCGTTCCGGTGCGCACCACCCGCCCACGCTTGATGATCGCCACCCGGTCGCAGGACATCTCCACCTCGCTCAGGAGGTGCGAGTTCAGGAAGACGGTCACCCCCTCCCGCCGTAGTTCGCCGATGAGTTCACGGACCTCCCGCCGCCCCAGGGGGTCCAGCCCGGAAGTCGGCTCATCCAGGAAGACCAGTTCGGGTTCGTTCAGGAGGGCCTGGGCCAGCCCGATACGCTGGAGCATCCCCTTGGAGAATTCGGCCAGCCGCGAGCGGGCGCGGTCGGCCAGGCCGACCCGTTCCAGGAGTTCGAGGATGCGCCTCCGGCGCCGCTCGGCCGGCATATGGAGGAGACGGGCATGAAAGTCCAGGAAGTTGGCCGCGGTTAGCCAGGGGTGGAAGCGAAAGTGCTCCGGCAGGAAGCCGATCCTCCCCATCACCGCCGGGTCTCCTGGCGGTCGGCCCAGGACGCGGGCCCGGCCGGAGGTGGGGCGGACCAACCCCACCAGCATCTTCATGGTGGTCGTTTTCCCGGCCCCGTTCGGCCCCAGGAATCCAAGAACTTCGCCCTGCTCCAGGGAGAGGGTCAGGTCGTCCACCGCCACCGTCTTGCCGTAGACCTTGCGCAGTCCCTGCGCTTCCAGCACAACCATTCCGGCACCTCGCTAACGCAGCCACCACCCCAGGAAGGCCACCAGCGCCGCGGCCGGCAGCGCCCAGCGGGTGTACCGCCGGGCCACCTCGGGCAGAAGGGAACGCCGTCCATCGGGATTCAGGAAAGCCAGAGCCAGCATACCTCCAACCAGGGCCACCGCGACCTCCAGCCCGTCCAGATACGGCGGAAGAAAGGTGCCGGCCCGCAGGATGACGGCGACCAGCCCCAGGTGGGCCGCCAGTTCCAGGGCTTCCAGGGCGCGGAAAAGGGCCAGCGTCCTTCCTCCCAGCCCGGCCAGGGGGGCATCGTACTCGTCCCGATCCCAAAGTGGCCAGGGGAGGAGGACGAGGAGAAGCGCGGCCATCGCCAGGGAAAGGAGGGCATGTTCGGGGGAAGGCGACATCCGTCCGGCCAGCGCTGCCCGACCGCTTGCCAGGGGGAGCGCAGCTGCCGTCAGGGTGAGCGGCAGCAGGCGGGCCAGTTCGACGGGGGCCTGCCGGCGCAGCCCCAGGGCAGCCGGGGGGTAGAGCGACAGGCTCGCGGCCAGGAGACGGGCCAGAGGAGGAACGGCCAGGAGGGCCAGGTAGACGGCCAGGTCGCCGGGCAGTTCGGCCGGCCGCGCTGCACCCGGCCAGGGCAGGAGCGCGGTCGCCCCGGAGAGGGCCAGCAGAGCGGCCAGACCCGGCCAGACGGCCGGCTGCGGCCCCCGTGGAGTCTTGCCGGCCAGGGAAAGCACCTCCTCCAGGGGCCACCACGGTGGCGGCGCCGGCCGGCCGCGGATCCGTGCTCCCAGCCAGCCGGCCAGACCCCGGACCAGAAGCCCCAGGAGAAGGGCGCTTATGAAACCCGGACAGAAGAATAGCCGCCACAGCCCGCCCAGAACCGTCATCGCTCTCCTTCCTTTGTGGGC
>DAOUAK010000044.1:0-3042 GCA_034433695.1 Chloroflexia bacterium
GTAATCGCGGTCAATCCAGAGCGATCGTTTTATGAGGTGAAAGTGGAAGGGGAGAAGGCCCTGCACTTCACGATGGAAGAATTGCAATCGGTCGCTCACCTGGTTTCTCCTCCAAGGATATGGCCCAAATATACCGACGAGGAGTTGTTCTCTGCCCCCCTTCTGATTTGGGGGCCCACCAACCAGGCGATCGGTGACGACTATTACGACCTGGAGGAGGACGGCTATCAAGGCGGCCCCAAGGCCTCGCATCGGCGCTGTCCGGCCTGCCGCGCCGAACTCGAACAGGTGCGCGACCTTTTGGTTAACCCCCGCAAAATGGGCAAGCGAGACCTCTCCTTGACCTACGGCTTTCAGGTGATCCTCTCCCCCCGCCTGGCCCAGATGCTCCAGGAGGCCAGCTTCACCGGCTTCTCCGTGCGGCCGGTGTGGCACTATCGAAAACCCCAACAGGGTGATCCCCCCCTCTACCAACTGGTGGTTACTCATACCCTTCCTCCCATGGCCGCCCCACCCACCGAGTTCCAGAGCGTCGAGCACTGCCCTACCTGCGGCACCACCGCCCGTTTCATCAAGCACACCCATTACTGGGGCCGGATCAAATACAACGAGGACACGCCTATCTACTACCCGCGCGCAGTCCTGGACCAGGCCCACGACTTTAACCGAACGGCGGAACTGTTCGGGGAACTTCCGGCTGCCGATCCCTATGTGCTCATTTCCCAGCGGGTCTATCGGTGGTTACGAGCCCAGCGGGTGAAGGGATGGATGGCCGAGCCAGTGTATTTTGTCGAGGAGGCCGGGGCTCCTTCCCCCACGCCTGCTCCGGATGACCTGTAAGGACCCCCACCCACGTGGGGTGCGCGGGGGACGACGCCCGGACTATTGGGATGAGCGATGAGTTGGGGCGCTAGGGGGAGACTGCCGGCCCGGTGTCGCGCCGAAATCGGCCTTGGCGCTGTTGCGCCCACCGTCGGCCTGCACCGACGGGCCCCCAGGCTTCGGCCCGCCAGCCGGAAGCGGAGATGCCCCCAGGGGGATGTCCGGGGCAGCGCCCCCAAGGAGCCGGCCGGGCATTGCGCCGGTGGATATCGGCCTTCTCGGACGCCCTCGCGCCCACCGTCGGCCTGCGCCGCCGGGCCTCCAGGGTTCGACCCGCCGGCCGGGAATGGCGCCGATTGAAATCGACCTCCTCGGGCGCTATTGCGCCCACCGTCAGCCTGCGCCGGCTGGGCCCCCAGGGTTCGACCCGCCGGCTGGAAGCGGGGATGCCCACAAGGGGGGATGCCCGGGGCCGCGCCTCCCAAGGGACCGGCCGGCGCTTCGGAGGATGCCTTGTACCCGCAGGGTTCGGCCCGCTGGCCGGAGGCGGGGATGCCCCCAGGGGGGGATGCCCGGAGCCGCGCCCCCAAGGGGCCGGCGCATCGGGACACGCCTTGCACCCGCGAGGCCCGGCCCGTCGGCCGGAAACGGGGATACCCCCAGGGGGACGTCCGGGGCTGTGCCTCCAAAGGGAGGCCGGCCGGCGGTTTGACGGGGAGGGGCCGCTGTACTACAATGGCCCTCGCAAGAGGGTACGGTGGCGATGCTTTACGATCAGGCACGCATCTTTGTCCAATCCGGCAAGGGGGGTGACGGTTGCATCTCCTTCCGCCGGGAAAAGCACGTGCCCTACGGCGGGCCGGACGGCGGCGACGGAGGGCGGGGCGGGCATGTCTACCTGGTGGTAGAACCCCGCCTGAACACGCTCCTTTCCTTTCAACGCCGCCAGCACTTTCGCGCTCCTGATGGCCGGCCGGGAAGGTCGGCCCGCCGACATGGGGCCGATGGGGACGATCTGGAGATTCCCGTGCCGCCGGGGACGGTGGTGCGCGGGGTGGGAGAAGAGGCTGGCCTGGTGGTGGACCTCCTGGCTCCCGGCCAGCGTCTCCTGGTGGCTCGGGGCGGGCGCGGCGGACGGGGCAATGCCGCCTTCGCTACCCCTACTCACCAGACCCCTCGCCTGGCGGAAAAGGGGGAGCCGGGAGAAGGGCGCTGGTTGCAACTGGAACTGAAGTTAATTGCCGACGTCGGGCTGGTAGGCTACCCCAACGCCGGCAAGTCTACCCTGCTGGCTGCCGTCAGCGCCGCCCGGCCCAAGATCGCTCCCTATCCCTTCACCACCCTTTCCCCGAATCTGGGCGTGGTCACGGTGGGCGACTTTTCCTTCATCCTGGCCGACATCCCCGGCCTGATCGAAGGAGCCAGCCGGGGAGCCGGGCTGGGGCTGGACTTTCTCCGCCATATCGAGCGCACCCGCCTACTGATCCATGTCCTCGATGGAGCCGGGGTGGACGGGCGCGACCCTCTGGCCGACTATCAGGCTACGAATCGAGAACTGTCTCAGTACAGCCCGGAACTGGCCACCCGACGACAACTGGTGGCCGTGAACAAGATGGACCTGCCGGCCGGCCGTGCCCGCTATGAGACGCTGCGCCGGGAACTCCCTGTACCTCCAGAAGACATCTTCCCCATCTCCGCGGCTACCGGGGAAGGCGTGATGGCCCTGATGAAACGCGCTGCCCTCCTTCTCCAGGAACTGCCGCCGGCCTATGAGCTGACTCCCCGTCAGGAGACGCTCCTTTTCGTCCCGCCGCCGGCCGACGAACGCGCCTTTACCGTGGAGCGCGAGGGCGAGGTTTTCCGCGTCCGGGGCATCCAGGTCGAGCGTCTGGCCGCCATGACCGACTTTGAGAACGAAGAGGCCTCCGACCGCTTCCAGCGTTTCCTGCGGGCCAGTGGAATCGAGGAGGCCCTCCGTCAGGCCGGCGTTCGTCCGGGCGATATGGTGCGCATCGGTTCGCTGGAACTCTACTGGCAGGAAGGTCCATCGCTGGAAGACGTGTAGGAGGCCCGATGAAGTTCCTCCGTTTCCCGACTTTTTCCCTTTTGCTTTTCCTTCTTCTCGCCTGTTCCTCAGAGCATAACTTTCGGCCTACTCCATCGTCGCCATCGGCCTCTCCCCTTCCCTCCCCTACCTCCACGCCCCCGCCTGTGCCTGTG
>DAOUAK010000045.1:0-2104 GCA_034433695.1 Chloroflexia bacterium
CATAGGTGGCTCCCCCAATCTGCCCCACCAGTTCGACGTTCTGGCCCTGGGCACCGGCAACCTGTGGTCCGCTCAGCCCCGGTAGCCCGGGCACCAGGCCTGCTACTAGCCCAGCGGCCCATCCCAAAAGCAACAAGATACCCCATCGGTTTACTTCTCTTCGCATCATTAGACCTCCTACCGGCTAACGTCCTCGGAGTCAACCGCTGCAAACAAGAAGGCACTTCGAGAGCGATGCCGGCGGCCGGTTCTAGAACACGATGATACCCGAGCCGGATACACGCCTCATTTCGCGGGATCGGAAAACCAAGCCTGGAAACCGCCCCGAGGCTCCACCGCCGGCCCCCTCCGGGGACTTGTAGCATTCTCGAGGCCACGGTCGGGGGCCGATGTGAAGCGCGCCTATTGACTTTGCCTCAGCAACGGCCGGCCGGTGCGCAGGATGTCGAGCTGCATCAGGCAGCAGCCTAGGAGGACTTTCCGCCCGCCTATTCAAGACGTTGTGGATTAAGATCGCCGATAACCCGTTGCGCCACCGGCTGTTGCGAACCCTGACGATGGTTGCTGACCTGACTGAGCATATCTGGATTGTTAAAGAGCTACTGACCGTTGTGCCGGTTTTCCTCATTATCAACGCTTGAGGGGGAAACCGCCAGACGCCGAAACGTCACGATAATCGGTGTATCCGGGTCGTATACCGGCGGATACCTCAAGTGTATTTCCCCTGGCTCATCCACAGGAACGCGTACGTAGAGAAGGACCCCCGCCCCGTATTCCCATAGGTTCAAGGGATGACCGGTACCATCATTGTTGGTTGAGTAGTAAATGCCCTCCCCGCATGGAGTAGTCAGAGGAGAAAGTCGCATGTCTATGTACAGCGGAAAGAAGCAGCCACCGTCGAGCCAGAGTCCCACCCTCCCGTCAGGAAACCGATACACCCACCACCTTTTCCATTTTTCCTCCCGTATATGCCCTTTCCCATCATTGTACACCTGCCGGTACGTGCCATCGGCCCGCAAAGTGAGAGTCTCAAAACCCATGGTTTTGGCCCAATCCCGGTCGTAATCTTGATATACACTATAGTTGGCATCCCAGATGCCTACTAAGTCGGAGTCTTGCAAAGTTGGCGCAGGATTTACGTACCCCTCCACTTGGCACGAAGTTATAGCCAGCAGGCCTAGGCCTAGCGGTAAAAAAAACTGTAGCATTTTCTTCATCTTCTTTCCTCCTATCGCTACGAACCGGACTTCTGGTTCGGGCGCCCCTCCTCGCTGAAGAAGAGTCACCCCCTAGGTGAAACATCCGGATTGGTCCATCCCAGGATGCCAGGGAAGGGGATGGAGTATCTATTCGGGACAAGGATTCGGTTCATACCACCAAAAATCTTCGTCCATGTCTCCGCCCCAGTTATCCAGGCCTTGTGTCTGTTCACGGCTTTTCCTCTGCAACAACGGGCCGATACCCGGGAAGCGTAAGAAGGATTCTCGACTTGTGAGGTTATATACATGGATTTCCACTTCCTCACCGCCTCGGTCATTCAATATCTCGACGTCGTATGATCCCAGGAAGGCCCCTACTGGGTCTCCTGTCAGTGCTTGAACCATTTCTCGAGCAAATGTTCCCCACTGTTGGGCATCGTAATGA
Organism: Chloroflexia bacterium; assembly: GCA_034433695.1. GTDB lineage: Bacteria > Chloroflexota > Chloroflexia > DTKN01 > DTKN01 > JASFBA01. Next base: position 1,645 of record DAOUAK010000045.1, read on the forward strand.
CGGCCAAAAGATCCGGATGGACATCCCCGTGTTTTGAACTCCTCCCGGACGGCGTTCACCCCTTCTTCATGCTGAAGTAGTTGGACGAAAGAAGACTTGGGACCAGAAGCAACGTGTTCTGGCCCCGTTTCTGTCAACCATCTGAGGAAAAGTGCCGCCACATCGGAGTAGGCACGCGCTCTCGTAGCAAAGTCATCCACGATGTTTCTACCACCACCCACGATGTATACACGGGGGCCCCGTTCGGATCCTTCTTCGGCGTAGCCGGCTATGAACTTGTGCCCGGTGGGGTCTCGATACAGCACCGGGTTGTTGCGCACATAACTGAAGCGGTGCAGTTGCTGGGGGTCGCCCGGGTCGGGTTGAACCGTATCCGGCTGCAGAAATCTCCCCAGGGCCGGGTCGTACCAGCGGGCGTGGCCTCACCCCTCACCCCCTGGCCCCCTCTCCCCTCTCCGTC
>DAOUAK010000046.1:0-33240 GCA_034433695.1 Chloroflexia bacterium
GGGTGCAGCCGGCCAGAAGCAAGGTGAAGAACACAAGGAAAGCGGAGATAGGGACACGCATCGGTTTCCTCCTTACCGGAGCATTCCACGGCAGGTGGGATGCCTGCCTCGACAGGGAACGCCGGCCCGCTGCCCGCGCTTTCCTCCGGGGCCGGCCCGGGAAGGTTCTGTTCCCCTCTCCACCTCCTTTCGGCTCTTGTAGATCGGCCACCTGTCCCAGGGCATCCTGCCCTCTTGTACAAAGATATTATACCACATCTTCCCTGTTTTGTCAAATTGCTTTTTTTCCAACTATTTTAGGGCAAGTACGGGTGGGGCATGCCTCGCCCCTCCCCGATACCTTGAAAACACGGGTGGGGATTTCCCAAAGGTTCCGGAAATCCTCGGACGATTTTCTTCCCCCGTTCCCCGGCCTATTCTCTTTCCCTGCTTATCCCCGCCGCTCCCCGAGGCCGGGTTTTAAGTACGGGCAAGGTATGCCTCGCCTACTTGATCTCCGAAAAATTTGGGATCCCCTCTTGACATTTCCCTGGGCTCATAGTATAATTAGGTTGCTTCTCCGAGCCGTCGGTTCTAAAGAGGCATCCCTCCATGGCCGACGGCCGGCGAGCGTGTAAACGCTCCGAGGGCAGCGCTGGAAACGGCGAGGCCTCCCAGCCTTGGAAAGGAGAAGCCGGACCGGTACACCAACGGGCGTCTCCTTCCGGGGAGGCGCCCGTTTTATCCCTCTGGAGAGCAAGTCGGACGAGCAGGCCGGGGTAAGCAAGGAGGCCGGCCATCGAAAGCATCTTGACCACGCTCTGGACGGCGTTGCAGCGCCTTTTCGGCGGCGATCCCGAACTCCTGGGCATCGTCCTCCTCTCGTTGCGCGTCTCGGGTACGGCCCTCCTTCTGAGCACCCTCCTGGGTATCCCGCTGGGGGTCGTCCTGGGGCTGAAACGTTTCCTCGGCCGGCGGCTGGTCATCGCCTTCCTCTATACCGGCATGGGCCTGCCCCCCGTCGTGGTCGGCCTGGTGGTCTACCTCCTCCTTTCCCATAGCGGGCCGCTGGGCGGACTGGGCTGGCTCTTCACCCCCCAGGCGATGGTGCTGGCCCAGGCGATCATCGCCTCCCCTATCGTGGCCGGTTTCACCATGGCCGCCGTGCTGGGCGTGGAGCCGGCCCTGCGCACCCAGGTCCTCTCCCTGGGGGCAACGGACTGGCAAGCCGCCTGGACGATCGTCCGTCAGGCCCGCGCCGGAATCGTGGTCGCCCTGGTGGCCGGCTTCGGAAGCGTTATCTCCGAAGTCGGCGCGGTGATGCTGGTCGGAGGCAACATCGCCGGAAGCACCCGGGTGCTGACCACGGCCATCGTTCTGGAAACCCGTCGGGGGAATCTGTCCCTGGGCATGGCCCTGGGGCTGGTCCTTCTGCTCACCGCCTTCCTTCTGAACGGCCTGGTGATCTGGTTGCAGGGCAAGAGCATCGAACAATGAATGCTGGGGAAGTCTTCCGCTTAGAACAGGTGCGCAAAGTCTACGGCCGGCGCGAGGTCCTGGCCGTAGAGGAACTTTCCATCTTCCGGGGGGAAATCTTGGGGCTGGTGGGCCCCAGCGGAGCCGGCAAATCCACCCTGCTACGCCTGCTCAACTTCCTAGAGCCGCCCACATCCGGCTGCATCTACTTCCAGGGAAATTGCTACGACGGCCGCGTTCCCCTGGCCGTCCGCCGGCGCATTACCACCGTCTTCCAGCGTCCTCTTCTCCTGGAGGGCACCGTCGCCTACAACGTGGCCTACGGCCTGTACCTGCGGGGCCGGCGCGGTTTCCGGGAAAAGGTCGCCGAGATGCTGGAGCAGGTCGGCCTGGGCTCCCTGGCCGACGAGCCGGCCCGCACCCTTTCCGGAGGAGAGGCCCAGCGGGTAGCTCTGGCCCGCGCCCTGATCCTGGAGCCGGAGGTCCTGCTTCTGGATGAACCCACGGCCAACCTGGATCCCTACCACGTTGCCCTCCTGGAGGAAATCGTCTGCCGCCAGAACCGCGCGCACGGCACCACCATCGTCTGGGTGACCCATAACGTCTTCCAGGCCCACCGCGTAGCCCACCGGGTGGGACTTTTGCTGGACGGACAACTGGTGGAAGTTGCCGAAACCGAGACCTTTTTCGAGCGGCCCCGAGACCCCCGTGCCGCCGCCTTTGTCCGGGGAGAAATGGTGTACTGATGGCCTGCCTGGATCCGCTGAACCGTCCCATCGAATATCTGCGCATCTCGGTCACCGACCGCTGCAACCTCCGCTGCGTCTACTGTATGCCCCCCGAGGGGATACCCTGGCGGCCACACGATGAGATTTTGCGCTACGAAGAAATCGTGCAGGTCGTGCGCGTCGCCGCCGAACTGGGCGTCCGAAAGGTGCGCCTCACCGGGGGAGAGCCGCTGGTGCGGCAGGGGCTGGCCGGCCTGATCGCCTCTCTGGCCGCCGTTCCCGGGGTCGAAGACCTCTCGATGACCACCAACGGCATCCTGCTGGAGACCCGGGCGGAAGAACTCGCCTCCGCCGGCCTCCGGCGGGTCAACATCTCTCTGGACAGCCTGGACCCGGAACGCTTCTCCCGCCTGACCCGGGGCGGGGACCTTGCGGCCGTGCTGCGGGGAATCGAGGCGGCGCGTCGGGCCGGCCTGAACCCGGTCAAACTCAACACCGTGGTCATCCGCCACTGGAACGACTCCGAGGTGACGCTTTTTGCCCGGATGACACGGGAGGAAGGCTGGAACGTGCGTTTTATCGAGTTGATGCCGGTCGGTCGCTGGCAGGACGAGAACCGGGAAGCCTGGCAGGAGCGGCTGGTGACGGTGGAGGAGATCCGCCGGCGCATCGAGGAGACGTTGGGCCCGCTCCGGCCCCATGCCGGCCCCGACGGGGCCGGACCGGCCCGCTACTACCGGCTCGAGGGGGCCGAAGGCACCATCGGCTTTATCAGCCCGGTCAGCGAGCACTTTTGCGCCCGGTGCAACCGGCTACGCCTGAGCGCCGACGGCCGGCTTCGCCCCTGTCTCCTTTCCGATGCGGAGGTGGACCTGCGGACGCTCCTGCGCAACGGGGCCGGGCCGGGGGAGGTGCGAGAACGCATCATCGAGGCCATTCGCCGGAAGCCGGCCGGCCATCGCCTGTCCGAGGGGGAATTTCCCCTCGGACGCGCCATGTCGGAAATCGGAGGGTAAGCACAGACCGGCAGAAGGAGGAGACATGGGTAAATTGTCTCACCTGGACGAAGAAGGCCGGGCCCGCATGGTGGACGTGAGCGGGAAACCGGAGACGTTGCGCGAGGCCGTGGCCGCCGGCAAGGTGGTCATGAAGCCGGAAACACTGGCCCTCATCCAGAGCGGGGGCCTTCCCAAGGGGGATGTCCTGGCCACGGCCCGCCTGGCCGGCATCATGGCGGCCAAACGCACCCCCGACCTCATCCCCCTCTGCCATCCCCTCCTCCTCACCCACGTGTCCGTCGAATTTTCCGTCCGCGAGGAGGAAAGCGCCATCGAGATCACCGCCACCGTCCAGAGCAGCGGCAGAACCGGCGTGGAGATGGAGGCGCTGACGGCGGTGGTGGTGGCCGGCCTGACCATCTACGATATGTGCAAGGCGGTGGACCGGGGAATACGCCTGGAAAATATCCGCCTGCGGCGCAAGAGCGGGGGGAAAAGTGGCACGATCGAGTTAGCCTAGGAGGTTGCCAATGGTCCTACAGGGAACGGTGCTCGCGGTCTGCACGAGCGAACAGGTGGGGACGCGCAAGACGAACGTAGGTCGGGCCAGGCTCATCCCCGAACACGGGCTGGAGGGCGACGCCCACGCCGGTTCCTGGCATCGGCAGGTCTCCCTCCTGGCCCGGGAAAGCGCAGATAAAATCCGCGCCCAGGGTCTGGAAATCGGCCCAGGCGACTTTGCCGAAAACATCCTGACCGAAGGGCTGGACCTCCGCTCCCTGCCCGTCGGCACCCGGCTGCGGATCGGGTCAGAGGTGGTGCTGGAAGTCACCCAGATCGGCAAAGAGTGCCACACCGGCTGTGCCATCCGCCAACTCACCGGAGATTGCGTCATGCCCCGCGAAGGCATCTTTGCCCGGGTGTTACGTGGCGGCTGGGTGCAGGTGGGGGATGTGGTGGAGGTGGTGGAGGGCCAGGTGCGTGAAGCACGTCTGCGAAGGAAAGAGGGGGTCAAATTCCCCGGCCTCCCGGCGTTTGTCGCCTTCCTATCCGCTTTCGTCTCCCGTATGGCGAAGGCACTTCCCCTCGGCCTTCTGCTTCTGGCCTTGCTCCTGACCGGCTGCGGTGGGACGGCTCGGCCGGAACTTGTCCTGGCCACGACGACCAGCACCTACGACACCGGCCTCCTGGATGCCATCCTGCCGGACTTTGAAGCCCGGTATAACGTCCGGGTGCGCGTGATCGCCGTGGGCACGGGGCAGGCTTTCGAACTGGGCCGGCGGGGCGATGCCGATGTGCTGCTCGTGCACGACCCGGCCGGCGAGGAAGCCTTTGTGTCCGCCGGCTACGGCCTGGCCCGCTACGAGGTGATGTACAACGATTTCGTCATCGTCGGGCCGGCGGACGACCCGGCCGGCATTGCCGGGATGGGAAGCGCCGCCGGGGCGCTGGCCCGCATCATGGAACACCAGGCCCTCTTCTGCTCGCGGGGCGACGACTCCGGCACCCACCGTCGGGAGAAAGCACTATGGGAGGCTGCCGGGGTGGAGCCGGCCGGCCCCTGGTATCTCTCGCTGGGCCAGGGCATGGGCGCCACCCTCCTCCTGGCCAACGAAAAACGGGCGTATACCCTGTCCGATCGGGGCACCTTCCTCTCCATGCGGGACCGCCTGCCGAACCTGCGCCTCCTGGTCGGCGGGGCCACCATCGCCGAGAACCCCGACCCCTCCCTGCGCAACTTTTACAGCCTGATCCCCCTGAACCCGGCCCGGTACCCTCACCTTCAGGCCGAATTGGCCCAGGCCCTGGTCGAATGGATGACTTCGCCGGAGATCCAGGAAGCCATCGCCCGATTCGGCCGGGAAAAGTACGGTCAACCCCTCTTCTATCCCGCCGCAGGGAAGTGATTTCGTGATACAATACGGGAAAAAGGAGGATGCCCATGTCTACCCTGGCTGTTGTCATCCTGGCCGCCGGCCAGAGCACCCGGATGAAATCGCGCCACAGCAAGATGATTCATCTCCTGGCCGGCCGTCCGCTCATTACCTACCCCTTGCGCCTGGCCGAGGCTCTCCAACCGGCCCACCTCCTCCTCGTCCTCGGCCACCTGGCCCCGGAGATTCAGGCCGTCCTCGGTCCCACCTACCGCTATGTCCTCCAGGAGCCGCAACTGGGCACCGGCCACGCCGTCCGGCAAGTCCGCCCTCTCCTAGAAGGTCGCTGTGATGAACTCCTGGTGCTCTACGGCGACACCCCGCTCCTGCGCCTGGAAACGGTGCAGGAAATGCTCCGCCGCCACCGGGAAACCGGAGCGGCCGTCACGCTCCTCAGCGCGATCCTTCCCGACCCCCGGGGCTATGGCCGCGTGATCCGCGACGCCTACGGCCGCGTCCGGGCCGTGGTGGAAGAGGCCGATGCCGGCCCGGAGGAACGGGCCGTCCCCGAGGTAAGCAGCGGCATCCTCCTCTTCCAGGCGGGCTGGCTCTGGGAGCATCTACCCCGTATCCCGCGCAGCGCCAAGGGCGAATATTACCTGCCCGCCCTCATCGGCCAGGCCGTCGCCCAAGGAGCCACCGTCCTGGCCCATCCGGCCCCCGACCCGGAGGAGATCCTGGGCATCAACGACCGGGTGCAACTGGCCCAGGCCGAAGCCATCCTGCGCCGTCGCATCGCCGAACGGGCCATGCTGAACGGGGTTACCATCGTGGACCCCTCCTCGACCTACATGGACGATACGGTTGAGGTGGGGCAGGATAGCATCATCCAGCCCCATACCCATCTCCTGGGCCAGACCCGCGTTGGGGAGGAATGCACCATCGGGCCGAACGCCATCCTGGTGGACACGACGGTCGGAAATCGCTGTCGCATCCTGGCCTCGGTGCTGGAAGGGGCCGCGCTGGAGGACGAGGTGGACGTCGGCCCCTTTTCCCATCTGCGTCGTGGGGCCTACCTCTGCCGGGGCGTGCACATCGGCAACTTTGGCGAGGTCAAGAATTCGCGCCTGGGGCCCGGGGTCAAGATGGGGCACTTTGCCTACATCGGCGACGCCGAGCTCGGAGAGGAGACAAACATCGGGGCCGGCACGATCACCTGCAACTATGACACCCAGCGGCGCAAAAACCGCACCCGCGTGGGCCGGCGCGTCTTTATCGGGAGCGACACGATGCTTGTGGCCCCGGTGGAGGTCGGGGACGAAGCCGTGACCGGGGCCGGCTCGGTGGTCACCCGCGACATTCCTCCCCGCAGCATCGCCTACGGCGTGCCGGCCCGGGTGCGCGGCACGACCGACTCCGGAGAGCGCTGAAAGTGGGACGTCACCGTTCGCCTTTTTCCCGGACCCGGCTCCCCAGCCAGAACACCAGGAGGGCCGTCAGGATGGGAAGGGAGATGAGGACCAGGAAAAACAGCCCCATGAACCACATGCCCCAACCCCAGAACATCATCATCGGGCTTCCTCCTCTTCTTCCAGCATGGCGATAAAAGCGCCGTGCCAGGAATGGTACCAGACCTGGCCCGTCTGGGCGTGGACGCTGAGCATCCCGTAGATGCGGCCGTCCTTCCAGACGTGGAGGGTGTAATAGCCGTAGAAGGGGTCTATATCGTCGGCGCGGACCTGGACGCCGGGGAGGTTGCGGTCCAGCCAGCCCTGGGCGATGGAAGCGGCCTCCTCGGGGGAAACGGCCGGCGACCCGCCGCTCCAGCGGCCTCCCATCATGCCCCAGCGGCCTCCCATCATGCCGTAACGGGTATTCCACATCATATTGGGGCCTGGCTCCGGGCCGACGACGCCGCTCCACTTGTCCACCATCACCTCCACAGCCCCGATGCCGGTGCTTTTTTCCTCGACGATGGCGTAAAAGTTGCGCTCAAACTCCATGACCTCGCCCACGACGAGGTCGGGGTTGTCCCAGGAAGCGATGGTGCGTTCCACGGCGTCGCGGGCTTCCGTCAGGGTGAGCGTCCCCCCGGCCGGCCCTCCCCCGAAGGCTCCCCCGTAGGGGCAGAACCCCGTCCCGGCGGCGAGGCATCCGCTCGAAGGGCCGGCCCCGCCCGACCACGGCCAGGTGGAGATCGCCGGGGCGCCACTGACGGCTGCGGAGGCCAGCAGGCGGCTCAGAAAAAAGGTGCCCACCACCGCGGCCGGCACCATGATCACGATCAGCAATACAAGTAGCCATTTTCCGGTTGGCGACATCGTTTCCTCCTGTACGACTTTTATCATGCTCAGTATAGGGCCGGGCCGGCCTCTCGGAAAGCGCCAAGCGGCCTTCCCACGAACAGGCCAAACGGCCTGGCGGGGTATAGGCCGGCCGTGGGAAATCCGGCCTTCTACGGGAACAGTCGCACACTTCGGGCCGGGGGACAAGGGCGGTTCCAAGGGTCGGGACGGGTGCCGGTCCCGGCGGTAGAAGCGCAGTTTATTTCGCTCCCTCGCGGGCAACGTTTCGGGGAAAGGCCGGCCGCCCTCCGGTCAAACGCGGAGACGCTCTGTCGGAGGGCGGGGCGTCGGGAGAAGCCCCCGGCGAACTTTCCGCATGGGCCCGCAACTGGCCGCAGGCAGCCGAGATCTCCGTTCCACGTTCCAGGCGTACCGTCGCCGGGATGCCAGCCCGTTCCAGCACCTCCCGAAAGGCTTCGACCACCGGCCGCTCCGGCGCGTGCCAGTCGCTATCCGGGATGGGGTTGAGCGGAATCAGGTTGACGTGGCCCAGGAAGCCGCGCAGCCGGCCGGCCAGCCTTCGGGCCTGCTCTGGCGAATCGTTCACCCCGGAGATGAGGACGTATTCGAAGGAGACACGACGGTGTGTCTTTTCCACATAGACCCGAAGGGCACGGAAGACTTCGTCCAGCGGATAGCGCCGGTTCAGCGGCACCAGGCGGTCGCGCAATTCGTCGTCGGCCGCATGGAGGGAGACGGCCAGATTGACCGGCAGGCACCCCTCGGCCAGACGGAGGATGCCGGGGACCAGGCCGGCCGTGGAGATGGTCATACGGCGGGCGCCCAGGTTAAAGCCCTTCGGGTCGTGCAGGCGCTCCACGGCGGCCCAGGTGGCATCGTAGTTGGCCAGCGGCTCCCCCATCCCCATGAAGACCACATGGGTGACCCGCGTCAATCCCGTCCAGTCCCGGCCGAAAGCGCGGAGCCGCCGTGCAAGGTGCAGCACCTGTTCCACGATTTCCCCGCCGGAGAGGTTGCGACGAAAGCCTCCCTGCCCGGTAGCACAAAAAGGGCAACCGATGGCACAGCCGACCTGGGTGGAGACGCAGACCGAGGCCCGCTCGTGGTAGAGCATCAGCACGGCTTCGATGCGCTCGCCGTCGGCCAGTTCAAAAAGCCCCTTGCGCGTTAGCCCGTCCGGGGCCACCTTTTCTTCCCGCAAGGTCAGGGCACGACAGACGGCCTCCTGGGCCAACCGCCGACGCAATTCGGCCGGCAGGTCGGTCATGACGGCAAAGTCGTCGGCCAGGTGGACGTAAAGCCAGCGCCACAACTGCCGGGCCCGGAAACGCGGCTCGCCCAGGTCTTCCAGCCACTTCTCCAGGCGATGCCGGTTCAGGTCGAGAAGGTAAATCGGGGTCATCGGCCGGCCTCTCCTGCCTCTATAAGACCGCGCACCTTGCGCACCAGACGCTCCCGTTGCGGATGCAGCGCCTCCCGCAACAGGCGCACGATCAACTCCACGTCCATCGGCCCGCAGGGAAAAAGGTCCACGGCGGCAAAATTTTCCTCCGGCCAGGTGTGGATGGAGATGTGCGATTCCCGAAGGAGGAGGAAACCGGTGACGCCCCAGGGGGTAAATTGTTGCCAGTGTTGGTGGTAGATATTGGCCCCGCCGCGCCGGGCCGCCTCCACCACGATGGTCCGCAGCGGCTCGACATACTTCAGGATTTCCCCATCGGAAAGCCAGAGGTCGTAGAGAAGGTGCTCACGTCCGGTCGTCATGGGACCTCCCCCGGGTCAAAGGACGAACGTTCAGAAATTTTTCTCTTGATGCGAAAAGTTTTTCCTCCACAACCAGGGCAGCCGTGGGTTTTGAGGTGCTCGATGGTGGGAAAGTCGCCCTCCGGGCCGACCCGATGGATGCTCCCGCAGGTGGAGCAGCGGTAGAGCCGCAGGGACGGGCGCACCTCCATCGTGTAGAGCGGCCCGGTGTAACGGCCGGAGACGGCCGGCCGGGCTTCCGGCGTGGTGCGCAGGTGCAGGAACTGGCCGCTTCCGCCCAGCGTCCCCGTCGCCACATAACGGTTAAAATCGGGCGTTACCGAGTAGGGGGCCAGGCCCAGTTCCACACACTCCCACAGGAGGGCCCGCTGTCCTTCCGGGTCGCGGGGGGCGTAAGAGAGGAAGAGGTCCCGCCCGCCACCCGGACGCAGGGCCTCCAGGGCCCGGGAGAGAAAGAGGCGCAGGCCCGGCAGGGTATAAGGCGGGTCGGTCTCCACCGTGTCAAAGGCCCCCTGCAGGGCTTCCGGCAAGGGGTCGCGCAGGTCATGCCATACCGTCTCCACGGCAAAGCCCCAGCGCCGGCCGGCCCCGGCGATGTGCTCCAGGAAACGCCGGTCTACATCCACGACCACCAATCGCCGTACCCGCACCGCTCCCTTGTCTCCTTGCTCCTCTTCCCCGCAGCCAAGCAGCCCGATGGCCACGGAGACCAGATCGTCATCCCCCAGAAGGAGCACCTCTTTCCCCTCCAGCGCACCCTCACGGTACATCAGGAGAGCACGACGCAGCGCCGTCTCCGGGAGGCCGTGGGACTGATCCAGGGTGGTATCCACGGGGGGATTGGCACGGTGCGCTTCCTCCAGGCGGGCCAGGACGTTTCCCCAGCGGACCGGGTCCAGGACGATGCGACGGCCGGCGCAGGTCGGGCAGAGGGGGTCCTGGAGCCTCCCCAGGCCGAGCACCTCTCGGGCAAAAGCCTCTCCCCGTTCGCTCAGGGCGCTTCCTCCGGGCGTGCGTTGGAGCAGGCCGGCCTGCTCCAGTTCCCCCCGCACCGCCGCCACAACCGGCACCGGCCAACCCAGCCGGCGGGCCAGTTCCTGCGTGGGCAGCGGGGACTGATGGTAGAGGAGCCGCAACAGGGCAGCCACGCCGGCCGGCCCTTCCCGGAGATGGGACATCCGGGCCGTCCGTTCCAGAACCTGCTCTTCCTCCACCGCTGCGCCTCCCGGCATCTGCCCTATATTTTCCTGCAATGGATGGCCTCGCCCCAGGCTGCCGCTTTGGCCGCCTCCCCCAGCACCTCGGAAAGAGTGGGGTGCGCGTGCACCGTCTCGGCCATCTCCCAGACCCGAATCCCGGCCTGCACGGCCAGGGTAGCCTCGCCCAGGAGTTCGCTCACATACGGTCCCAGGAGGTGCACCCCCAGCACCGTCCCCTCCTCGACATCGTAGACCAGGCGCACCTGGCCGGCCGTCTCGCCCATCGCCAGGGCCCGGCCGTTGGCGGAGAAGGGGAAACGCGCCTCCTGGCAGGGTCGGCCGGCCGCCCGGGCCTGCTCCAGCGTCCACCCCACCCCGGCCAGTTCCGGCCAGGTGTAGACGCAGTAGGGGATGGCGTGCTCGTCCACCCGCCGCTCCCTGCCCCAGGCGTTCTCCGCCGCCACCTCGCCGTGGTAGAAAGCGCGGTGGGCCAGGAGTGTCCCGCCGGTGCAATCGCCCACCGCATAGACGCCCGAAAGGCTTGTCTCCAGGCGATCGTTCACGGCAATGGCCCGGCCGGAACGGGCGATGCCCAGACGCTCCAGGTCCAGCCCTCCGTCGGAGGGGCGGCGGCCGGTGGCTACCAGTACCCGTTCCCCCCAGACCGTCTCCGTCCCCTTCTTCCCCTCGAACACGACCCCCAGCCGGCCGTCCTCGTCGGAAACGATCTCCTGCACCCGCGCCCCGGTGTACAGTGCCAGGCCCATCTGTCGCACCAGGGCCGCAAAGCGTCGGGCCAGTTCCGGTTCCACCGGCGGAAGGATGTTCGGCAGCATCTCCACCACGCTCACCCGGCTTCCGAGAAGGTGGAAGAGGACGGCCATCTCCATGCCGATCACTCCACCTCCGATGACGACCAGGGAGGAGGGGACTTCCCGAATCTGGAGGAGGTCCCGCGAATCCAGCACGCCGGGGAGGCCGGCCCCGGGGACCGGGAGCGGAGCAGGCTCCGAGCCGGTGGCCAGGATGATTCGGCCGGCCTCCAGCAGCACCTCCGTTCCCCCGGCCGGCCGGACACGGACGGTACGGGGGGACTCCAGGACGGCCGTCCCGGCTAGCAGGTGCACCCTGTGATCCCGAAGCAACTTTTCCACCCCGCCGACCAGCGTCTCCACCACCTCTGCCTTGCGCTCCTGCATTCGGGCGAAGTCGGGCCGTGCCCCTTCCGCCCCCGGCACGCCGTAGCGCCCGCCCTCCCGGGCCAGGCGCAGCACCTCGGCGCTGTGGATGAGGGCCTTGGTGGGGATGCAACCGTGGTTCAGGCACGTCCCCCCAACCCGTTCCCGCTCCACCAGGGCCACCTGCGCCCCCAACTGCCGGGCCCGGATGGCGGCGACGTATCCACCCGGCCCCCCGCCGATAACGACCAGGTCGAAATGTTGCTCTTCCATCGGTCCTCCTAGGGAACGAAATCGTCCCGCCGGTAGAGAAAGATGGCGAACTGCGGCCGCCCCTGCCCGTCGCGGTAGTAAAAGGTCAGGCCGTGAGGAAACATCTCCTGCAGGAACAGGAGGGAAGTTCGGTCCTGTTCCGGATTCACGATGACCGCCCCCTGGCCGGCTCCCTGGGAAGCGAAAAAGGCCCGGTCGATCTCGGTGAGCACTTCCCCATGCAGCCCCCACTCCGGGTGCTCTTTCGTCTGCAGGCGGATGGCGTCCTTATCGTCCCAGAAAGGAACGCTCTTCAAATACACCGCCCCGTCGCGACCGAACTCGTCGATGACGCGGGCAATTTCCCGGTAGAGGGGGTAATTCTCGTAGGGGAGGAACCTGGGGTATTCCACGAAGCACAGGTGGGCGTTCTGCAGGCCGGAGGCCAGGGCCAGGGCGGCCAGAAGCCCTCCCCAGCCCCAGGAGGAACGCAGCATTGGGAAAAGTGCCCCCAGCCGCTCCCAGAGCACGGCCACCGCGACCGCCGGAAAGAGCATCACCGTAGCCATGGCTCCTCCGCTGCGCACCGCCCCGGGCACCTCCCGCGGGAAGGCCAGTGCCAGCGCGGTGGGAAGGAGCATGACCACGAAAAAGACCAGCACCAGGGCGTTTCCGCCCCGCCGCCAGCGGGCCAGGAGGAGGGGCAGGCCGACCAGGAAAAGGGTGCCGGCCACGCCGTCCAGGTGGGGGTCCTCCGGGACGTTGACCCGAAAGACCACGTCGCCCCGGATGTGGAACATCCCGGCCGTGCGCAGGAGGTTGCCCAGGAGGATTTCCCCGGGCGGACCCGGATAGTTTTCCTCTACCTCGCCGACGCGGGTCAGCGGGCGGAACCAGAACGCCTCCCGGCCGTCCACGAGCATATAGCGCAGCATCGGGAGGGCGACGAGGAGGGCCACGAGAAGGGCCAGGAGGAGCGAACGGCGCACCCGCCAGAGGTCGCGGGCGCGGCCGGCCAGGGCGTAGAGGGTCAGCCCCAGGAAGGTGGCCGGAAAGAGGGCCAGTGCTGCCGTGTAGGTATAGAGGGAGAGTCCCAGGAAGAAGCCGGCCCAGAGGAAATCGCTCCGCCGGCCGCTCCTGAGCCCTCGCAGGAGGAAAAGGGCCACCAGCGCCGCCATCAGCGGAGTCAGGATGCCCCGGAAGCCCACCCGGCTGATGAGCACGTGCCACTTGGCCACGGCCAGCAGGAGTGCCGCGACCAGTCCCACCAGGTCGCCATAGAGTTCCCGACCCAGGAGGTAGATCACCGGCAGGGTGGCTGTGCCGACGAGGGCGGTGATCAGTTTGAGCGTATAAAAGTTCAGGCCGGTCAGTTGGGCCAGGAGGGCGGTCAGGTAGAAAAGGAGCGGTTCCCGGCCGGGGAATCCGGTGGCATAGATCATCCACTCGCCGCGCAGGATTTGCTCCGTCTCGCGGTAGTTATAGGTCAGGTCGTTGAACATATCGCTGGGGAGGCTATCCAGCCTATAGAGGCGGAAGGCGGCCCCCAGGAGGACGATTCCCAGCAGGGCCAGCAGGCGGACGCGGGGAGAAAGCCGGTCCCGCGGTTGGGGAGAGGAAATCGGATGTCGAGGCCATGCGGCGACGAAGATGGCCGCGATGGCCAACGCCAGCCAGAGGAGGCCCGGCCGGCTGAGGCGGTTTTCGGAAAAAGTGAACCAGGAGAGCGCCCCGAAGAAAAAGGCTCCACCGATGACGTACCACTGCTGGAGGGAAAAGGGTTCCTCCTCGGCCGGGGAAGGCCAAAGAGACTCCACCTCCTCCGTCCGGGCGCCCCATAGGAAGAGGGCCAGCGCCCCGACCAGGAAGACGGCGCTATCCCAGGGAGGAAAGCGGTGGCGCAGGGCATAGGTAGCCAGGCTGGCCAGCCCCACGCCGCCGACCAGTGCCATTGCCCTTTTGCCAGAAATCTTGAGGTGAGCCTTCAAACTACCTCCCGCGTCGCCTGCTCCGGCCGAACGCCGGACCCATCGGGACAACCGGCCAGCCGATTATAACACGGCAGGGGCATGGTTGCAAAATGTTTGTTGTTTCCATCTCTCCATGATATAATAAGGCAGGCGGCTTTGGTCTCTTGAGAAAACAGGCCGGCTTTTCCCCGAGGAGGACTTGGTGGAGTCGTTGCGCTTCTCGACGCGGGCCAAAATCATTACCGTCTGGGTTGTGCTCCTTTTGGCCGTCCTGCTCCTCTGGCGGGTGCTGGATGTGGCCATTCCCTTCTTCTGGGCCATCCTGGTGGCCTATGTGCTTCACCCGCTCATCAAGTGGCTGAACCGGACGACGCGGGTGCCCCGATTCATTTGGATCATCCTGCTCTACCTGGCTGTGGGCAGCCTGATCTACTGGGGCATTGCCTATCTCGTCCCGGTCATCACCCGGCAGTACCAGGAGTTGGTCAAAACCATCCAGGACATCGTCGCCGCCATCCAGGATTATATTACCGAGCAGAAGGAATGGGTCATCCTGGGCATCCGGCTGGACCTGAAGACCTTTGGCGAGCAAGTGGGGGAGTGGCTGACCGGCCTGGCGCGCAGCCTGCCGGGGCAGGTCCTGGCCGGCGTCAGCCTGGTGGTCGGGACGGTGCTGCGGATCATCGTCTTTTTGGTGGCCACCTTCCACTGTCTGCTCTTTGGCGAGCGGTGGGTCCAGAACCTGCTGGAACTGGTTCCCCGGCCGCTGCGGGAAGAACTCGTAACCCTCCTCCAGCGTATCCACCTGGCCTTCTCGGCCTACCTCCGGGCCCAACTGGTACGCATCGTGCTGGTCAGCATTGTCCTCAGCATCGGCCTTTCCATCCTGCAGGTGCGCTTCGCGGTGGTGCTGGCCCTGTTCGGCGGCCTGATGGACATCGTCCCGCTCATCGGCCCGTTCATCTCCGGCGGGGTCACGGTGCTGGTAACGCTTTTCCAGCCGGAGACGCCCTTCGGCTGGAGCCACCTGACCCTGGCCGTCGTGGTGGTGCTGCTTTACGTGGGCCTGAACCAGTTTGAGGAAAATATCGTCCTCCCGCCCGTCATCGGCTACATGGTGGACCTGCCCCCGCTTCTGGTGCTCTTTGCCGTCCTGGCCGGCGGGAGCATCGGCGGCGTGCTGGGCCTTTTCCTGGCGGTGCCGTTTGCGGCGGCGCTCAAGATCATCCTGCGCTACCTCTATGCCAAACTGATGGATCAACAGGTGGCCTTTGAGGAGATGGTGCGGCGGGCCCGCCGTACCCGCGGGAAGAAAGGAGAGACGAAAGGATGATCATCCGTCCGGCGACGCCCTCGGATCTGCCCGCCTGTTTGGCGGTGGACACCTCTTACCGGAGCAGCCAGGTCTGGCAGATGCGGCTCCAGCGCGGGGATGTGCTGGCCGAGGGGGAAGAGGGGCTTTTTGTCTCCTTTCACCCGGTACGTCTGCCCCACCCCATTCTGCTTACGGCTCCAGGGATGCGGGAACGGCTGACGTCCGGATGGCAGCGGCGGCCGCTGACCCTGGTTCTGGAGGAGGGCAACACCATCTACGGCTACATCGGGGTGGAGGTGAGGGCAGGGCAGCGTTTAGGCTGGGTGGAAGCGCTGGCCGTCGCCCCGGAACGGCGTCGGCAGGGCTGGGGTTCACGCCTTCTCCAGGAGGCGATTCTCTGGGGGCGAAACCGCAACCTGCGGGCCCTGATTCTGGAGACGCCGGCCCGCAACACCCCGGCGATCGCCCTGGCCCAGCATCTGGGTTTTACCTTCTGCGGCTACCACGAGCAATACTACGAGGAAGCCGAGATAGCCCTCTTCTTCGCCTTCCCGCTGGCGTAGGGGGGCAAGGGTTGCCATACCGCACTTGCAGGTGCGACGCACTTGCTCGAGCGCGACAAGTGCTCCGCACCTTTCAACACAGGATGTAGAACACCCGAAGGTGGTAGGCTGAATACTCCGAAGGGGTAATTGACCTTTCAGGCCGGGAAAGGTATTCTACAAACAAAAGGTTCGTTGCGGTTTGTTTCAAAGGAGGTGTACATGGACTATTTTCTGCGTGGCGTGCAGGTTTCACAATGAATGAAAAAGGAGGCAACCGATGAAAGGAATCAAGGCTCTTGTCCTGGTATTGCTCGTGGTGCTGGTGGCCGTACCGTTGGCCGCAGCGCAGGGTGGTGGGGTCTGGGACTCGTCGTTCACGATCATTAACCTCGGGAGCGCGGATGCCACCGTCCACGTCACCTTCTATGACGAGAACGGGAATGAGTATAACCCGACCGACCTGGGTGGCGGGACCTCAAACGATTTCACGCTCCCGGCCGGCGAGTCGAAGGAGATCTTGGTCTTCCTGATTCCCGCAGCCCAGCTGCCGGATGGCCACGCATACTCCGTGGTGATTTCGGCGGACCAGCCGATTGCGGTCATCGCCAACCTGACGAACACCGTCTACTCCCCGGCCCAGTCTCCTTCGTTCAGCGGTTCGTACAGCGGCTTTGAGGATGTGGGGCAGACGGCCGTCTACATGCCGGCGATCGTCGAGAACTACTACGAATGGGACAGCCATGTCTCCATGCAGAACCTGACCGGTGGCGAGCTCGACATCACGATCGAGTTCTTCACCGAGGGCACCAACCATGTCTGCCATACGGAAGGTCCGCATACCACGCCGGCCTACTCCTCCTGGCACCTGGACATCGACCCGGATGTGGATCTGACGGGCTGTGATACGAACAGCGACGGCTATAACGGCTCGGCCAAGGTCTCGGCGGCCGGCCCGATCGCCGTGGTGGACAACCAGACGGCGGACATCTACGGGATGACGGCGACCTACCGCGGCTTCACCCCGGACCAGGCGACCGATGTCTACTACGTGCCCGCCCTCTACTACCTGTACTACAACTGGTTCAGCAGCATCAACATCCAGAACGTGGGCACGGTGACAACCACGGTGACCGTGGACTACTCCGATGGCGCTGCGGACGGCACCTGCGACCTGTCTCCCGGTGAGAGCTGCTTGCTGATCCAGCTCCTGGAGTCCGGCCACGATCCCAAGTTCTCGGCGGTGATCCAGGCGGCGGATCCATCGGCGAAGCTCGTCGTGGTGGCCCAGGCCGGTACCACCGTGGAGTCGGCCCTGAACCAGGCGTTCGCCTATGAGGGCTTCGCCGCCGGCGGCACGACCTTCGGCCTGCCTCTGACGATGGATATGTACTACGGCTGGTTCACCTCCTTCACCGTGCAGAACATCGGTAGCGCGGATGTGAACATCGAGTACACCTACGCGCCGGATCCGTCCGTGGGCTTTGCCGGCGCGACCTGCACGGCCGGCCCCATTACTCCCGGTGCGAACCTGGAGATCGTCCAGATCGCGGATCCGTGTGTGGACCTGCCGGCCGGCTACCACGGTGGTGTCACGGTTACGGGTAGCGGAGACATCATCGTCATCGTCAGCCAGAACAACGTCGAACAGATGACCGCCCGGCCGGGCGACTGGTCGATGTCCTACGACGGGCGGTAACCCGTAATCCGACCGCACGTTTCCCAGGGCAGGGGTGCCGGGCCTCCCGGCATCCCTGCCCTGTTTGCCTTTGAAAAACGATGTCATCTCGCCTCGCCGGGGTATGTCGTACAGCGATAAGCCTGCTGCTGCTTGTGGCTGCCGTTTCGGGCGACGCGCGCGCGGTCGAGCCCCAGGCGTTCTGGCTTCCCCCGCATAACCTTTCGGAGACGCCCGGAAGGTCTACTTTTCCCCAGGTCGTCCGCACGCCTACCGACGATCTCTGGGCCGTGTGGACAGAGTACTCGGTCGACCCTGGAGGTGAGGTGTGGGGCCGCCGAAGGCGGGCGGATAGCGGGGAATGGGAAGAAACGCTGAACCTTTCGGCCTCGGCACGGCGCGACGAAGGGCCCACGCTTTTTGCCGACCCGGCCGGAGCCGTGCATCTCGCCTGGACACGGCGCGCTACAGGCGAGGGAAGTGACATCCTGTATCGGTACTGGGATGGGGCCGCCTGGTCGGTGGAGGAGCCGCTCGACCATACGGACACGTACCACCCTGCGCCGTATGGCCTGCAATTCGTCATCGATGGGGCAGGCCGGCTATGCCTCTATGCGAGCCTGGGTTCGGGGACCGCGCATACCTGCCAGGAGAACGGCACCTGGGGATCGTGGACGCCCTGGGTCTACCTGCCCGGAGTGCGTCGCCTGGGGGCCCTGGTGCTCGGGCCGGACGGACTGCTCCACGTGCCGGCCTTTGGTCGAAACGAGGGGGGCTATTTCGGGTGCGATCCCTGGCTGGATGATGCCTACTATATGACCACGGACGGCACGACCTGGAGCGATCCGGTGAACCTCTCAGGCGTGGGCAGCGTTGCCTTCGATGCCGCGCTCGCGTTCGACGGCGAAGGGCGCCTGCACTTCCTCTGGAGCGATAACTCTCCCGTTTGCTCTTACGACTCGGAACGCTCCGCCCTCTACGAGCGGGTCCTGGAGGGCGGTGTTTGGGGTCCCCGGGTGGAGGCCAGCGTCCCGAACGAGGGACAGGCAATGGAGGACCTCTCCCTTGTCGCCGACGCACACGGCGGGTTACATCTGGCCTGGAGTGAAGGTGTCTTTACGGCGGGGGGAGCGGCCGTCGATCTTGCGATCCACTACCGTCGCTGGCAAGGGGGATTGTGGTTTCCGGAAGAGGTCGTGTACGGCTCGCCGGAAGATAGCCTGAATGTGGAGATCGCCGTGAACTCTCAAGAGCGAGCGCTGCTGGTATGGGAGGAAGGACCGGCTGCGGGGGAGGAAGTGTTCTTCAGCGAACGTATGGCCTGGCTCTGTTTCCTTCCGATCGTACGGCGTTAGGAGGGCCTGCGTGCGTGTCCTGGTCAAGGAGTTCGTTCAATTGGTTACCGAAACGCTGCCCGTCCCGGAGCCGATCTACGAGTTCGGTGCGCTGCAGGTTCCCGGGCAGGAGGGGTTCGCCGACCTGCGTCCGCTCTTTCCCGGGCGGCAGTATGTGGGGTGCGACCTGCGCGCCGGCCCTGGCGTAGACCAGGTGCTCGACCTGCATCGAATCGCGCTTGCGGACGGAACGGCAGGCACAGTGCTACTCCTGGATACGCTGGAGCATGTGGAGTTTTTCTGGCTCGCTGTGGAGGAGGTACGCCGTATTCTGAAGCCTGGGGGACTCCTTGTGCTCAGTTCGGTGATGGACTTTCCGATCCACGACTACCCGGCGGACTACTGGCGGTTTACTCCGGAGGGGTTTCGCGTGCTGTTGCGGGCTTTCCATCCCTCGTTTGTGGGGTATGCCGGGGAACCGGATGCCCCACACACGGTGGTGGGCCTGGGGTATCGAGGGGCGGAGGTATCCCTGGAGGCGTTTCTTGCCCGCTATAGCGGATGGCAGCGGCGGTGGCGGTTCCCCTGGGGGTGGCGGAGCCGGGTGGCGCTGCTCTTGCCGGCCGGGCTGTCGCTGCTCCGACGCCGCCTTCGGAGGGCGGCTCGATGAACGCGCGGAGGGAAGATGCCTCGACCGCAGAATCGCCGGCCCGACGTGCCCTCTTGTGGTATACAGGGCTAAGGGCAACGCTTTCAAGGGTCAGCCAGCAGCGCTTCTGGCGCCCCTTCCTCACCGCCCTCCTTCTTGCACCGGCGCTGGGATGGATCGCCTGGAACGTCTACCAGAACTGGGGGACGCTCTCCCGTTCTTCCTGGTCTCCTCGCCCGGCACTCCTGGCGGCGGCGCTTGGCGTGTTTTCGCTGGCTTTCTTTGCCGTCCTGTGGGGCTGGAATGGCATCGTCGGCCATGTGGCCGGATTTCGGCGCTTTTTCCCCAACGCGCGCGTCTATGCCCTGTCCAACCTTCCCCGTCGTATCCCCGGCCCTTTCTGGTACATGCTGGGCCGCGTCCACCTGTATCGCGCCGAAGGGATCGCCGCCCGGGACACACTGGTTGCGACCGTGGTGGAGATCCTGCTCCTGCTTACCACCGGGGCGATCACTGCGCTGCTTGCCTGGCCGTTCTCCGGAAACCATCACCCCGTCCACCTGGCGCTGACCGTTGTACTCTTTGCCTTCGCGCTGTTGCTCCTCCAGCCGGCGCTCTTTAACCGGATTGCCCGTTCCCTGCTGCGGCGGATGGGGGGTGAAGGGCCTATCGCCATCACCTATCGCAGCCTGGGGCTGCCTGCCCTGGCTTATCTTCTGGGGTGGTGGCTCACCGGGACAAGCCTCTTCCTGGCGGCACGCTCTGTGGTGCCGGTCCCCTGGGCCCGGCTTCCCGAAACCGTCGGGCTGTGGGCGATCTCTGGGACGATCGGATTGCTCACCTCGCTTTTCCTCTTCGGGTTCGCGGTACGGGAAGTAGCCCTCAGCCTTCTCCTTGCGGCCTATATTCCTCCGCCGCAGGCCGTTGTCGTGGCGGTGCTCTTCTGGTTTCTCCTGACCGCCGGGGATCTCTTCTGGGCAGGCACCTTCGCCCTCCTGGAACGGCTCGGGAGAAAAGCGGGGCATTCTCCCCTTTGACAGAGTCCAGGGCCTCGTGTAAGATGGCAGCGGTTACTATCCTTGGCCGGAGGAAAGTCGGTTGCGCATCTGCGTCGTGGGACCAACGTTTCCGTATCGGGGCGGTGTGGCGCACTATACCACGTACCTCGTCCAGCATCTGCGGGAACGCCACCGGGTCCACCTATTGTCCTACCGCAGGCAGTACCCGCGCCTCCTGTTTCCCGGCAATGTGGACCCCGATCCCAGCCGGGTGCGCCTCCAGACCGAGTGCGAGTACATCCTGGACCCGCTCCTGCCCTGGACCTGGTGGCAGACTTTCCGCTACATCCGTCGGGCCAGGCCGGACCTCCTGATTCTGCAGTGGTGGACCCCTTTCTGGACACCGACCCTCTTCGCCCTGACCTATTGGGTGCGGAAAGGGAGCAGGATTCCCATCCTTTTCCTTTGCCATCATATCATTCCGCCGGAGGGAGGCATCCTGGATTGGTTCCTGGCCCGCTTCGTCTTCCGCCGGGCCGACGGCTTCATCGTCATGTCGGAGGAAGATTACGCCCTGCTTCGCCGGGCGCTTCCGAAGGCCTACATCCGGGGGACAACCCTCCCGATCTATGACATGTTCAACGTCGAGCCGCCCGCTCCGCAAGAAGCCCGGTCTCGCCTGGGATTGCCGGCCGAAGGGCCCGTCCTCCTCTTCTTCGGCTTTGTGCGCCGCTACAAGGGCCTGCGCTACCTCTTACAGGCCCTGCCCCTGGTTCGGGAGCACGTTCCGGTGCACCTCCTGGTGGCCGGCGAGTTCTGGGAAGATGAGGAGGTTTACAGGCGGTTGATCGAGGAACTGGGCCTCCAGGAGTGCGTTACCCTGCTCAACCGCTACATTCCCAACGAGGAGATCGGCCAGTACTTTTCGGCGGCCGACGTGCTGGTCCTGCCTTATCTGGAGGCTACCCAGAGCGGGGTGGTGCAAATGGCCTTTGGATTCGAGCGACCGGTCATTGCCACTCAGGTCGGCGGATTGGCCGAAACGGTCGAGCACAACGGCACCGGATTGATCGTTCCGCCGGGGGATGTCCAGGCCCTGGCTGAGGCCATTGTCCGTTACTTTGCGGAGAACCTGCGCCCCCGGTTTCAACAGGCCATTCGCGAGGTCAGAGACCGTTTTGCCTGGGAGCACCTGGTATCCCTGATTGAGGAAATGTATGTCGAAATTTTGAGGCGGCGGGGCGGCGGATGAAGGTGGCATTCCTATCGACTTCCAGCCTGGACTACCCTTCCCCCCTGGGCCGGTGGTTTCCCCTGGCCAAGGAACTGGTCCGGCGGGGACATACCGTCCATTTCCTCACCCTGCATCACGACTTTCGGCCGGAGATGCGCTTCCCCCGACAGGATGAAGGGGTCTGGGTGCACGAGGTCGGCCAGATGCACGTGCGCGGCTGGGGGGATGCCCGCCGGCCGCTTGTGGGCCTATCGCTGCTGCGCGTGGCCCTTGCCGCAACCCTGGCCCTGCTTCGACGGGCGCTCCAGGTGGAGGTGGATGCCTACCATATCTGCAAGCCCCAGCCGATGAACGGGCTGGCCGGCATCTGGGCGGCGAGATGGAAAGGCCGGCCCTGTTACCTGGATTGCGACGATTACGAAGCCGAGGCCAACCGCGTTTCCTCCCCCTGGCAACGGGCCCTGCTCCGCTGTTTTGAGGACGGGCTACCCCGTCGGATGGACGGGGTCACCGTGAACAGCCGCTTCCTGGCCGACCGGGTGGAGCGTCTGGGCGTGCCTCGGGAGCGCATCGTCTACGTCCCCAACGGAGTGGAGTGGAGCCGCTTCTCCCGACGCGATCCCGAGGCCGGCCGGCTTCTGCGCCGGCACTATGGACTGGTCGGCCGGCCGGTTGTCCTCTATCTTGGTACCCTAAGCCTGACCGGCCACCCCCTGGACCTGCTCCTGGAAGCCTTTGCCCTGGTCCTCCGGAGGATACCGGAAGCCCACCTGGTTCTGGTCGGCGGAGGGGAGGACCGGCCCACCTTAGAACGCCAGGTGGAGGCCTTGGGGCTACAAGGGCATGTCCTCTTTACCGGGGCTGTTTCCCCGGCGGAGGTACCCGATTACCTGGCCTTGGGCGACCTGGCCGTGGACCCGGTACGGGACGACGCCGTGGCCCGGGCCCGTTCCCCACTGAAGGTGTTCGAGAGTATGGCTTGCGGCCTTCCGGTGGTGACGGGAGATGTGGGCGACCGATGGGAAATCCTGGGGGATGGGCGGGCCGGCCTGCTGGTCGCCCCGGGCGACCCCCAGGCCCTGGCCGAGGGCATCGTAACGCTGCTCCTGGACCCCGTCCGTCGTCGGGAAATGGCGGCGGCCGGCCGGGAACGTGCCCAGGCTTACTGCTGGGAACGCTTGGTCGAGCAATTCGTGCAGGTTTACTTCCCGAGGAGCGGGCCATCGCCGTGGCCCTCCTCTCCTGGTTCCTGTTGACCGGGGCGGACCTGGTGGCGGCCGGGCTCGCCTTGCTCTGGTTGCGGTGGACAGAGGCCGGCCCGAGGGGGTATCGGACATCAACCGGAGCGTTGGCAGAGGTAGGTACGAATCGGTCCCTTTCCCAGCCGCTCGGCCAGGAAAAAGTAGGGCCAGAGGAGGTAACGGCCGGGGCGCAGGGCGACCAGTCGCCGCAGGAGACGGCCTTTCTCACCGTAGCGTTCCCGTAGGGCAAAGTCCAGGCTGAGGAGGAAGGGGCCGTAGCCGCCGTAGAGACAGGAAGTCGCCAGGACGGAAAGGCCGGCCGCGGAAAGCATCTTCCGCAGGGTCGAATCGGGGAAAAGGTGGAGATGACGGGGAGCGTCCCAGCCGATCCAGGCCGGGCCGAAGAGTCGGGCATCCCACGATTCCAGATTGGGCACCCCCAGGGCCAATAGACCACCCGGCCGAAGCCATGCGGCCAGCCGGCGTAGGGCGGAGAGAGGATCGACCAGATGTTCCAGCACGTCCCAGAGGGTAATAAGGTCGAAGGTGGCCGGAGGAAAAGAGGCTTCCTCCAGGGAAACCACCTGAATGGCCTCGGTCCCCAGACGCGCCCGGGCCTGCTGCGCCGCCCGAGGATTCGGTTCGATCCCGGCCACATCCCAGCCCTGCCGGCGGAGGATTTCCAGAAATTCGCCGGTGGCGCAGCCCACATCGAAAGCCCGGCCGGGCCGGAGAAAGAAGTGCCGGATGACCTGCAGGCGGCGGTGCCAGAGCCGCCTGCGCCCCCAGCGGAACAGGGGATTTTCCCGCCGTTCCTGAAAGGCCTCGTATTCCTCCGGGTAGTAGCGGGCGAGTTCGGCCGGAGCCGGCCGAGGCTCCAGCCGAATCAGCCCGCAGCCCGGACAGCGGAAGTAATGGAAGGTCTCGCTGCCCAGGCGGTCCCGCCGGGGAAAAAGGAGAATCGCTTCCTCCCGGCCGCAACCCATACACACCGTCATAGATTTCCCGCCTCCGGCTGGTCTGGGGAGGATTATAAGGGGAAAACGGGCGAAAGGCAAGAAGGCCGGCCTATGCTATAATAGGGGCGAACCGCTACCGGAGGTTACACCGTGGACATGCCGCCGGTTGCCGTCGTTATCGTAAACTGGAAGCGTCCCCAGGAGACGCTGGCCTGTCTGCACTCCCTGACGGCAGGGGACTACCCGGCCTGGGAAGCCATCGTGGTGGACAATGCCTCCGGCGATGACAGTGTCCCTCGCATTCGCGCCGCCTTCCCCCAGGTAAGGGTCCTGGTATCGGAGCACAACCGGGGTTTTGCCGGCGGATGTAACGTGGGCCTGGTCCATGCTCTGGCAGCGGGCTATCCCTATGTCTTTCTCCTCAACAACGATGCGGAGGTGGAGCCTACCGCACTCCGCCGGCTGGTGGAAGCGGCAGAAGCCCACCCCAGAGCCGGCATCCTTAGCCCGCTTATCCTCTATGCGGGGGAGAAAAGGGTCTGGTTTGCTGGAGCCTACCGCAGACGCTTCCTGCCGGGCATCTCTATGCCGGCCTATCGCCGCCAGCGTTCCATCCCTCCCCATCCCCGCCCGATCGACTATGCCACCGGCTGTGCCATGCTCCTGCGGAAGGAGATGCTCCAGGAGGTCGGCCTGCTGGACGAGAGTTATTTCATGTACTGGGAAGACCTGGGCCTGGGCGAGCGCGCCCGGCGGGCCGGCTGGCAGGTGCTTCTGATCCCGACGGCGGTGGTACAGCACCGCGTCTCGGCCAGCACCGGCGAGGAATCACCGATCAAGTGGTACTACCTGGGCCGTTATCTGCCCACATTTTACCGGCGTTACTACTGCTGGCCGCGCTTTTCTATCCTGGTCTATGCGACATGGGTGGTCGTGCGGGAAGTGCTACGGAGAAATGGACGTGCGGTGAAGCCCTTTTTGCGCGGGTTGAGCGAAGGATGGCGAAGCGAAATTTGTGGGCGTTCGTCGAACCGTACCTGATGCCGGCCGGCATCCTGGCCGTGGCCCTGGCCGTCCGGCTGTTTCGTCTCACCTGGCCCGGCATCTGGAGCGACGAGGGCTTTTCCATCTTCCTGGCCCGTTCCCCTCTGCCCGATCTGGTGCTGGGCACGGCCAACGACCTCCATCCCCCGCTCTTTTACCTTCTTCTCAAAGTCTGGCTTCTGCCCGGTTTCAGCGAGGTATGGGTGCGCCTTTTTCCCCTTCTCTGGGGCGTGGCGACAGTGGTTCTGGTGTGGCACATCGGCCGACACTTTTTCCGGCCGGCCGTGGGGACATGGGCGGCATTCTTCCTGGCCCTTTCTCCCCTGCATGTCGCCTATTCCCGCGAAGTGCGCATGTACATCGTCCTCGTCTTCCTGAGCGCGCTTTCGTTCTACCTGGCCTGGCGCTGGGCAGTGGAGGCCTCCCCGGGAACCTGGGCCGGTTGTCTTGCGGCAACGCTCCTGGCCCTCTATACCCAAAACCTGGCCCTCTTCCTTCTGCCGGTGGAGAACATTCTGGTGATGGCTACACGGGTCGCACGGCGCCGATGGGGAGCACTGGGACACTGGCTGCTGGGGCAGGTGCTTCTGGTGCTCGGCTACCTGCCCTGGTTTCCGATCGCGGTCTATCAGACCCTTTTTCACAAGGCAGCCTGGCTGGCCCCGGCGCGGCCGGACCAGTTGCGCGATGTGTTTCCGCACCTTCTCTTCGGCGAACCGCGTCTGGGTCAGGAAGCATGGTGGTCGGTAGCCGCCTATTTCTGGATGACGATCGCGTTGCTGGGGACAAGCCTGGTTCTGGCGAAGGGTCGGGTCCGATGGGAAAACGGTCTTTTGGGCGTGGGATGGTTTCTGTTCCTGGCCGGTATCCTGGTCGGTGCGACGACCCATTTTCCCATCTTCCAGGAAAAGCAGTTTCTTGTGCTCACGGTGCCTATGGCCCTGCTGGCCGGATGGGGAGTCGCGGCGCTTCCTCGGGCCGGCCGGGTAGCCGCCTCCCTTCTTTTCCTCCTCCTGGTTGCCCCTTCCTTCCTCAACCTGTACGGCCGTCACGAACTGGCCGACCATCCCCCCCAGGAGGCCTGGAGAGAACTGGCCGCCTATATGGAAAGCCATATCCGGCCAGGAGATGCCCTGGTAATCAACCCGGGCGCGGCTGCGCCGACGTTGGACCTCTACCTCCAAACCCCCATCAGCCGGACGGCCTACCCTCAGGTCTATGACCCCCGCGTGGGCAATTTTGCCGGCCAGGTGGCCACTCCCCAAGTTGTTGAGGCGGTCCTGCGGCCGCTGGCCGAGAACCATCGGCGCATCTGGCTGGTGGAATGCTGTCTGCCGACCTTTTGGGACCCGGAGCGGTACCTTCCGGCCTGGCTGGAACGTTGGGGCCGGCCGGTGGACATCCCCTCTTTCCCCGGACTGGAAGTGCGCCTGTACGAAAAAATTCCCTAAGCCCCCTCCGGCGATGGCTCCGGCCGAAGGGATCAGCGCGGGACAGACGGAGTGACGACGAAAACGGCCCGATACTCCAGGGTCTGGGACAGGGGAACATCCCCATTCATTCCACCGACAACGAAGAGTTCTGTGCCGATCCCGGCCAGGGCGGCTCCCGGATAGAGAGGGGAAGGGGAGGGTTCGGTTGTTTGCCAGCCCTTGCTGCGGAGGTGGTATTGCCAGAGCGTCGTCGGGCCGGCCGGATCCGGGTTGGCCAGGACGTAGAGGTAATCCCCGTAGAGAAGGGCCGCGCTGACCCGCCCCAGGGAGATGCCGGGCAGAGGCTGCGGGTTCACGGTCGAAAGGGCCGGGAAGTATTCGGCCAGGACGCCGAGAGGACCGTCGGCATTGATCCCACCGAGCAGGTAGATCCGGTCATCGCCGACCACCGCTCCGGCGTAGCCGATAGGGAAGGGCAGGCGGCCGGCCTCCTCCCAGCGGTCGGCCTCGGGGTCGTAACGCAGGACCTCTTCCCGATAGCGTTCCCCATCCCAGCCTCCGAAGAGGTACAGTTTGCCCTCAAAGGCGGCCAGCGCATAGGCACAGAGCGGACGGGGTAGAGAGGCGGCCGTACTCCACTGGTTGCGTTCGACCAGGTAGACCTCCGTCGTGCTCACTGGCCGGCCGTCCTTGCCGCGGCCTCCGGGGACGTAGATATGGCCGCCCAGGACGGCGGCCTGAACCTCGGCCACGGCGGTCGGCTTGGCGGCCAGGGGTATCCAGACGTTATCCTGCGGGTCGAAGCGCTCCACAGCAGAAGTGACCCCCTCCGGGCCGTATCCTCCCAGGACGTAGAGTGCCCCCCGGAAGGCGACCAGGGCCAGGCTGCTGCGGGGGGTAGGCATCCCGGCCAGCGCGTTCCAGCGGCGGAGAGAAAGGGAAAGGGGCGAGGTCGGTGGGGGCGAAGGCCGGGGCGTCAGGCGATCCAGCAGGCCGCTCAGGTTCAGGAGTACGGCCAGGGCCAGGGCGGAGGCCAGGAGCAGAAAGACCCACAGAAGTCGAGAGGAAGCCGGCCGAACCCTGGGTTGGGGGAGGGGAAGCGTCTCCTCGGCGGCCGGAGAGGGCACGGCCGTCGGGGCTTCCCGAAGTGTTTCGGCTGCCGGGGCTTCGCGGAGCGTTTCGGCTGCTGGCGGCACTTCCAGGACCACCCAGCCCTGGCGGACGGCATAAAGAGAGGCTTCCGTGCGCGAGGCCACGCCCAGTTTGGCAAAAATGTTGCGCAGGTGCACCTTGACCGTGTTGGTGCTGATGGTCAGTTCGCGGGCGATCTGTTCGTTGGTCAGCCCGCGGGCCACCAGCCGCAACACCTCCATCTCACGCTCGCTGAGCGGTTCGGGGACGGACATCGGCGGCCTCACCCTGCTCCGGAGGGACGCCTGGAAAAAGGCGGGCGGCTTCCCGGTCGGATTCGAGGCCGGCCGGTGCGAACCGGGTCCGGACTACCGGCGGGAAGGCGTGGAGAAGGTTTCAATTGACCGAAAAAACGCATCGGAAGTCGAACAAAGCGATCCAGGCCGGGTGAAACATCCGTTTTCAGGAATCCTCGCGGACGATATGGGCCCCCAGGGCCTGCAGGCGTTCCTCCAGACGCTCATAGCCCCGGTCGATCTGGCGGATGTTATGGATGATGCTGGTCCCCTCGGCACAGAGGGCGGCGATGACCAGGGCCATGCCGGCCCGGATGTCGGGGCTCTGCATCTCCTCACCGTGCAGGCGGGCCGGCCCGGTAACGACTACCCGATGGGGATCGCAGGCGATGATGCGGGCCCCCATCGCAATGAGTTTATCCACAAAGTAGAGGCGGCTTTCGTACATCTTCTCGTGGATGAGGATCGTGCCCCGGGCCTGGGTAGCCAGGACCACGGCGATGCTCACCAGGTCGGCGGGGAAGGCCGGCCAGGGGCCGTCGTCAATCTTGGGAATGTTGCCGTCCGAGTCGTCCTGCACCCGCAGTTCCCGATGGGCCGGCACATAGATGTCCTCACCCCGTACCTCCCAGGAGACCCCCAGCCGGCCGAAGGCCAGCCGGGTCATCCGCTGGTGGGCGGGGGCGGCATCGCGGATCCACAGTTCGCTGCCGGTGGCGGCGGCCAGGCCGATGAAACTGCCCACCTCGATGTTGTCCGGGCCGATGGTGTATTCTCCGCCGTGAAGCCGCTCGACGCCTTCGATGCGAAGTTGGTTGCTGCCGATTCCGGAGATGCGGGCGCCCAGGGAGTTGAGGAAGTGGCAGAGGTCCTGAACGTGGGGTTCGGAGGCAGCGTTGGAGAGGATCGTCTCCCCGGGCGAGGTGGCGGCCGCCATGATGGCGTTCTCCGTGGCGGTAACGCTGGCTTCGTCCAGGAAGATGTCGGCGCCCCGGAGTCCCCGAGGCGCGGCCAGCATATAACGGCGGTGATTGGCCTCCACGGAAGCGCCCAGAGCCCCCAGGGCCAGGAAGTGGGTATCCAGGCGACGCCGGCCGATGACATCGCCGCCGGGCGGGGGAAGTTCTACCTGTCCACAACGGGCCAGCAGCGGGCCGGCCAGGAGGATCGAGGCCCGAATCTGCCGGCAAATCTCGGGGGAGAGGGCCGCTTTGCGGATGTTCCTAGCCCGCAATGCCCAATCGTGCGGCCCCAACGACTCGATCTCCACCCCCAGATCGTCAAGGAGGTAGAGCATGGCCCGCACATCCTCGATCCGGGGAACGTTATGCAGGACAACCCGCTCATCGGTGAGAAGCGTTGCCGCCAGAATCGGCAGGGCGGCGTTCTTGTTGCCGGAAGGGCGGATTTCCCCACGCAGGGGATGCCCTCCTTCGATCACAAAGCGCTGCATCGGCACTTTTATCCGGTCCGTCGCCAACCTCCCAGAGGCGTTTCTTCCAGGAAACCGACCGTCTCTCCCCCCAGTTTCGCCTTTTTCGGGAGGTTGTGGACTACGGGAAGAGGACCGTTAGCCCACGCCCGGAGCACTCCGGACCGACGAGGTCGCCCCACGGCCGGATGCCAACCTCTTTTGCCCAACCCGATCGCCGAACCCGTCCGGACGGACATGGCCGTCTCCTCAAAGCGAAGCCATTTTCCGCAGGGCCTCCGGGTCGAGCACCAGGATTCGTCCTCGCTCGATCCGGATCAACCCCCGCTGGCGAAAGTCGTTGAGCACCTTGGTGACCGTCTCGCGGTAGGTGCCGATCATCTCGGCCAGTTGCTGATGGGTATAACGGGTCGGGAGGGCCAGCGACCCCTCCGATGGCTCGGCGCCCCCCTGGGCCAGTTGCAGGAGGAGGGAAGCCAGGCGTTGCGGCACGCTTTTGAAGGCGAATTCCTCCAGCCGGCGCTCGGTATCGGTGATCCGGCGGCCGACGAGGTCGAGCAGACGTCGGGCCACGCGGGGATCGGCCAGGAGGAGGTTCTGGACATCCCGCCGGTTGAGCACGTAGAGTTCGCAATCTTCCAGGGCCTCGGCGAAATGCTCCTCCGTCCCCTGGCCGATGAGGGCCATCTCTCCAAAAAGGGAAAAGGGTTCGATGATGGCCGTGGTCAGGGTTTTGCCTTCCGGAGAAAGACGGTAAAGGCGTACCCGACCCTTTCTCAGCAGGAAAAGGGTTTCACTCCGCTCTTCGGGCGAATAGATGAGACGGCCGGCCTCGACCGTGAGACGGGCCATCCGCCCCTCCAGCGAGGCCAGTTCGGCCTCGCTCAGGTCCTGAAAAAGGTCGGCGGCACGCAGATTCGAGCCACCTTCCTGGCGTACCATACGTCCATTTCCCTCCTGGAGTTGTCCAGGATATTATAACTTGCTCCGGGGGGAATTGCAAACGCGGTCTAACTATGGTATAATAAAAACCGCTCAAGCCGGATCACATGCGGTCTGGGGGACCTTCAGACCGCAGGGAGGTGAAACATGTTCTGGTACTTTGATCCGATCTATTTACTTATCGTCGGGCCGGCCATCCTCCTGGGCCTCATTGCCCAGATTATGGTAAGCAGCGCCTACAACCGGTACAGTCGCGTCCCGAACGCCCGCGGCCTTACCGGAGCCGAGGCGGCCCAGCACCTGCTCCTCTATAATGGCCTGGAGGATGTGCGGCTGGAGGGCACGGCCGGCCAGTTGAGCGACCACTTTGACCCGCGCAGCAATACGCTGCGCCTCTCGGCGGGGGTAGCCCGAACGGCCTCTCTGGCCTCGCTGGGCATCGTGGCCCACGAGGTCGGCCACGCTCAACAGGTGCACACCGCCTATGCCCCCATGCGCTGGCGTGCCTCCCTGGTGCCGGTGGCCAACCTGGGCTCTATGGCCGGGCCGTATCTGGTCCTCCTCGGCTTGATTCTGCAATGGGGCACGCTGGCCTGGGCCGGGGTACTGCTCTTTAGCATGGCGGCGGCCTTTTACCTGGTGACCCTGCCGGTCGAGATAGACGCCAGCCGGCGGGGCATCGCCATGCTCCAGAAGAGCGGCCTGGTGCCGGAGGAGGTGGACGGGGCGCGGAAGGTGTTGCGGGCGGCAGCCTGGACCTATGTGGCGGCCCTTTTGACGGCGGTATTGCAACTCCTCTACTTTATCCTCCTGGTCGGCGGCCGGCGCCGCGATTAGGAATCGTCCCCTGCCCGCCTTCCCCGGCCCGGGGAAGATGGGTACGGTTTCTTTGCAGCCCTCCACGGCAGAAAGGCGGGCAGAAACCTTTTACGGCCCCATAGGAGAGAAAAGGGGACTTTTCCTCGCCAGGAGCCATCTTCAACGGCCCGGATTTCTCCGGAATGAAAGGAGGTGATCTCGAGCGTCGGGATGGCATTTCTCGGCAAGAATAGTGGATCGCAGGAGGTGACAAGATGAGCAGACGACAGTGGTTGAGCCTATGGGCAGCGATCGTGCTCCTGGCGGGGATGGCCGGCTGGTTGCTGGCCGCATCGCCGAATGATGCGCCGTCTGCCCTGATTCGCCTGAAACGCCTCACCTTTGACCCACTCTCTCCTCCCGCCGGATTGGACCTCTCCCGGCAGGAGTCCCCCGGCCTCTACATCGTCCAGTTTCGCGGCCCCATCCAGGCCGAGTGGAAGGAAGCGGTGCAGCGGTTGGGAGCCCGCCTTTACGGCTACATCCCCGACTTTGCCTTTCTGGCCTGGCTGGAGCCCGGAGTGCGGGAGGCGGTGGCCGGCCGGCCCGAGGTCCGTTGGGTGGGCCCATTCCTTTCCGAGTGGCGCATCTCCCCCGAACTGGACGGTCTATCGGGCCGACAAACGCTGGCCATCCAGACCCTTCCCGATGTCGATTCCCGTTCCTTTCTGGAGGACCTGGCCGGCCTCGGGGCCACGATCCAGGGCCACTCGGACACCTTCTTCGCCGGCTTCACCTACGCCGAGGTGGACCTGGCCCACCTTCAGGAACTGGCCCACCGGCCCGAGGTCACCTGGATCGGCCTCTTTCACCCGCCTCGGCTCTGGAACGATGCCGCCCGTGGAGTGATGAACGTCCAGCCGGTCTGGGATATTGGCCTCCGGGGGGCCGGCCAGGTCGTCGCCGTGGCCGATACGGCGCTGGATACCGGCGACCCCAGCACGGTCAACCTGGACTTTCGGGGCCGGGTGGACCAGATCCTGGACTATAGCGGCGATTGGGCCCTGGACGATTGCTCCGGCCATGGCACCCACGTCTCCGGCTCCATCCTGGGGAACGGCACCAACTCCGGCGGGCAGTACGCCGGCGTAGCCCCCGAGGCGCACCTGGTTATGCAGGGGCTGGAGTTCAGCATGTGGGGGCTTTTGCCCTACGATAGTTGCCTCCTCACCGGCCTTATGGGTGGAGTGACCCCGATCCTCCAGGACGCCTACAACGCCGGGGCCCGTATCCATTCCAACTCCTGGGGGGCCGCTGTGGCCGGTGCTTACGACGACTTTGCCGTGGAGGTGGACACCTTTGCCTGGCAGTACAAGGACTTTACCATCCTCTTCGCCGCCGGCAACTCCGGGGTAGATAACGATAACAACGGCGTCATCGACCTGGACTCGATGGGTTCCCCGGCGACGGCCAAGAACTGCATCAGCGTAGGGGCCTCGGAGAACAACAAGCCCGTCCCTGCCCCCAACCCCGACTCGGGCACCTGGTCCCAGTTCGGCTACACCGCCGAGCCGATCGCCAGCGACAATACAGCCGACGAACCCTGGGGGATGGCCGCCTTCTCCAGTCGCGGCCCCTGCGACGACGGCCGCATCAAGCCCGATGTCACCGCTCCTGGCACCTGGATCGCCTCCGTTCGCTCGTCCTTTGCCCGCTACGACGGCTGGGGCAATCCTATCAACCAGTATTATATGTACATGGGCGGCACCTCCATGGCTACCCCGCTGACCTCCGGCTCCGCGGCCCTGGTGCGCGATTATTACAACGACATCAAGGGTTTACCTAACCCCTCCAGCGCCCTGATCAAGGCCACCCTGATCAACGGGGCCTATGACATGACTCCCGGCCAGTACGGCAGCGGCCAGTATCTGGAAATTCCCCCCCGCCCGAACAACGTCGAAGGCTGGGGACGGATTGACCTCAAGAATTCCCTCGTCCCCGATGCCCCGCGTACCTGGTGGTATGACGACCATACCTCCGGTCTGAGCACCGGCCAGCAGGTGGTCTATAACGATAGCCCCTCCACCCCTCTCTACGTCAGCAACTCTTCCCAACCCCTCCGGATCACGCTGGTCTGGACCGACTATCCCGGTGTGGCGAATGCCAGCCCGGCCCTGGTCAACGACCTGGACCTGGAAGTCATCGGCCCCGGCGGACAGCACTACTACGGCAACGGAGTGCAGTGGGACCGCGTGAACAACGTCGAGGGAGTGGATGTGGCCAATCCGCAGGTCGGAGCCTGGCAGGTCATCGTCCACGCCTACAACATCCCTCAGTCCACCCAACCCTATGCCCTGGTCGTCTCGGGCATCTTCGGCGGCCCCACGCCCACGGCCACACCCACGGAGACACCTGTTCCGCCCACGGCCACCCCTACCGAGACGCCCGTCCCACCCACACCCACGGAGACGCCCATTCCACCCACGGCCA
>DAOUAK010000047.1:0-2038 GCA_034433695.1 Chloroflexia bacterium
CAACCCCAGCGGGGTATGGAGCACCAGCCACTACCCTTACACCTGGTCGAACGATAACACCGTGGACATGGCCTGGAGCGGGGCCTGGGACGGCATGTCGGGACTGGCCGGCTACTCCATCGAGTGGAGCACCTCCTGGGACACCCTCCCCGACACGACCGTAGACGTAACCGGCACCACGGCCACCAGCCCACCCCTCGCCGACGGCAACTCCTGGTACTTCCACATCCGCACCGCCGACAACGCCGGCAACTGGAATGCGGAGGCGGTGCACCGCGGCCCCTACTACATCGACACCACTGCCCCCACCAACCCCACCTGGTGCAGCGAAAGCCACGGCGTCCAGAGCGGCGTCTGGCAGAACGGGGTTTCTGACCCCTACTTCACCTGGGGCGGAGCCTGGGATGCCACCTCCGGCATCGCCGGCTACTATGTCTACTGGGGCACCGACCCCCAGGGCGTCTCCGGCGAGTTCGTCTCCTGGGAGGGCTACGACCCCTGGCCCGTTCCCAGCCCCAGCACCTACTACCTGCGCGTCGCCGCCCGCGATAACGCCGGCAACACCGCCCCCTGGGCCACGCTCTTCGTCTTCCGCTACGACGCCACCCCGCCCTCCAACCCCGACGCCTGGAGCACCAGCCACTCCCCCTACACCTGGTCGAACGATAACACCGTGGACATGGCCTGGAGCGGGGCCTGGGACGGCGAGGGAAGCGGGGTGGCCGGCTACTCCATCGAGTGGAGCACCTCCTGGGACACCCTCCCCGACACGACCATCGACGTAACCGGCACCACGGCCACCAGTCCACCCCTTGCCGACGGCAACTCCTGGTACTTCCACATCCGCACCGCCGACAACGTCGGCAACTGGAATGCGGAGGCGGTGCACCGCGGCCCCTACTACGTCGACATCACCGCCCCCAACTCGAGTGTGGAGCCGCTTCCGGCGCAATCTCCGACCTCCTTCCTGGTGCGCTGGTCGGGAAGCGATCCGTCTCCCGGTTCTGGGCTGACCACCTACGACGTCCAGTACCGTATCGGTCCTTCCGGTGTGTGGACGGACTGGCTCAGCGCCACGACCCTGACCTCGGCCACCTTTGGGCCGAATCAGCCGGTACAACCCCAGCCCGGCCAGACCTACTACTTCCGCTGCCGGGCTCGCGACCAGGTCGGCAACCTGGAGGCCTATCCGGGCGGCGACGGAGATGCCTGGACGACCATCCAGGCCCGGGCCGTATATCGCCTCTATCTGCCCCTGGTGCTGCGGCGCCATTGAGCCGACAGGACAGGTCCGTATATGGAGCACCTGGGGCGAATGGGATGGCTTCGGGAAATTTGCGCGGCCGACAGGCCGGGGAGGTGAACCAAGGACACATCCGATGGCCGGGATGCACGGTTGTGCGTCTCGGAATGTGGTAGCAGAATGATGGCATCGTAAGGAGGAGTACAGATGCGAGGAAAAGTCTGGTTTCTGGCGTTGGTCGTGGTGCTGGGGGCGGCCCTGGCGGGCGTCGGCCTGGTCTGGGCCCGGCCGGCCGGCCAAAGCCCGGCCGTTCAGCCCGCAGGCGGCGCCCCTCTCTATTTCAACTATCAGGGTCTTCTCCTGGATAGTGAAGGCAACCCGGTGCCCGACGGCAACTACAATCTCACCTTTGCCATCTACGACGTGGCCTCCGGGGGTACCCCTCTATGGAGCGAGACCCAGACCGTGCCTGTGCAGGGCGGCCTCTTCAACGTTATCCTGGGCACGAGCACGCCCATCGTGGATGCCTCCTGGATCGACGGCCGCGACCTCTGGCTGGGCATCACCATGCAGGGCGAAAGCGAGATGACCCCGCGCCAGCGGCTGGTGAGCGTGCCCTACGCCGTCAACGCCGGCGACGTCCGCGGTGCCGACATCCACCCCAGGAACATCTACGTCGGCACCTACGGCCTGGTGGTGGATGCCGATGGCTACTGGCACGGCCAGCCCTTCCCTGAAGGACCTACCGGCCCCACCGGCGCCACCGGCCCGCAGGGCCCGGCCGGCCCGACCGGC
>DAOUAK010000048.1:0-26852 GCA_034433695.1 Chloroflexia bacterium
CCTCCCGCTCATCGGCGATCTTGTCGATGAGGTCGGGGTCGCCTTCCCGGATGGCCACCTGCTTCAATTCCTCGGCCATCGTCTCCTTGAGGATGGAGGACATCCATACCACCCGTTTGAAGCCGCCGTCGGCCGAGATGAACTTTTTGCTCAGCAGGTAGTACTTGCCCACCCCCATCACCCCGGGGGTCTGGAGTCCTCCGCCGGCCATGCCGGCCAGGGTGGAAAAGGTCATGCCGGCCGGGGTCATGCTGGGGTCCTCCCGCGAGACCACCATAATCCCGTTGGCCTCGGGGATGAGCATGGCGATGCACTCGAAGCAGCCGCATGCTGTCATCGGGTCCGCAATGATGGAGTACATCGAGACCTGCTGCACCGTGTTGTGGGAGGTGTTGTAGACGAACTCGTTGACCTTCTCAAAGTAGCCCTTGACCGGGTCCAGGCAACGGCCCTTGGGGATCGGCTGGTTGGGGCCGGTGGGATTGATCTGGTGGGAAGCCTTGCAGTCCAGCCAGTTGTAGGCGCCACATAGACCCAGACGCTCCGGGGAGATGACGCAGACGTGATTGGGGGCAAACGATTGACAGTTCCGGACGACGATGCCGTTGACCACATAGTTGTGCGTCTCGGCCACGCTAAAGTTATAGACGCGGCTGTCGCTGCTGTCCACCCGCACGACCTCGCGGACACGGTGCAACTGCAGGTTTGAGGTACACCAGGCCCGCAACTGCTGATAGCGGGGATCGGCCGGGTCAACGAACCCGGCCAGGGCCTCCAGGAGCCGCTCCAGTTTGACCCGCGAAGGCCGACATTGTCCCATCGTCCAGGCCCGCAATGTCTTGTAATCCACCGGCAATCGGGTGACCCGTAGGCCGCGGGAACGGGCCTCTCTTACCAGTTCCCCAAGGAGCCGAGTGCAGAACAAGGGGACTCGATCGGAACGGACGACGTGGTTTTCATCTTGAGGTGGAACCTCCTGCAGACGCTTCCGCTTTTGCGGGTGCTCCGAGGAGATCAGGGCACGGAACCGTTCCAGGGCCCGGCCATGGGGCGTTCCCACCTGGTAACCACGGCTGATGTGGGAGATGTAGGCGGCGATGCCCAACTTTTTCAGGAGAAGATAGAGGTGACGGGCCTCGCGATAGGTGCGGGTGGTGAAAAAGGCCCGCTGTCGGCTGACGTGGCCGTCCCCGTCAAAGAGACCGCGGAGGAATGCGGCTACCAGGGAGGCAGGCAGCGTCGAGATGACCTCACCGCGCCACTTGCCCTCCTGCCCGTGTTCGCCGATGCCCAGGCCGGCCAGGAGTCGCCCGAAGAGGGTGTTGTACACATAGCAGACCTCGCCGCGCCGCCGGCCAACGATCTGCAGGTCACCCGAGCGGGATACCGAGGGCTCAACCTCGTACCGCCGAGGAGGTTCACCAAAAAGGTCGCCGATGATCTGGCAGAAGCGCTCGACCAGGGCCGGTTCGGTGTTGGTGAACTGGACGTAGGTGCCGCTTTGCCCTTCCTCGCCCCGCCAGCGGACCGAGCCGTCGGCGGCCACCAGGCCGGCCGCGTACATCACCTCGTCGTCCAACTCAGCGCGGCGCAGGGTACAGCCGTTCTGGAAGGTACGTAGGGAGCGCTTTTCCTCCTCCCAATCCCAGCCGATGGCCGCGACGATCCGACGGACCTCCCCTAGGGTCAGGCGCTGGCGGGGTAGGTCCGTCCGCTCGTAGAAGGCGCTGTAGAGGCGACTGTAGGGGATATCCAGGGAGCGGGCGGCCTCGGTGTAGGAGCCGAAATGGGCCAGGACCCCCTCCCGCAGGCGGGCCAGGAACGGCTCGTCGTCCACGCGATAGTCGTCGGGGAGGTAGTCCACGATGTAGCGCGGGCCGGTCGCTGCGGCCGGGGCGGTGCACTCCCCCTCGACAACCATATCGCCGGGTTGCAACTTGCCTGCCGGCACCCATTGCAGCCCCACCGGTGTATCGATCAGGACGCGGTGGTTCGAGGTCAGGGTCAGGGAGTTCCCGTTGGACAGGCGGAGGGTGACCAGTTTCTTGGGAGAGGGGTTGATGAAGAGTTCCTCCACCGGCCGGGATTCCAGAGCGGCCTCGTGGAAACTGAGCACGGAGAGGTCCCGCTCCTCCACGACGGTATCGATCAGGCGTTCCACCGGCATGAAAGAGCCGTCGGGAAGGACGATCTCCTCGCTTCCGGGCAGACAGAGGGTGCAGGAGTAAAACTCCTCCACCGCCTCGTCCACCAGGTCGGCCAGGCGCTGGTTGCGGTAGTTATAGGCCTCCCGGGCGCGGGCCAGCCACTCTTCGATCAGGGCCTTGTCAGTGAAAATGGTCACCTGGACCTTGTCCACGATGGCTCCGAAGTCGGAATGGAAGCGGGCGTGCAAGATTTTGCCGAAATGCTCCAGGTTGAAGCCTTTTTCAAAGGCCGCCTTGGAGATACGAATCCAGGCGATGTCGCGCTGGCCGATGTGCTGGATGCCGGAGGCACCGTTGATAAAGTAGTGGATCTGGCGTTCCAGGACCGGCTCAAAGTCCAGTTGCATCTTGCGGCCGGCCACCTCCACCAGGATGCCCATATCCATCGATCCGCCTACCGGCACCGTCTCGATGCCCGGCCCCACCACGGTCACCTTGCCGTCTTCGCACTGATCCAGGTCTACCATCCGCAGGTATTCGAAACAGCGCGAATACTTGCCGCCGAACTCGATGCGCATGTCCTCACGCCGCACCCGCTCGCCCTCAAAGGCTGAGCCATAGGGCACCGGGATCGGCACCTCGGCGATCTTGACTTTGACCCCGCGCACCTCGATGCACTTTTGCACGAGTTTCCGGGCGCGTTCCAGGTCGTTTTCGCCGGGGATGTCGTCGAAGGGCATGGAGATGACGTGTTCGTACTGGGTGATGCCCGTGGGGAGGATCTGGGGAATCACGGTGTCGGCGATGGTGGGGAAGCCGTAAGAGATGGCACCGGCAGCGGTGGCATACTTCAGGTCGTCCACCTCGCCCAGGGCCAGGGCAAAGGCAAAGACGCGGTACTTGTTGTAGAGGAGGATTTCCCGGGCTTGTCCGCCCTTCATACCGCCGAAGGTCAGCGCCGAGCGGGTGGCAAAGCCCAGGGCATAGATGGCGGAGATGGTGTCGGTGCCAAAGGGGACCGTGTAGGTGTCATAGCCCAGTTCCACCCCTTCTTCCATCAACTGGTGGATGATGCTACGGCCGTTGACGTTGCCGGAGAGAAAGACCAGGATGTTGCGTTGTTGCAACTGGCGGACGATCTCTACCGCCACCTCGTTCGATTTTGCCGCCCCGACGATAGCGGCGAAGCCGGGCATCCGCCCGTCCACCAGTTGGATGCCCCAGGCACGCAACTGGATATCGTCAATGGGGCCGTTGGCGTAGCCGCCGACCTCCCCGCTCGCCGCCATGTCCGGGCTGGTGAAGGAGGTGCCGGTGAGCACCAGGCCGGGGATGCGTTCGGGCTGTTCGCCCCGGGCGAAGCGGATGCCCTCGATGGCCTCTTCGGCCAGGAGGGTAGCCACGCCGCAGTCCAGCGTCTCGCCCAGGTAGGGAAGCCAGGTCTTGTCCGTGGGTACGGGGTGAAGGAGGGAACGGGCGTGCTGAAGGACCGGGACGAGGTCGGAAAGTTTGGTCACCTGGATACCGGTAAAGCCGTAGATGACGGGCAGGTAGTAGGCGGTATTGGGGAAGGCTACCGGAGCATCCGGCCCCAGTTCGGCGATGGCCCGGGCCAGCATCTCCTCGGCCTCCCTGACGATGGCGTTGGCGCCACGGATGGCTGCTGTAGCGATATACCGGGACATGGCTTCCTCCTTCTATTCCAGCCCTTGGGTGCTGTAGGGACTGACCGGTCGGCCGGCCTCTATTGCTGCCAGATACTTCATCATCAGCGCGTCGCCGCTGGCACCGAACCGGTTGGGGTCGTACTCGGCCAGACCCAGCGCCTTGCGTTTGGCATCAATATGGCGGAAGGAGCGCTCCAGGATCTCCTCGACGTCCTCGACAAATTCGAGTTTGCCGCCCACCCGTTCCTCCCAGCCCTTGCTGATGAACTCGGTCACGATAGGGCTGGCCTGGACCGGGCTGGTGCCGCCGAAGAGGGTGTAGACGCCGGAGGCGACAAAGTAACAGCCAATGGCGATGGCCTTCTCGCTCATCCACTCCGGGGCGATGCCTACGGCGGGGATGTCGCTGATATCCGTGCCCAATCCACCTTCGGAGGCCATCTGGGTGAGCACGGTGAGGATGCGGGTATTATCCACGCAGGAGCCCAGGTGCAGGACCGGCGGGATGCCCAGCGCCTCACAGACCTCGCGCAGACCTGGGCCGGCCATCTCCAGCGCCGTCTCCGGCGTGAGCATACCGAACTTGGCCGAGGAGAGCGCCCCGCAGCCGGTCTGCACGACCAGCACGTCGTTCTTGATGAACTCGCCGACCAGGTACTGGTGATAGGCATCCTGCTCGCAGGTGCGCGGGTTGTTGCAGCCGACAATGCCGGCCACCCCGCGCAGCCGCCCCTGCATGATGGCATCGTTCAGCGGGCGGAAGGAGCCCCGGTAGTATCCACCCATCATGTAGTTGGCATACTCGTGTGAGAAGCCGGCCACCAGGCGGCTCCGGAAGTCGGGGATAAAGACCTTCTCCGGGTCGCGGTTGGGATAGTTGTCGCAGGCCATACGGACGATCTGGCGGGCGATCTCCCGGGCGCGATGCTCGTCGAACTCGATGTGGGTAGCCCCCTGTATCTTGACCTTGGGCGAGGTGGTGACCAGGTGGGTATGGTAGCGTTTGGAGAGCGGAGCCAGCGCTTCCATAATGCACTGCACGTCCACCACCATCAGTTCCACTGCCCCGGTCATCACCGCCAGTTCCTGGCTCAGGAAGTTGCCCACCGAACCCACGCCCAGCCGCATGAGCACCTCGTTGGCCGTACAGCAGATACCGGCCAGATTGATGCCCCTGGCCC
Source organism: Chloroflexia bacterium (assembly GCA_034433695.1). Taxonomy (GTDB): domain Bacteria; phylum Chloroflexota; class Chloroflexia; order DTKN01; family DTKN01; genus JASFBA01. Next base: position 4,996 of record DAOUAK010000048.1, read on the forward strand.
CCTTGCTCCTGGCATATTCGATCATCTCCGGCTCGTTGCAGACAAAGGCGATCATCTCCGAAAGGGTCGGCTCGTGTCCGTGGACGATGATGTTGACCTCGTCCGGGGAGATAATGCCCAGGTTGGCGTTGGTCTCCAGGGGGGTGGGTGTGCCGAAGAGGATATCGGTCAGGTCGGTGGCGAGCATCGAGCCGCCCCAGCCATCGGCCAGAGCGCAGCGCAACGTTCCCATCAGGATATGCTCATAGTCCTGGTCGTCGCCGATGTGGGTGCGGTGGAGGATGTCCACCACCTCGCGGTCAATGCCCCGAGGGGCGATGCCCAGTTTGCGCCAGATTTCCTGGCGGGGCTGGGGGGCCCGGCGGACGTAGATGACCTCGCCCTTCTGCTGGCCGAACTGGGCCAGAGCCGTCCGGGCCACGTCGCCGGCGATCTCCAGCGTATCGCGCTTTTCCGTCGGGATGCCCATGTGGCCGGCCACCTCGCGCAACTTGCCGGTGTCGCGGATAAAGTAGTCGGGAGCCTCGCCCTCGGCCACCGCCAGGAGGGTCAGCACCAGGTCGCGTCCGTGGTCGGAGTGGGCGGCGGCGCCGGCGGCAACCATGCGGGCCAGGTTACGCGCCGTTACCGTCTCCAGGGTGGCCCCGCAGATGCCGGTCATGCCGGGCTTGGTCAGGCGGCAGGGCCCCATATGACAGACCTTACAGCACTGGCCGATGTGCCCAATAGGGCACGGCTTGAGGGCTTCGGCCCGGTGAAAAGCCGTGATCAGGCCCTCCCGGTCGGCCCGCTCCAGCATGGCCATGACGGCCGGGTCTTTACTTTTGAGCGCCATCGTTTCACCTCACGCGATTGCTCGGCCGACCGGGCGGCCGGCCGAACCCTGATAGGGGGACCAGAATCAATACTTCCGAAAGTCGCCGGACATCTCGATGTCCCGGCGGTCGGTACGGGTTACGCGAGGCTGGAACTGGTACCAGAAGGAGCCGTCTTCTTTGCCTTGAGGCACCTGGGCCAGTTCGAGCGGCTCCCCAGGGCCGTAGCCGGCCTGGCGCAGGGCCTGGGCCAGCGAGTCGGCCGAGATGAGTTCGGGGTCGTAGGTGACCACCACGCGCTTCATGGCCGAACTGGCATAAACCTCCCGAACGCCGGGAAGGGCAAGAAGCGCGGCCCGGACGGCCAGGACGTGGTGATCGGCATAGAGTTTGGGGGCGGTGAACGTCACGCTTTCCATCCAGCAACCTCCTTGTTGCTTTGTTTCACCGGTTTGCCGTACCAGCTATTTTACCACAAGGAGAGAGAATTTGCAAAGGGAAAATGTGATCGTTTGGATGAAATTATACGGTGCTGTGGGCGCCTGTCAAGTGCAGTAGCGCACTTTCCCCAGTAAATGTGATAAAAGTCACGGCAAATGCCGAGCCGGTAGGATATGCTAATTTAAAAGTTTTACGAAGGTGGCAAATGGGCGAAATCGAAGGCCGGCCGTCTCTGCCGGAAGGCACGGAGGTTTGCTCCGACCTGAAGGCGCGCCTGATTCTGGAAAGAAGTGCAGAACGCCTGGCGTTGCACCTGGCCCGGCCGGACGTGCGCCGGGCCTATATCGAGGTCACCACCCGCTGCAACCTGGACTGCGCGATGTGTGTCCGCCAGGTTTGGAAGGACATGCCCGGCGAAATGTCCTGGGAGACGTTCGAGGCGGTCGCCGAGGGCTTGCGGGCCTTTACTCATTTGAGGCGGGTGACCTTCGGCGGTTACGGTGAGCCGCTCGCCCACCCACGTCTCCCGGAGATGGTCGCCCGTATCGCCGAACTGGGGGTAGAGGTCGTCCTGACCACCAATGGCCTGCTCCTGGACGGAACGATGGCCGAGCAACTTCTCGATGCGGGCCTGGGACGGGTCGTCGTCTCGCTGGATACGGTGCATATCCAGGCCTATGCTCGGGCCCGGGTCGTTGCCGGGGTCAACCGGGTGCTGGACAACATGCGCATCCTGCGGGAGAAGGCCCGGCAACGGGGGAAGACGCTTCCCCGCATCGGGATGGAGTTTGTGGTGATGCGGAGCAACTTGGAATGGCTTTCGCGCATCCCCCAACTGGCCCGTGAACTGGAGGCCGACTCTGTGCTGGTCTCCAACCTCCTGCCGCATACCGAAGAGATGGTCGGGGAAATCCTCTACGATCGCGACGAACCGCTTCCGGCACCCACCGGCTGGCCCGTTCCCGGCGGCGACCTGGTGCTCTGGGGCATCACCCGGCTACCGAGGCTAAAGTGGGGGGCCTGGCGGCGTTGCCGCTTCATCGAGGAGCGCTCCATCGTGATCGGCTGGGACGGCGGAGTCAGCCCCTGCTATGCCCTGATGCATTCCTACCCCTATTATATCTACGGCCGGCGCAAGGAGGTAAGCCGCTACGTCCTGGGCCGGGTGCCCGAACAGACGCTGGCCGACATCTGGATGTCCGACGAGTACGTCCTCTTCCGGGCCAAGGTGCGAGAGATGCGTTTTCCTTCCTGTGTGGACTGCGGCATGGCCTGCACCTATGCCGAGGAAAACGCCGATTGCTGGGGAAACGCTCCCTCCTGCGCCGACTGCCTCTGGGCCCAGGGCATCGTCCAGTGCCCCTGAGGGCCTGGGGAAGGAAGCCCACTTGCACAACGGCCCGTTTTGTGCTATACTATAATCACCGGGCGGTTAGCTCAGCCGGTCAGAGCGCTACGTTGACATCGTAGAGGTCACTGGTTCGAATCCAGTACCGCCCACTTCAAAGTAGGGCAGCCGGCACATTTCAGCCGCTCCCGTGAAAGACGATGAACAGGACGAGTACCTGGCTGCCGGGCGCCAGAGAGGAAGGGTCACGGCTGGAAGCCCTTCTCGCCATGGCAACAGGGAAAACCCCCTGGGAGTCGGACCCGGAACGGCCGGATGTTCCCGGCCCAGTAAGGGTTCCCGGATGGCCCCGTTATCCGCCGCAGGAGGGCTGGCCGTGTCCGTGCCGAGGACGGCCGGCCGAAGCAGGGTGGAACCACGAGGATGCCCCTCGTCCCGAGCGGACGGGGGGCTTTTTTCGGAGGTGAAGGCGATGGCAGACATGCCGATGTCCGAAGTTCCGGCCGATCCGCTGGCCGAGGCTCGGGCGCATCTGGAGGCCGGCCGGCCCCAGGAGGCGTTGCGCCTGCTGGAAGTCCTGGTGGAACGGGAACCCACGAACGCCCTGGCCTACCAGGAACTGGCCCGCGCCCTGGCCGAAACCTCCCGCCGGGGGCCGGCCGCCCGCGCCGCCCGTCGCGCCCTGGAACTGGACCCCACCCTGGCCCGCCCACACGGCGTCCTGGCCTGGATCGCCGTTACCCAGGGACGATACGAGGAAGCCCTGGCCGAGCATCGCGCCCAACTGGAGGCTTTGCCGGAGGAGGAGCGCGAAAGGCGTGCCGCCGTCTACAACAATATGGCCACCTGCCTCTTCCGGATGAAGCGTCCCCAGGAAGCCCTCTCCGCCCTCCGGCAGGCCCTGGCCCTGGATTCGGAACGGCCCACCTATCGCTACAACCTGGCCATGCTCCTCCTGCACCTCCGACAGGCCGAAGAAGCCCAGGTCGAACTGGAGCGGCTGCTCTCCCTTCCGGAAGTGCCCCCGGAAATTGCCCTCATGGCCCGCTTTAACCTGGGCCACCTTTACGCCCGCCAGGGCCGCTACGGTGAGGCCCGTCAGCAGTTCCTCCGGGCCCAGGAGGTGCGCAAAACCTTCCCCGGCTGGCTCTACAGCCGGTTGCCCTTCCTGGCCCGTTTTCCGGCCTATTTGCTTTTGATTATCCTGATGGCCATCGCTTTGCTCTTCTGGAACTTTTTCCTGCGGAGGTGAACCATGCCGACCCTGAAGGACGATCCCTTGATCCCGCTTCGCCATTCCACCGCCCATGTGATGGCTCAGGCCGTGGGAGAACTCTTCCCCGGCACCAAATTCGGCATCGGCCCGGCCGTCGAGGACGGCTTCTACTACGACTTCGACTTGCCTCGCCCTCTCACCCCGGACGACCTGGAGGCCATCGAAGCCCGGATGCGGGAGATCATCCGGGGAAACCACCCCTTTATCCGACGCGAGATTTCCCCCGAAGAGGGCCGGCGCCTTTTCCGCGACCAGCCCTATAAACTCGAACTCATCGAGGACCTCCAGGCCGGCCGGGCCGACGAAGATGGGGAAAGCATCTCCGCCGGCCCCTTGACGCTCACGACCTATACCCACGACACCTTCACCGACCTCTGCCGGGGGCCGCACCTGGAGCATACCGGGCAGATTCCATCCGACGCCTTCAAACTCCTGCGGGTGGCCGGGGCTTACTGGCGCGGCGATGAGCGCCGGCCGCAACTCCAGCGCATCTACGGCACGGTCTGGCCCACCCGCCAGGAACTGGAGGCCTACCTTACCCGCCTGGAAGAGATCGAGCGGCGCGATCACCGCCGCCTGGGGCGCGAACTGGACCTCTTCAGCGTGGATCCCAACCTGGGGGCCGGCCTGGTGCTCTGGCACCCCAGAGGAGCGATGATCCGCTACCTGGTGGAGGAGTTCTGGCGACAGGAACACCTGAAGTGGGGCTATGAACTCGTCTTCTCGCCCCATATCGGTCGTTCCTGGCTCTGGGAGAAAAGCGGCCACCTCCAGTTCTACCGCGAAAATATGTATGCCCCGCTGGAGATCGACGAACAGGAATTCTACCTGAAGCCGATGAACTGCCCCTTCCACATCTCCATCTACCGTTCTCGCGTCCGCAGTTACCGGGAACTCCCCCTGCGCTGGGCCGAACTGGGGACGGTCTACCGCTACGAGCGCGGCGGGGTGCTGCACGGCCTCCTGCGCGTGCGCGGCTTTACCCAGGACGATGCCCACATCTTCTGCCGGCCGGACCAGATCGAAGACGAGGTCCTGCGGTGCCTGGACTTCTGCCTGCACCTGTGGCGGGCCTTTGGCTTCCACGAATACGAAATTGACCTCTCGGTCCGCGACCCCGCCCACCCGGAAAAATATGCCGGCAACGACGAGGCCTGGCAGCAGGCCGAGCAGGCCCTGAGCCGGGCGCTGGAGGCCCGCCACCTGCCCTATCGCCGGGCCGAGGGCGAAGCCGTCTTCTACGGCCCCAAGATCGACTGGAAGATCCGCGATGCCCTGGGTCGGACCTGGCAGTGTACGACGATCCAGTTCGACTTCAACCTCCCGGAGCGCTTCGACATTTCCTATATCGGCGAGGACGGCCGAGAACACCGCCCCTATATGGTCCATCGCGCCCTCCTGGGTTCGATGGAACGCTTCCTGGGACTGCTCATCGAACATTATGCCGGAGCCTTCCCGGTCTGGCTCAGCCCGGTGCAGGTGGCCCTGATTCCCATCACCGATGCCCAGATGCCCTATGCCCGCCGGGTCGAGGAAGCGGTGCGGGCCGCCGGGTTGCGCGTGATCCTGGACGACTCGAACCGCCGGATGCAGGCCAAAATCCGCGAACACCAATTGCAGAAGGTGCCTTACATGCTCGTCCTCGGGGCCCGGGAAGAAGCCACCGGCCAGGTGGCCGTGCGCCTGCGCACGGGCGAGGACCTGGGTCCCATGCCGCTGGCACGCTTTCTGGAGATGGCCCGGGAGGCGGTGGAGAAAAAGGCGACCGGTTTGAAGGTTTCGGAATAAAGGAGGGCAAAATGGCCATTCGCGCCGTGCTCTTTGACTTCGGCGGCGTGCTGGTGCGCACGGAGGACGACAGCGGCCGGCGCAGATGGGAGGAACGGCTCGGCCTACCCCGGCGGGAACTGGAGCGCGTGGTCTTTGAATCCGACGTCTCTCTCCGCGCCATGCGGGGGCAGGAACCCGAGGAGGCGGTGTGGCAGAACGTGGCCCAGGTCCTGCGCCTGGGCGCCGCCGAACTCGCCGAATTGCGCCGCGACTTCTGGGCCGGAGACCGGCTGGACATGCGTCTCTTTGCCTTCCTCCGCAGCCTGCGGCCGCGCTATCGGACCGGGCTGATTAGCAACGCCTGGGAAAGCGCCCGGGCAGTCTTTACCGGAAAATACGGCCTGGGACAGGTGCTGGATGTCCTGGTCATCTCCGCCGAGGAGGGGGTGGTGAAACCGGAGGCGCGCATTTACCATATCGCCCTGGAGCGGCTGGGAGTCCGTCCGGAGGAAGCCGTCTTCGTGGACGATCTAGAGGAAAATGTGATCGGAGCGCGGAAAGTCGGCCTACACGGGATACACTTTCGGGAGACGGATCAGGTCATTGCCGAGGTGCGCCGCTACCTGGACGGAGGAAGTTGACCCTTTTCCGCCGAACCCCATCCCTTTTCCAGAAAATCTCCATCCGTCTTTCATAATTCCCGACTATAATGTTTCTCGATAGGCCGGGCAGGCCGGCCTCAAGAGATTTGTAAGGAGGTGATGTAGGATGAAGAAATTCTGGAAGTTTGTGGGCCTCGGCGGGCTGGTCGTGGTCGTGGTGCTGGGGACCATGGTCGCGGTGGCCTTTGCCCAAGGGCCGACCGGCGAAGACCAGGGCACCTTCAACTTCTACGAACGTTTCCGCCAGGCTCTGGCCGGCATCCTGGGCATCAGCGTCGAGCAGTACGATAACGCCGTGGCCCAGGCCCGCGATCAGGTGCTCAACGAGGCGGTGACCGAGGGCTGGCTGACCCAGGAACAGGCCGACTGGATGCGCCTGCGTATGGAGCAGATGCCCGGCCCGATGCCGTGGGGTATGGGCCGGGGCTTTGGCCGGCACGGCTGGGGCCGGGGCTTTGGCTGGGGCGCCGACCTGATTTCCATCGCCGCCGAGCAACTGGGGATGTCCGTCTATGACCTCGGCAAAGCCCTGCAGGAGGGCAAGAGCATCGCCGACGTGGCCAAGGAAAAGGGCGTGGATCCCCAGACCATCGTAGACGCCTATGTGGCCAAGGTCGGTGAGAGCCTGAAACAGGCCGTGGAGGACGGCCGCCTCACCCAGAAGATGGCCGATGCGCTTCTGGAGCAGGCCCGAACGCGGGTAACCAACCAGATCAACGCCACCTGGACCTACCCTTGCCCGGGCGGCTTCTGCGGCCGCCGGGGTGGTCTCTTCTGGGGAGTTCCCAGCACGCCCAACGAGGGCGGTTCGTAGGCCGTACCGCCCGCCCGTCCTGCGAAAGGAGGCTTGCCGGAAAGAGTGCGGCAGCCGTGGGGGACGCGGAATTCTCCGCGTCCCCCTTTTCCTGGGGGAGCCGGCCGGGATTTCTTCAGAGCATTCGATTCCGGCCTCCCTATGGGCCGTACACCGTATCTGGCAGCGATATCCCGCAAAACAAGAGGCCGCGTTCGACGGCCGACTTTTGTGTGGAGGTCCGTTATGAAGAAAAGGTGGATCGTTTTGCTTCTCCTGGCCCTGGTTCTTTTGGCCGGCGGGGGTTATGCCTACTATCACTTTGCCTCTACCCCCGTCGCTTCGGAGCCGACCTTGCGCACAACGCAGGTACGCCGGGGAGACATCGTCATCTCCATCTCCGGCACGGGGAATCTCCTGCCAGGCCGGGAGGCAGACCTGGGCTTTCGCACCAGCGGCACATTGATATCCCTGACGGTACAGGTCGGCGACCATGTCCGCGCCGGCGATGTCCTGGCCCGCCTGGATACGAGGGAACTGGAACTCCAGGTGGCCCAGGCCAAGGCCTCGCTGGATCAGAAGGAGGCCAGCCTGAAGCAACTTCTGGCCGGGGCTTCCCTTGAGGAAATCACAGCCGCACGCAACAGCCTCCTCCAGGCCCAGGCCAACCTGTCCCAACAGGAGGTTTCTCTGGCCGTGGCTACCGAACGGGCCCGTCTGAGCTGGATACAGGCGGCCAATAGCCTCCGCGATGCCCAGGCGAAATACGAAAACATCTACTGGCAGAACCGCAACCTGGAGGCCAAAATCGGCAAGGAGAACGTTCCGGACGCCAACTATGATTCCGAAGCCGAATCCTGGCGGGCCGTGGAAAACGCCGAGATGGCGATGGAACAGGCCCGTCTGGCCTATGAGCAGGCCCAGAAACAACAGGAGACCTCCCTCCAAACGGCCCGGGCGCAACTTTCCACCGCCCAGGCCAACCTGGAGGCGCTCCTCAAAGGGGCAGACGAGGCCGAACTCACCACCGCCCAGATCGCCGTCGAGCAGGCCCGCCTGACCTATGAACAGGTCCAGATAGAACTGGAAAAGGCCGTCCTGGTCGCCCCCTTCGACGGAACAGTGATGGCCGTGAACGCCCAGGTGGGAGACCAGGTAGGAACCGGGGCCATCATCACCCTGGCCGACCTGGACGCCCCCCTGGTGCGCTTCTGGGTTGAGGAAACCGACCTGGGGTCCATCGCCGTGGGCAACCCGGTGCAGGTCGTCTTCGAGGCCCTGCCCGACCTGACCTTCCGCGGCCAACTGGTCCGGATCGACCCGGCCCTGGTGACGGTGGACGGGACACCGGCTGTACAGTGCTGGGCCAGCATTGACCTCAGCGAGCGCCCGGCGGTCCTCCTTTCGGGCATGGCCGTCGAGGTGGAGGTCATCGCCGCCGAGGCACGTAACGTCCTCCTGGTGCCGCTGGAGGCGTTGCGGGAGTTGGGCGAGGGCAAGTACGCCGTCTTTGTCGTGCAGCCGAACGGGGAACTGGAACTGCGACCCGTGGAGGTGGGGCTGCGCGACCTGGTCAACGCCGAGATTCGTTCCGGCCTGAACGAAGGCGAAGTGGTCAGCCTGGGCACCGCGACGACCTCCTCCACTTCTCCTTCCGTAACCCCGGCGACGATGCCCTTTGTTCCGGGCGGCGGGCCGATCTTTATGGAGGGACGACCCTGAGATGAGCAAGTACCTGATCGAAGCCATCGGCCTGAGCAAGGTCTACGGCAGCGGCGAGGTCGCCGTCCATGCCCTGCGGGGTATCGACCTAGAGGTGCGGCGTGGAGAATTCGTCGCCATTATGGGGCCTTCCGGCTCCGGCAAATCCACCCTCCTGAACCTGCTGGGCTGCCTGGACCGCCCCACCCGGGGACGCTACCTACTGGACGGGGAGGACGTCAGCCGGTTGAGCCGCACCGCTCTGGCCGACGTGCGCAACCGCAAGGTCGGTTTTGTCTTCCAGGCGTACAACCTCCTTCCGCGCCTGACGGCGCTGCAGAACGTGATGCTCCCGCTCCTCTATAACCGCCATGAGCGCCTGAGCGCCGAGGAACGCCGTCGGAGGGCCATCGCCGCCCTGGAGGCCGTCGGGCTGGGCGAACGGCTTCACCACCGGCCCCATGCCCTCTCCGGTGGGGAACAGCAGCGGGTCGCCATCGCCCGCGCTTTGGTCAACCGGCCGGCCATCCTCCTGGCCGACGAGCCGACCGGCAACCTGGACACCCGCTCCGGACAGGAAATCCTGGCCCTCCTGGCCGAGTTGCACCGCCAGGGAGCCACGATCCTTATGGTGACGCATGACCCCGAGGCCAGTGCCCATGCCGCCCGGGTCATCCACCTGCGCGATGGCGAGATCGTCTCCGACCGCCTGAACGGGCCGAGAGGAGGAGAAAGATGAGCCTGTGGCAGACCGTCCGGGTGGCCCTGGAGGGCCTGGCGCTCAACAAGGTGCGCTCTTTGCTCACCACGCTGGGGGTCATCATTGGCGTGGCGGCGGTGATCATGATGTTGGGCGTAAGCGCCGGCGCCGAAGCCGTCATCGCCGACCAGATCAATGCCCTGGGGGCCAACCTGATCATGGTCACGCCGGCCTTTACCCGCGGGGGCTTCGGCCGAAACGCCCCTCGCATCCAAACCCTCACCTACGACGATATGCAGGCCATCCGCGCCCAGGTTGGCGAGATCAACGGGGCCTCGGCCGAGCAGGCAACCGTCCAGAGCGTGCGTGGGGGCGGAAAGACGCTGGAGAGCATCCCCATTGTGGGGACAACCACCGACTTTCCTCTGGTGCACGAGTACAAACTGGCCCAGGGCCGTTTCCTGAACGATACCGATGTCGAGCGGAACCGCAAGGTGGTTGTGCTGGGGTATAAGGTCGCCCAGGACCTTTTCGGCGAAAATAGCCCGGTCGGCCAGCAGGTCAAGATCGGCTCCGTCAATTTTACCGTAATCGGGGTGATGGCCGAACGCGGTATGGTGGGCAACACCGACTTTGATGCACGGGTGTATATCCCGCTGACCGTTCTCTTCCAGAAGTTCCTCCCACGGCGCTTCGGCGGAAACGCCGTGAACCTGATCTACGTTTCGGCCCGAAGCCAGGAGGTTATGGACAGCGTGATGTCCCAGGTCGTCGCCCTCCTGAGTATGCGACATAACGTGGATCCCGCCTCCCCCGACTTTAGCCTGACGACCCAGAACGCCATCATCGAGGCCCGGGCCTCGACGACCGAGGCCTTTCGCAACCTGCTGGCCTGGGTGGCGGCTGTTTCTCTCCTGGTGGGAGGCATCGGCATTATGAACATCATGCTGGTCAGCGTCACCGAACGTACCCGCGAGATCGGGCTGCGGCAGGCCCTGGGGGCCCGCCCCTGGGATGTACAGTTGCAATTCCTCCTGGAGGCGGTGACCCTCAGCCTGCTCGGCGGAGCGCTGGGGGTATTGGCCGGCATCGGGGGCACCTATCTTTTCGGAGCCCTAGGGAACATGCGCACGGTACTTGTCCCGGCTTCCATCCCGCTGGCCTTCGGGGCGGCCGCTGCCGTGGGCGTTTTCTTCGGCTACTACCCGGCCGTCCGCGCCGCCCGGCTGGACCCCATCGAGGCGCTACGGCACGAATAGACCTGGAGGGCAAGATGAACCGAAGGTTGGTTGGGCTTCCTTTGTTCTTGCTTCTGGTGGCCGTCGGCGCCGGCTGTAGCGGAAGCACGCCGACGCCGGAGGAACTGGGGGCCCTGGAAGGCTACAAAAGCGCCTACCTGGATACTTCCTACCCGGACGCCCTTCCGGCCAGCAGCCAGTTGGCCCTGGGCACCCTTCTTCTGGAGGGGACGGAAAACGTCGTCACTCCGGAGCAGGCAGCCCGACTTCTGCCCCTCTGGCAGTCACTACGCGGAGGGACGCTTCGGGGCAGCACCGAGATTTGGGCCGCATTGACGGCGATCGAGAAAGCCATGACCCCGGAGCAACTCCGGGCCATCGCGGCGATGCGTCTGACCCGACAGCGCCTGCAGGAATGGATGGAAGCCCAGGGTCTGCGCCTGACGCCTCCGGTGGGCACGCCGGGCGCGTGGGGCAATCCCGGGGGCACGCCGGGGGTGTGGGGAGGCCCTGGGGAGCGTATCGGTCCGTGGGGGACACCGCCGGCCGGCTTCACCCCCTCCGCCGAACTGCGGCAGACGCGCGCGGCCGAGCGTCAGACGATGGTAGCAGGCGGCGGGGTGCCGCAGCGGGCCCTGGGCGAGGGCAACGCCGCCCTCTGGCAATTCCGCGCCCTCCTGGGAGCGCTCATCCAACTTCTGACCCAGCGGGCCGGCCCTTGATGTTCCGGGTCTCGTTCCACATGGATCGGCTCTTCCGGCGGGAGGGTAGCGTGGTCGGTTTTCGGCGATATCTCCACCGCCTGTTCGGGCGGCCCCCGGACCGGCCGGCCGACAGGGCATCCGAGTCGCCTCGTGGGCAAAAGGGGACAATCCTGGTAATTACCCTGGGGCAGAGGTCCTGCGAGGCGTTGGCCCGGCGGTTGGCGGAGAAGGACTTTCGGGTGGCCGTTGTCTCCGGGGAGGAAGCCGGCCGGGAGTCCCTGGAACGCGGGGAGCCGAACCTGGTGCTGGTCCACGGGCCGGCTTCGCCCGAGTTCTATCGCCTGCTCCGCCGGATGACTTCTGCCCCCATCCTGGCACTGGATCCCCAGGCACAGGAGGAGCAGGTACTGGCCGCCCTCGCCGGTGGGGTGGACCAGTTTCAGGCCCGGCCGGTGAGCGACGACGAGGCCGTAGCCCGGATCCTGGCCCTGCTGCGCCGCGTTGCCCGGCCTGGTGGTATAATAGGCCCGGAGGAATAAAAAGCCGTGACAAAACGCATCCTGGTTGTGGATGATGATCGCGAGATCGTGCGGCTGTTGCGGGCCTACCTGGAGCAGAACGGCTTTCAGGTGCTCACCGCCTACGACGGGGAGCGGGCCTTACACATCCTCCGCCACGAGCGTCCCGACCTGGTGGTGTTGGACCTTATGCTCCCCGACCGGGACGGTTGGGAGGTCACCCGGATCGTGCGGAGCGATCCCACCCTGGCCGGCACGCCGATCATCATGCTCACCGCCCGGGTAGAGGACCACGACAAGATCGTGGGACTGGAACTGGGTGCCGACGATTATGTGACCAAGCCCTTCAACCCCCGAGAGGTGGTGGCCCGGGTACGGGCCGTATTGCGCCGGACGCAGGGAGAGCCGGCCACATCCCATCTGATTCGGGCCGGCCCGGTGAGCATAGACCTGGACGCCCACCAGGTGCAGGTGGAGGGCCACCCCGTCTCCCTGACGCCCAGCGAGTTCGGGCTGCTCCGGGCCCTGGCCGAACAGCCCGGCCGCGCCTTCACCCGCCTGCAACTCATCGAGAAGGGGCTGGGCTACGATTACGAGGGGCTGGAACGGACGGTGGATAGCCACATCAAGAACCTGCGCCGGAAACTGGAAGAGGCCGGCGTCTCCCCCGATCTGATCGAGACGGTCTTTGGCGTGGGCTACCGCCTGAAGGTGGACGGATGAACCGACTCTGGGTGCGGTTGACGCTGGCTTTCGCCCTGGTGATTCTGGTGGCAGTGGGGGTGATCGCCCTCTTGGCCGGGCTGACGGCCGGCCGGGAGTTTCACCGCTACCTGACCTACAGCGGCATCTGGCCTAACCAGGCCCTGGTGGATTATCTGGCCGGTTACTATCGCTTCCGGGGCGATTGGCAGGGCATCGAGGCCGTACTGGACCGGGAAGCCCATCTTCCCAACCCCCGCATCGGGGCCCGGTGGGGGCGATGGTCCGGCCCGCTGCGTTTCGTCCTGGCCGATTCCGAAGGGAGGGTCATCTACGACGGTGCGGAGGGACAGCCCGGCCGGATGCTTTCGGCCGAGGAACGGGCCGCGGCCCAGGAGATCGAGGTGGACGGCGCGGTAACCGGTTTCCTGGTGACCCTCGTCCTGGACCGGCCCCCTTTTCTCGGGCCACTGGAGGAAATTTTCCTCTCCCGCCTCCAGTGGTGGCTGGCTCTGGGAGCACTTCTGGCCGGCCTCCTGGGGTTGCTCCTGGGTGTGGTCCTCAGCCGGAGCCTGACGGCGCCGCTACGCCGCCTGGCCGAGGCAGCCCACGCGGTAGCGAACCGCGACTTTAGCCGGCGGGTCAAGGTCGAGGGCAGCACCGAACTGGTCGAGGTGGCCCAGGCCTTCAACCAGATGACGGCCGCCCTGGAAGAGGCGGAGCGGCAACGCCGCAACATGGTCGCCGACATCGCCCACGAACTGCGCACCCCGCTCAGTGTCCTCCAGGGCAACTTGCAGGCCATCCTGGACGGCGTCTACCCTCTGGAGAAAGAGGAAATCGCCCGCCTGTACGACGAAACCCGACTTCTCGGCCGGCTGGTAGACGACCTCCGGGAACTGGCCCTGGCCGATGCCGGCCAGTTGCGCCTGAACCTGCAACCTCTGGAAATCGCGCCTGTCGTGCGGGCCACCGTGGATACGCTGGCCCCGGCCGCCGAGGCCCAGGGGGTCGCCCTTTCCGTCGAACTCCCGGAAGATCTCCCCCCGGTGCGGGCCGATCCGGACCGGGTGAGCCAGGTACTGCGCAACCTGCTGGTCAATGCGCTTCAGCATACGCCGGCCGGCGGCTCGGTGGTGGTCCGCGCCGCCCCGACTTTCGGGGCGGTGGAGATCGCTGTGTCCGATACCGGCGAAGGCATCGCTCCGGAGGACCTGCCTCATGTCTTTGAGCGCTTCTGGCGGGCCGACGTTTCCCGGTCACGGGACAAACGGTGGTCCGGCGGCACGGGACTGGGACTTTCGGTAGCCCAAAGCCTGGTGGAGGCCCAGGGGGGCCACATCTGGGCCGAAAGCGTGCCGGGCCGGGGAAGCACCTTCCGCTTTACCTTGCCGCTCGCTTCCGGAACTCGTTCCGGGTAGAAGATAGGGGACGGCCCGTAAGGGCGTTCGGCCAAGCGCCCATCTTTCGGCACCGGAAGTTTGCCGTAACTTCCGGTGCCGGATTTTTCGGCCCGAACGTGCCCGTGCCGGAGTGTTCCCCACAGAGAGAAGAGCCACTTGCCGAACGGGCAACCTGTGGTAGAATATGACCCGGTAGGGGCACGGCGGCGTATGGCCGTACACCGGCCTTTGGGTAAGCGAGGCCGGCCGAGCGCACTATGACAAGGAGGTTGTCTTGAACGCCATCGTTTGTGTCAAACAGGTTCCCGACACCGAGGCCCCGGTCAAGGTGCAGGAGGGACAGGTCGTCCTGGCCGGTATGCCCACGATGGTAAACGTCTTTGACGAATACGCCATCGAGGAGGCCCTGCTCTGGCGGGAAAAACTCGGCGGCAAGGTGACCGCCCTCTCCCTGGGGCCGGCCGAGGCCACGGAAGCCCTCAAGAAGGTCCTGGCCATGGGCGCAGACGAGGCCGTCCTTCTCTCCGACCCGGCCTTCGAGGGGGCCGATGCCTGGTCCACCGCATACACCCTGGCCCAGGCCATCCGCAAGATCGGAGACTATGACCTCATCCTCTTCGGCAAACAGTCCACCGACGGTTCCACCGGCATCGTCGGGCCGGCCGTGGCCCGCTTCCTGGGCCTTCCGGCTCTGACCTACGTCTTCAAGGTCCGTACCCTGGACCCGGCGGCGAAAACGATCGTGGTCGAGCGCCTGCTGGAGGGGCGGCGCGAGGTGGTGGAGAGCACCTTGCCGGCCGTCGTCACCGTGGTCAAGGACATCAACCAGCCGCGCTACCCCACCCTCCTGGGCATCCGCAAGGCGGCCCGGACGCCGATCCCGACCTGGAGCGCCTCCGATCTCATTGCGGCCGGAGCCAATCCGGCCGGCTTTGGCCTGGAGGGTTCGCCCAGCCGGGTGGAGCGGGTGGAGTACCCGCCGGCCCGCGCCGGCAAGGTGGAACTGATCGCCGGGGAGACCCCCGAGGAGCAGGCGGCGATCCTGGCCGAGCGGCTCCTGAGCCTGAAGGTGCTCTAGAAGGAGGCAACCATGCAGGCACACGATGCGAATGCCTATCGCGGAGTCTGGGTCTGGGTGGAGCAGGAGGGGGGGCGAGCCCATCCTGTCTCCTGGGAACTCCTGGGACAGGCCCGCAAGATGGCCCAGGCGCTGGAGGTGCCCGTTTCCGCCGTGGTGATGGGAAGCGAGGTAGAGACCCTGGCCGGCCAGGCCATCGCCTACGGGGCCGACACCGTCTATCTGGCCGATGACCCCACCCTGGGGGTGTTTCGTCTGGAGCCGTATGTGGCCCTCCTGGTGAAACTGGTCCAGGAAGGCCGGCCGGAAATCCTCCTCCTGGGGGCCACCACGCGGGGGCGCGACCTCTCGGCGGCGGCCGCGGCCGATCTGGGAACGGGCCTGGCCGCCGATTGCACAGGGCTGGAGGTTGAACCCGGAACCCGGCTGCTCCGGGCGACGCGGCCGGCCTTTGGCGGAAACGTGTTGTCCACCGTGACCGTTCCCCAGAAACGTCCTCAGATCGCCTCCGTCCGTCCCCGCGTCTTTGAACTTCCCTCCCCCGATCCGAACCGCAGCGGGCAGGTCATGCGCGTCCCTGCCGTGCTCCCGGAGGAGGCCATTCCCACTCGCGTCCTGGAGGTATTGCGCGAAGAAGGTGGGGTCAACCTGACCGAGGCCAAGGTGATCGTCTCCGGGGGGCGAGGCGTGGGCGGCGCCGAGGGCTTCCGTCCGCTCCAGGAACTGGCCGACCTCCTGGGCGGGGCGGTGGGAGCCAGCCGTTCGGCGGTGGACCAGGGCTGGATTTCCTATCCCCACCAGGTCGGGCAAACCGGGGTGACGGTACGTCCGGACCTCTACATCGCCTGTGGCATCTCCGGGGCCATCCAGCACGTGGCCGGAATGCGCACCTCCCGCTACATCGTTGCCATCAACAAGGACCCCGAGGCCCCGATCTTCCAGATTGCCGACTACGGTATCGTCGGGGACCTGAAGGTGATCGTCCCGGCGTTGACGCGGGCGCTACGGGAGAAGATGGGGAAATAGGGGGCGTCCGGCCCGGATGCCCCTTCGGGGTTTGGCAGACGGCGGATCTCGCGCAGGTGTCTGTGGGCAGGGGGCTTTCGAGGTCGTGTTGGGTGGTGTGGATATCGGCGTGCCTTACGGGTTTCCGGATGTCGCCGGGCCGGTGGCCGGCCCCTTGCGCTCGCTTTGTCAAATTGGCGGTCCGCATCGATCCTCTCCGGTTAGCGACCGCAAAACAGCCCTGGACTTACCTCTCGTCGTAGCGTCGGTAGATGGGCGTGTTGTGGGCCTGTGTTTCCGGTGCTCTCCTCTACAGCCTGGCGCGCTCCAACTTGACATCCGGCCGTAGCGGTGTTAAAATTATTTTACCGATAAGGAGGCGGAAATGTCCTGGCGCAGCGCCTTTGAGGCCGGCTGGTGGCGGTACTGGCGGGGGTACATCTACCCCCGGCCCCCGGAAGGGGGGCCGGCCGGCTTCCACGCTTGAGGGCGCAGCGGCGGAGTGGTTTTATTTGGGGGGCGGGGGGCCGGTCGGGTCCCACGCCCCTTCGGTTGCCGGAGGTAGACGGCATGGCGACGGTCCAATGGGAATATCTCCTTACCCGGGGCGTGGCGGAGGTAATCGTTCGGGAAGAACTCTTGCAGAAACTCGCTTCCGGACGTCCCCTGCGGCTGAAACTGGGCTTTGACCCCTCCAAGCCGGACCTGCACGTCGGCCATGCCGTGGTTTTGCGCAAAATCCGCCAGTTTCAGGACCTCGGCCACCAGGTGGTCCTCATCGTCGGCGACTGGACGGCCCAGATCGGCGACCCCTCCGGGCGCGACACAAGCCGGCAGATGCTCACCCCGGAGGAGGTGCAGGCCAACGCCCAGACCTATATGGAGCAATTTTTCCTCATCGTGGACCCGCAGCGCACCGAGGTGCGCTGGCAGAGCGAATGGTTCGGCCGCTTTACCTTGGCCGATGTCTTCCGCCTGACCAGCCGTTTTACCCTGGCCCAGATGATGCAGCACGAGACCTTCCGCAGGCGCTACGAGGAGGGGCGCCACCTTTCGCTGATGGAACTTCTGTATCCGCTTTTGCAGGCCTACGATTCGGTGGCGATCCAGGCCGACGTCGAATTCGGCGGGACCGACCAGAAGTTCAACATCCTGGCCGGCCGGGAACTCCAGCAGTCGCTCGGTCTTCCCCCCCAGGATGTCTTTCTCTGCCCCCTCCTCATCGGCACGGACGGGCGCAAGATGAGCAAGAGTTTCGGTAACACGATTGACCTCACCACGCCGCCCGGGGAGATGTACGGCCGGGTCATGCGCATTGACGATGCGGTGATGATGGATTACTACGAACTCCTGACCGACGTGCCCGACTCCGAACTGGCCGAGATGCGTCGGGCCCTGATTGCCGGGGAAGCCCACCCGATGGAACTGAAGAAGCGTCTGGCCCGCATCCTGGTGGCCTGGCTACACAGCGAGGAGGAGGCGGCCCGGGCCGAGGCCGAATTCGAGCGCGTCTTCCAGCAGCGGCAGGCCCCGGAGGAGGTGCCCACCTTTATCCTGGAACGGGAAATGCCTCTGGCCGCCATCCTGAGCCGCCTGGCCGGAGCCGTCCCCAGCACCGGCGAGGCCCGCCGGCTGATTCAGCAGGGCGCCGTCGAACTGGACGGGAAGCGCCTGACCGATCCGCGCCTCGTCCTCGGCCCTGCCGACCTCCCGCCGGAGGGTTCGCTTCTGCGGGTTGGGAAACGGCGTTTCTTCCGGTTGCGGCCGGCCCAGGAATCCTGAACACCGAACTTGAGGAGGACCGATGGCTACGATCCAACTGCGGTTGCTTTCCGAAGAGGATGTACAGCGCATCCTGGAGGAGGCCTACGCCCTGCTGGAAGAGCCGGGCGTGCGTATCTACGACGAGGAGGCGCTGGACCTGCTGGAGGGGGCCGGCGCCCGTGTGGATCGGGCTGCCCGCACTGCCCACATTCCGGCCCAGATCGTGGACCGGGCCCTGGAGACGGTGCCCCGTTCCTTCTATCTCTACGATCTCCAGGGCCGGCCAGCCGTGCACTATGGCGGCGATGACGTGCACTTTGATCCCGGCTCGGCCGCCATCTACATCCTCGACCACGGCAGCACCCGCTCCCGCAAGCCGGTGACCGCCGACCTGGTGGCCCTGCTGAAACTGGCCGATGTCCTGAAGGAACTGGATGCCGTCAGCACGGCCCTGGTCTGTTCCGACGTTCCCCGGGAGATCTCCGACCTCTACCGGCTCTACCTGGCGTTGCGTTTCACGAGCAAGCCCATCGTCACCGGGGCCTTTGCCATCGAAACCTGGGAGACGATGTACCGCCTTCTGGTGGCGGTGGCCGGGAGCGAGGAGGCGCTGGCGGCAAAACCTCGGGCCATCTTCGATGTCTGTCCCTCTCCTCCGCTCCTCTGGAGCGAGATCACCTGTCGCAACTTGGTGGACTGTGCCCGGCACAATGTCCCCGCCGAATTCGTCTCCATGCCCCTGGCCGGGGCTACTGGCCCGGCTACCCTGGCTGGCTCGGTCGTCCAGCACGCCGCCGAGTGCCTGAGCGGCATCGTCATCGGGCAACTGGCCAACCCCGGTGCGCCGCTGGTTTGGGGCGGCTCGCCGGCCGCCTTTGATATGCGTACCGGGACCCCGCCGATGGGGGCCATCGAGACGATGATGATCGACATGGCCTATGCCCAGGTGGGCAAGTACCTGGGCCTGCCTACCCACGCCTACATGGGCATGAGCGATGCCAAGGTGGTGGATGCTCAGGTGGGGCTGGAGTCGGCCCTGGGCACGCTCCTGGCCGCCCTGGGGGGAATCAATATGGTCTCCGGAGCCGGGATGCTCGATTTCGAGAGTTGCCAGAGCCTGGAAAAACTGGTGATTGACCACGAAATCATTGCCATGGTGCGCCGTTTCCTGCGCGGCATAGACACGAGCGAACCCTCCCTGGGATTGGAGATCATCCGCCAGGTGGGGCACCGCGGCAACTTTCTGGTCACCCAGCATACCCGGCGCCACTTTCAGAAGGAACTGTACCTGCCCTCTCCGGTCATTGACCGCGACTTCCGCCAGGCCTGGGAGGACAAGGGGGGGCTGGATGCCTCGGCTCGGGCCCACCAGCGGGCTCTGGAACTGATCGCCGTCCATCAGCCGCCGGCCCTGTCCGACGCGGTGCTGGCCGAACTGGAGGAGATCACGTTGCAGGCCGGTCGGCCTTACGGCCTGGAATATCTGCCGGCCTGGTACGGATGAGGACCTGGCCATCTAAAGGAGGAAACCGCCGATGTCCAAGGAAGAACTTCTGGCCGCCATGTCCGAAAGCGTCATCGAAGGGGAGATCGAGCGGGCAGCCGAATTGGCCCGCCGAGCCCTGGATGAGGGGCTGGACCCCCTGGAAGCGATCGAGCAGGGCTATGCCCGTGGCATCCGCGAAGTGGGCGATCGCTTCGCCCGGGGCGAATATTTTCTGCCCCACCTGGCCATGGGGGCCGAGGCAATGAAGGCCGCCATGGCCGTCTTGGAGCCGGAACTGGCCCGCCGGCAGAAGGAGCGCACCACCCTGGGCCGGGTGGTCATCGGCACCGTGGCCGGCGACATCCACGAGATCGGCAAGACGCTGGTGGCGACGATGCTGGCGGCGAACGGCTTTGCCGTAACCGACCTGGGGGTGGATGTGCCCACCCGGCGCTTTGTGGAGGCGGTGCGAGAGGAAAAGCCCCAGATTCTCGGCCTTTCGGCCCTGCTCACCACCACCATGCTGGTCCAGCGCGAGGTCATCGCCGCTCTGGAAGAAGCCGGCCTGCGCGACCAGGTCAAGGTCATGGTCGGCGGCGCGCCGGTCACCCAGGCCTGGGCCGACGAGATCGGCGCCGACGGCTATGCGGAAGATGCCATCGGTGCCGTGCAGCGGGCCCGCCGGCTGCTGGGATTGGAGGGGCACAACGGATTATGATGCAGATACAATGAATCCACCACGATGTCGGAGGCGGCTGAGTTTTCGACCGTTTTATTGTGGTCCTAGAAAAGAGGAGAATCATGCGTCAAACATCTTACGGCAAATGTTTCTTCTGCGAGCGCCCCTTTCCCAAACAGGCCATCCTTCGTCATCTGCGTTCCTGCCCGGTACGCAAAGAAGCCATCGCCCGGGAACCCCAGTCCAAAGGCCGGCCAGCGCGGCTTTTCCACCTCAAGATCGAGGGAAGATACGCTCCCGAGTACTGGCTTCATATCGAGATTCCGGCCGCATCCACGCTCTACAACCTGGATTCCTTCTTGCGCGCGATCTGGGTAGAATGCTGCGGACACCTGAGTGCCTTCACCATTGAGGACGTCGAGTATCTGGAGGATGCCGGCATGGTAGACGGGATGTGGCCGCTCTTTTCCCTCCGCCAGCGGCCCAAAACCATGAACGCCCCCCTATACCGTATCCTCCGGCCGGGTCTAAAGTTCTTCTACGACTACGACTTTGGCACCACGACCCGCCTGACCCTCGGTATGGTAGAAGAGCGCCATGGCCAGGTCCCGGAAAAAGGCGTGCGTATCTTGGCCCGAAACTATGCCCCGCTTTACCGCTGCATTCATTGCCAGGAAAAAGCCCAATATATTGATACCTACGAATATACCACCTATTGTGATCGTCACGCCCGGGAACATGAGGATTGGCCGGATCGCTTCCTTCCCCTGGTCAACTTACCTCGCACCGGTAACTGCGCCTACACCGGCCCCCGGCCGGGTTCCCCCTACCTTTTTGAGGAGTGCTATACTCCAAACCCGTAGGGGAATCCCGGCCTACCCAGGCGGCTGGGGAAGGTCGCCCTGCGCCGGTTTTCGGGTAGGTTCCAACAATTGGATTGTACCTGCCCGGATTTCCGTAGTATAATATAGGTGGCGGCCTTCCCGCCGTCTGCTGGGAAAGTGTCCCAGATTACGGCCGGCGGGAGTGGAGCGGGATACAATAATGCCGGATTCGGGTGTCCGGAGGGCGACACCGTTGGACGTTTCCGAAAGCCGTCCCGGCCCCCGGAGGTGATATCCATGTTGCGTTTTGACCGTTTGACCGAACAGGCCCAGGAAGCCCTGCAGATGGCCCAGGAACTGATGCAACAGTTCCAGCACAGCCAGATGGACGTGGAACACGTCTTCCTGGGCCTCCTGCGGCAGGAAGACGGGGTGGTACGCACCATCCTGGAGAAACTGGGCGTGGACCTTCTCCGGATGGAGGAACGCCTGGAGATGGAACTGGCCAATACCCCGCGGGCCTTCCGGGCGCCGATGTACGGAGCCATGCCCACCCAGGTCTACCTGACGCCCCGCGCCAAGTGGGTCTTTGACCAGGCCGAACGCGAAGCCCGCCTGATGAAGGACGAGTACGTGGGCAGCGAGCACCTCATCCTGGCCATCGCCTCAGAGCGCGATTCACCCTCGGTCCGCCTGTTGCGCGAAAATGGGATCAACCGGGAGGTCATCTACCGCCACCTGGTGGACCTGCGCAAGGGCCAGCGCATCACCGATCCCCGGGCCGAGAGCAAATTCCGCATCCTGGAGCGTTTCAGCCACGACCTGACCGAGATGGCCCGGGCCGGCCGGCTGGACCCGGTCATCGGGCGCGACGCCGAGATTCGCCGGGTCATCCAGATTCTCTCCCGTCGTACCAAAAATAACCCGGTCATCATCGGGGAAAGTGGGGT
>DAOUAK010000049.1:0-2916 GCA_034433695.1 Chloroflexia bacterium
GCCCCACGGCCCTATTATACTACAAGGCCGGCTCTTTGGGACGCTACCCTACAAATCCTTTCCCCGTGGCGGGGAAGGACAGAGGCCTTCGGCCGGCCTTCGGTGGACGGGGTTCTCTCACCGGTGAACAAGCATAAAATGAGACGGGTTGTCGTTCCCCGGCCTACTCTAGCCGCTGGAGTTGCCGCCCAATATAAGGATCGATCTGGGCTACAATTTGCTCAAACAGGTCTGGCCCTATCCCCCGATTCGGAGCAAAAAAGAAAACTTCAACCAAGTACCGACCGTAGCGCGCCCAATAGTACCATACTTGACATTTCTCTAATTTGCCCATTCCACAAACGACATGCTCTTCGTCTGCGAAGGAACTGCGGTATCGCCAGTCGGAGGGATAACGCTCCCGAGCCAGAGACGAGAAATAGAAGTTAGGCCAATCATCCCAGTATGCGTACTCCGGGCTTGACAGCCGGTATCTGAAGAAGGCCATAGGGACATTCTCATATTGAAAAATGGACACCAATATCAAGGGATCTGCATTTGCTTCTCCCCTATCTGTCCATAGCCGCTCTACGGCAGAACTGGCATAAAACCAGGCTTCTCCTTTGGAGTAATACTTCGTTCTGTTGATTTTCCAGTCGACGGAAATTATCCCCAACTCGGTTTCCCACCTGGTAGGAAAATTCACCTGTGTGGGCAGAGCACTTTCTAACTCGGCCGCAGAGCGCAACTCCTCCAGACAAGAACCAAGGAGAAAAAGGGCAAGCGCCACGAAGCATAGATTTCTCAAAGTATAAGATGCTTTCCTCATTGCCGATTCTCTCCTGATATGACTTTCTTGTGCCCTTGAAGCTGGAGGTAATCTCCTGTAAGGGCGAGTATAGCCTGGCGCAGTTGCTCCGGGGTCAGACGAAGTCCATACTGATTCCAAAGGTCAATACCGATCTGGACACTCAATACGTCGCCCAGGTCGTTGAATCCTGCGATACCGTCGCCAAGGGCTGCACCCCATTGCAGCGTGTCAGGATCAAACCCGGCTGCACTGCCTACATAACCATAATGGATATTAGACCAAATGTCATAATAATACTCGTGTTCGGTATCCCCTCGGATAGGAAAGTAGTAGTCGTTAGCCTTTTCCAGACCGAGCATTTGGGTAAGTATGGGTTTATGATCCCAAGGGCCACCGGGTCGTACCTGTGCTCCCCATACTGACATGGCACCTAAGGCCCAATCTCCGCTCGATACCCCGGATGCTGCCTGCACCATGAGCGAAAGCGTGCTACTATCCTGGGCCATCTTATTCATATGCCGGATATTCTGCACCACGTCGCTTTGGGCGTTGGTAACCATCTCGTTGTGCATGTAATGGAGCGTCAGATCGCCGCGAGCATAGGTGCGATCCCAATTGTGGGGGTTACCCGGAAGCCCAGGCCAGTGTCCCGTGGGATCAACCAGGTTCAGCGGACGATTGAGAGAATAGGAATAGCGATTGAAGGATTGGGGATTGTCTGCTCCCGGCGTGACCGTATCCCACTGGGTAAATCTCCCCAGGGCCGGGTCGTACCAGCGGGCGTGGCCTCACCCCTCACCCCCTGGCCCCCTCTCCCCTCTCCGTCGGACGGAGAGGGGAGAGGGGGTGCCGCCGTAGGCGGTGGGGGAGAGGGGTGAGGTGGGTAGCGCACTTCGCCCACCTTCGCCCCCGTCGTCCCGTTCGCTACAACCGCCGTCGAGCCCTCTCGGCAGGTTGCGGGTTGAAGGTTGAACGTTCGGGGGGCGCAAGGGATAGGCCGGCCTGCGCCGGGCACAGGGCGTATGTGGTTGTTCAGGTGCTGACACTATAATAGCATAAGGCCGGCTTTTTGCTCTCAATAGAAGTCCTCTTCCCCATCAGAGAAAAATTATTGCAATTTTCCCCCCGCCTGAGACCACTCGTAAGCGCGTGGGCTGACATAGTCATAATATACCTTCCGGTATCGCCTCCTCAACCACCGGGCGATACGGTCGTACCACTTCTCAAACTCCTCGCCTTTGTATACCAGCTGCT
This sequence comes from Chloroflexia bacterium, assembly GCA_034433695.1. GTDB lineage: Bacteria > Chloroflexota > Chloroflexia > DTKN01 > DTKN01 > JASFBA01. The sequence goes on from DAOUAK010000049.1 coordinate 2,045, forward strand.
CCCCCTCCCAGTATCGCATCTCCGCCCAGATCCGCCCTTGGGTCAACACGTTCTCCTCCGGGCGAAGGAGGCTACGGCTAAACTCGATCACGGAGGACCTGTGGGCATCAACAAAATACGCCCCTCGGCCCTGCAAAGGGCCGGCTTTCATCACAATGTACCGGGTAAACAAAGGATAGCCTGGCCTCCAGAAGAAAACCGTCAGCCAGTCCTTAGGATCCAAAGGTGAATATTCGACCGGCAGGCGATCCAGGACGGGCGGCATCTCCTGGAAACCGGCCGTCCCCAGGAGGACCGTTTTCCCGTCGCCAAGGACAAACTCCACGAACTCTTGCTCGTCTTCTTCCAGCATGTAGAAATTGACCTGCTTGCCCATCTATGCCCTCCTACTTTTTGTGAAACCAGAGTGGCACGCCTGGATAATTACCATAATGCAGAATGTCCATGATGGCGCGCCACTCCCGCGCCACCGGAAAGCCGTTGGCCTTCAGTTTTCCTACCTGATGGAATTCCACCGGCTGTTCGCTCACCGGATCCAAAGCGGCTACATCTACGAATCTACAGGACTTTTCACCTCCTGGGGTTTCCACCCTGAACTCAGTTTTGGGCTTTAATCCTCTGAGGATAATGCCCTCTTCTATGGCTGCTACTTTTGCCTTGTGGGCCGGCCCGCCCAGCCGCCCGACCGCCCCTATGGCGGTCGAGGCGAATTCGAGGAGGAGGCCCGTACCCCCACCCTGCCGATAGGCCGTATCGAGCGCTACATCGCCCCCTCGAAGGCCGTTGACCAGTAGCCGGTTATAGGTCTGCTCCACCATCCCCTGGTCCGCTTCGACCATCTCCGGGGGAGAACCGTTGGCCAGGTCACGGTA
>DAOUAK010000050.1:0-2828 GCA_034433695.1 Chloroflexia bacterium
TTGCGCAGCGCGGCGAAAAGGCATATCATAGGCTTGGGCATGGTCCACCTCCGGGACAATGGTTTGTTGGCGCATTCCATTATCCACGAAAGGGGCCATGCCCGCTACTTCAGGTTGTCAAAGTGCAAAGATAGTAAGGGCGCTATCCCTGCGAGTCTCCTTCCCGCTGTCTGGAGCAGCCTCTCTGGTTCGAAGGGCCTCCCTGCTGATATGACAAGATGGGTCAGAAAAGCGCTGCTTGCCTCAGCCACTGGCCAAGGGCAGATCTTAATGGCCGCCTCGCGCCTAAACCCCCGACCGGCAGCGAACACTACGTTATATCCAGATTATCCCTTGTCTGGTGGAAACCGGTTGACTTTCTACCTGCGTTAAAGGAAACGAGGCAATGATTGCGGTTATGAACCCCAGAAAATGCCTTAAACTGCTCAGAAATCAAGGCAATCGGGCATTTTTAAAACCGCAAAAGCTCGCTCAGTTCATTTAAGAACTATCTGACTTTGAGCACCTTCACATGGGAGTAGCAGACAGGTGCTTCAGTAAAGCCAGCAGGCTGGGCTAAGACGAGGAGTACAACAGGGCTTTGTTCGGTTGAAGATAGAATCTTCGACCTATCATCTTCGGACAAAGAAGCCAGGCTAAGAGGCAGTACCAGATGGCCCTGATCATCCTTACTATATATCGCATTGCCCTCTTCCACAAGGCCCAGATAGGCTCGGATAAGATCCATAGAACCGGCCAAGACAACAAAGGCGTCACATCGGTATGCTTCGTTGTCGAAATCCTTCTTTTCTATCTGGGTGTAAAAACCTTGTAATGTTGCCAGGCCAATAGGGTAATTGGGTACATCCGGTGCCCACAACAAACACTCCTCTTCGCTACAGGCATCGAGCAAAGAGTAGCACGGCCAGGTGATGGTCGGGGTAGGACAGATTACCGGAACAGTCGGTGACAGTTCTTGTGGACTGGTCGTAGGGGTCACTGCGACGATACCCAGGGGAGGAGGTACTACTGTGGGAGGCCTGGTTACCTTCCCATCCACGCAAGAGCAGGCAAGGAAAGCCATTCCACCGAGGATAAGTAGGCTTCTAGCCACAAGAGGCACACTCCGAGAGCCCATTGGCGATGACCTCCTATTCTTGTATCTTCTTCTGCTGCAGCGGGGTCAGGGGATGATAGGGGACCTCTATGGGCACCCCACAGATTTCATTTATGTAACTACCAAGGAATAGCGAGGGCCGTGGAGAGTTCTGCCCTAGCCCCTCGAAGGTTCTTACGTAGTACGATCCCGCCGGATAAACGAATCTCTGTCGCTTCTCATCAAATCCGCCGGGGACCATGAAACCCCAATGCAGGTGTGGTCCGCTCGAGTTGCCAGTATTGCCACTTTCCCCCACCTTGTCGCCAGCCAGTACTACGTCTCCTACCCGGACATTGACCTGGGAAAGATGCGCCGAGACACTGTAGCTACCATGAATCGCTGCTCCCGGATGACGGATCACGACACAATTCCCATAATTCCCCATATTGCCTGCACCGACCACTATACCATCAAGAGAAGCCCGGATCGTGGTACCTATGGGAACGGCGAAATCTACCCCTGGATGGCGATACTCCCTTCCATTGTTCCTGTAGACCTCGCCGTACTTGCCTGAAATTCTCCTGACGTCACTCGGATCAACAGGCAGGGCATAAGCCGGTGCATCCCGGATCGCTCGAGCGATCCTGAGCCGTTCTTCGTCAGTCATCGGTTTCTGAGGTAGATTCTCCCCACCTATCTCCTCTTCCCAGTGCCCCGTTGGATCGCTGAAGCGCAAGGGGTTGTTACGCACATAACTGAAGCGGTTCAGTTGCTGGGGGTCGCCCGGATCAGGCGTGACCGTATCCGGCTGGGTAAATCTCCCCAAGGCCGGGTCGTACCAGCGGGCATGGCCTCACCCCTCACCCCCTGGCCCCCTCTCCCCTCTCCGTCCGACGGAGAGGGGGTGCCGCCGTAGGCGGTGGGGGAGAGGGGTGAGGTGGGTAGCGCACCTCGCCCACCTTCGCCCCCGTCGTCCCGTTCACCGTGATCGCCGCTCGATCAGCTGTCCTGGGCTTCCCCTACAATCTCCCATTCCTCTGGCCGCACTCGAAACTCCCGCCAGGCCTGCTCCAATGCATCTTCTAGAGTGTCATGATAAGTATCTGATTGCCATTCCCCGTTTTCATCGAGGTGAAGAAGGTAAAACCCCTTATCCCCAGGATATCTGACTATTTGAAGTTCGTGGGGCGGGGGTAGTTCTATATTGCCCCAGTAATGCCTCGTCGCACCCGTAGGTTGGTGGGCTGGTCCCAAACGAATTCGTCGCAAAATCTGGTATTCCATCGCCGCCTCCTTACCGGATGTGCACCCGCGTATTCTCGATAACCCAACCACCTTCCCAACAAGGAAAATTGTAGGCCTCAAAATGGGCGTGGTGGATAGGTCCTCTAACCTCATGGCCGCCATATCGAAATTGCCTCAGCCCATCCGCAGAAACGTAGCGACCGGGGGAAACTTCCTGGTAGCCTTCGCCAAGCCACTTGGTTGCTGCATCCGGCAGGGATGCTTCGGGAATCTCACCCCCATAATACTCCGGCGCTTTCCCTCGTGAGCCAACACCGACCGCCCCTATGGCGGTCGAGGCGAATTCGAGGAGGAGGCCCGTACCCCCGCCCTGCCGATAGGCCGTATCGAGCGCTACATCGCCCCCTCGAAGGCCGTTGACCAGTAGCCGGTTATAGGTCTGCTCCACCATCCCCTGGTCCGCTTCGACCATCTCCGGGGGAGAACCGTTGGCCAGGTCACGGTA
>DAOUAK010000051.1:0-13643 GCA_034433695.1 Chloroflexia bacterium
TCAAAGGCTATACCTTCCCGTAAGACGGGCAATCCCTGGGGGGCGGGAGGAGGGCCTGCCCCCCCAGGGCGGTCGGAGATAGCGATAGGGGCGAGGTTTCGGCCTCGCCCCTATCGTTTACTCCGAGAATATCCGAAAGCAGGCAGGGCTGTGTCCTGGTCATCCGGGCCGGCCAGTACTCCTACGGCCCCCCCTTCTCGGCCCCGGCATAGAGCCGGGCGAACTCCTGCTGGAGGGTTTGACCCAGTTCTCTATCCCGCACGATGAGGACGTAGCCGTCGTTACGGTCGTAAGATTGCCGGTCCATCGGCTGGGAAAAGACGATGACGCTCTGGCCGTCCACCACCAGGACGTTTTCGTAGAGTTTCCCCGGCCCGGCATAGATGCCCAGATTGACCTTGCGCCCGGCCAGGGCCTGAAGCAGATCGAGGTCCGACCCATTTTCATCCAGCACGGCCCACATGGTCAGCATCGTGGCGCGGGAGGCTTCTCCGATCAGGCGGTCTCCCAGCCGGGGGTCGTTCAGTTCACCGAGGACGATAATCTCGTCCTGAGACCGGGCCAGGCTTTGCAGAACCTCGTCCAGGGCCATATCTTCCGGGGTCATGTACACGGAGACGGAGGCGCCATCGGGGATGGCCAGGTAGGGGTAAGGGGTCTTGAGCGCCGTCGGAGGACGGAAAAGGCCGCCGGCGAAGGCCCCCAGCGTCATCTCGGTGAACTCGGCGTGAAAGTCGGTGGCCAGGGTCGGGAGTTCCCAGCGGAGGATCAGGCCGGCCCCCTCCTCCAGTCCCTTTCGGGAAAGGTCCCATGAGCCTGCCCAGAGGATTCGTCCGTCCACCACCACGAAACTTCCCCCCAGGTGAGGACGCAAAAGCACCGGGATGCCGGATAGCCTCAGACGGGTGGTCACCGCAAGCACGGCCGGGTCTTCCTGAGAGACCTCGCCCTCGATCACCTGTACCCGCACGCCGCGTCCGTGTGCGGCGACCAGGGCCTCGGCCAGTTGCGATAGGTCCAACCCCGGGGCGACCACCTCAACCCACTGCTCGGCCCCGGCAACATCGGCGATGAGTTCTGCCTCCAGGCCGGAGGGCTTGGGGTGGCCCACCTCGCCCTGGGTCAAGTAGGCCCGATAGGGCGTCTTTGTCACCAGTCCGATCCCTCCCCGGGCGCGGTTCAGCAGAATCAGGGCCGCCACGATGGCCACGCCGATCAGGAGGTATACGCCCCACTCGCGCAGAAACTTGCGCCAGCGCATTTCCCTCTTCCGGGCACGGCCCCTTCCGGCCATCGTTCACTCCTTCTGGGCGGCCTGATAGACCCGCTCGAACTCTTCCCGGTAGGCCTGGGCCAGGGCGGGATTTTCGATCACCAGGATATTCTCGTCGTTCTCTTCGGCAGCGTTTCGGGAAAAGTTATAGGAACCGGTGATCAGCACCTGGCCGTCAATGACAAAGACCTTATGGTGCATGTTGCGCGGGTTGCCGTCCAGGCGGACGTCCAGGCCGGCCTTGCGCAGAACCTCGTACTCGCTGTACTCGCTTGCCTGGCGGCTTTCAAAGACGCCGCGCACCCGTACCCCATCACGGGCCTTTTCCAGGAGCACGCGGGCAATGTCGTCATCGGTGAAGGAAAAGGCCAGGAAGAGGATCTCTTCCTTCGCCTGCCGCAACCGGCTCATGATGGCTCCCCGCACATTCTCCTCGGGGGCAAAGTAGGTCTCGATGCGGCTGCCGTCGCTCAGTTGCAGGACCGGGTAGGGGGTATTTTCCGGCGAGCGGGGACCGAACTGACCGTCCAGGAACATTTCCTCGAACTCGGCGGTATAATTCTCCGCCAGTTGGGGCAGGTCAAAGCGCAGGAGGTTATTGTTGTTGCGGTAGGTATCGTTTTCGGTCAGGTTCCAGGAACCGACCCAAAGGATATGGCGGTCAACGATGACGAACTTGTCGTGCATAAAGGCTTCCCGTTCGTCGAAGACGATGGGAATGCCGGCGGCCCGGAGACGGTCGGTCGCCGCTTTCATCTCCTCGCCAGCCAGGTTGCCGCCGTCCAGCACCAAACGTACCCGAACGCCGCGGCCGTGGGCGCGGAGCAGGGCCTGGGTGATGCTTTCCAGGTTGAACTCGAAGGAAGCGATGTCCACCTGCTCCCGGGCCGCCTCGATGTCGGCGGCGACCTGGGTATCCAGCCCACCCTGGTGAGGGGAGCGGTCGGCAAAGTCGGGGGCGGTGAAAAAGGGTTGTGCCCAGGAGCCGGTCGGTGCGGTGATGACGGCTGGGGCCGGCCCCAGCCCCAACGGCCCCAGGAGGCCGGCCTGGTAGAGGCCCAGGAAGACCGCCACCAGCAAAAGGACGAAGAGGTAGACAAGCGAGGGCCGGCGAGAGCGTGAAGGGGTCATGGGTTTCTCCTATATCCCCCGTGCCGCTCCGGATAGGCCCGGTGCTCCAGTTCGGCGATGAACTTGACCGCCTCCATCGCCGCCCGGGCCCCGCTGCCCACGGCGGTGGCCACCTGGGGCAGGTAGAGTTCCTGAACGTCGCCGGCCGCAAAGACGCCCGGCACGCTGGTGTGCTGGGCCGTATCGGTGACGATATAGCCCCACTCGTTCAATTCGACCTGGCCCTGGAGAAATTGGGTATTCGGCACCATCCCGATGTAGATGAAGACGCCGGAGACGGGCAGGATACGCTCCTCCCCCGTCTTGAGGTTGCGCACCCGCACCCCGCTCACCGTCTGCTCCCCCAGGATTTCGGTAACGACGCTATCCCAGACGAAGGTGAACTTTTCGTTGGCCAGGGCCCGCTCCTGGACGATGGCATCGGCCCGCAGGCGGTCGCGGCGGTGGATGAGGTGGACCCGTTCGGCGAATCGGGTCAGGAAAAGCCCCTCCTCGACGGCGCTGTTGCCCCCGCCGACCACGGCCACCTCCTTGCCCCGGTGGAAGAAGCCGTCGCAGGTGGCGCAGTAGGAGACACCGCGGCCGGTGAACTCCTTTTCCCCGGGGACGCCCAGTTTGCGGGGAGAGGCTCCGGTGGCGATGATCAGGGCCCGGGCCTGTCTCTCCCCACCGTAGGTGGTGATGCGGAACGGATGTTGGGCCAGGTCCACGGCGGTGGCCTCGTCCATCTCCAGGCGGGCCCCGAAATGTTCGGCCTGTTCCTGCATCCTCTGGGCCAGTTCGGCCCCCGAAATGCCCTCGGGGAAGCCGGGGTAGTTCTCCACCCGGTCGGTCAGGGCCACCTGGCCGCCCAGGGCGCTGCCGGCCAGAACCAGGGTGGAGAGGCGCGACCGGGCGGTATAGATGGCGGCGGTCAGGCCGGCCGGGCCCGATCCGAGGATCACGATGTCGTAGAGCATTTCCATCCTCCACTAGAGCGGGATGTTCCCGTGTTTTTTGGGCGGAAGCGACTGCCGTTTCGTCTGGGCCATCTCCAGGGCGCGGATGAGGGCCGGCCGGGTCTTGCGCGGCTCGATCACCGCTTCCACATAGCCCCGCGCCGCCGCCTCATACGGATTGGAGAACTTGGCCTCGTAATCGGCTACCAGTTCGGCCAGACGGGCCTGGGGGTCGGCCGCCGCCTGTAACTCCTTGCGGAAGATGATCTTGACCGCCCCGTCCGCCCCCATCACGGCGATCTCCGCCGTGGGCCAGGCCACGTTATAGTCCGAACGCAGGGAGAGGGAAGACATCACCACATAGGCCCCGCCGTAGGCCTTGCGGGTAATCACGGTCAGTTTGGGCACGGTCGCCTCGGCGTAAGCAAAGATCAACTTGGCCCCGTTGCGGATGATGCCGCCCCACTCCTGGTCGGTGCCGGGCTGGTAGCCGGGCACGTCCACAAAGGTGACCAGGGGGATGTTGAAGGCGTCGCAGAAGCGGACGAAGCGGGCCCCTTTGATCGAGGCCAGGTTGTCGAGCACCCCTCCCAGGACGGCCGGCTGGTTGGCGATCACCCCGACGGGCCGGCCGTTCAGCCGGGCAAAACCGACGACGATGTTCTGCGCCCAGAAGCGGTGCACCTCGAAGAAGACGCCGTCGTCCACGACGGCCCGGATGACCTCTTTGATGTCATAGGGCTTCTTGGGGCTATCGGGGACGATGGTATCCAGTTCGGGGGATTCCCGGTCGGGGTCGTCGGTCGGGGGGAGATAGGGCGGGTCCTCCATATTGTTCGAGGGGAGATAACTGAGGAGGGTCCGCACCTGGCGGAAAAGGTCGTCCTCGTCCTCGGCAGCAAGGTGGGCCACGCCGCTCTTGGTGTTGCAGGCCATGGCCCCGCCCAGTTCCTCCTGGGTCACCTCCTCGCCGGTGACGGCTTTGATCACCTCGGGACCGGTGATGAACATATAACTGGTGCCCTTGACCATGAAGGTAAAGTCGGTGATGGCCGGCGAGTAGACGGCTCCTCCGGCACAGGGGCCGGCGATGACCGAAATCTGGGGGATGACGCCGGAGGAGATGACGTTGCGGTAGAAGATGTTGCCGTAGCCGTGAAGGGAGACCACCCCCTCTTGGATGCGCGCCCCGCCGGAGTCGTTGATACCGATGCAGGGCACGCCCATGCGCAACGCCAGGTCCATGACCTTACAAATCTTCTCGGCGGCGACTTCGCTCAGCGTCCCGCCGATGGCCGAGAAATCCTGGGAAAAGACGCAGACGCGTCGGCCGTCCACCGTCCCCCAACCGGTGACCACGCTATCCCCCAGGGGGCGGCGCTTCTGCATGTCAAAGTCGTAGCAGCGGTGCAGGACGAGGGCATCGGTTTCGACGAAACTTCCCGGGTCGAGCAATTTCTCGATCCGTTCACGGGCGGTGAGTTTTCCCCGTTTGTGCTGGGTTTCCACGGCTTCGGGAGAAGGGACGGTGGCCTCCTGAAGGCGCCGACGCAGTTCCTCGATCCGTTCGGCTGTCGTTTTCATGGGCAACTCCGCTCATTCGATGATCACCAGCGGCACGCCCGGGTTGACGCTATCGCCGGGGGCACAGTTCACGGCCCGGACGATGCCGTCTCGGGGCGCCCTGAGTTCGCTTTCCATCTTCATCGCTTCCAGCACGAGCACCACCTGGCCGGCCTGGACGCGATCGCCCACCTGAACGTGCACGGCGATCACCTTGCTGGGCATCATGGCGGTGAGCGCCCCTTCGACGGCCACCGGGGCAGCGGCCGGCCGCTCGACCTTTGCGGGCAAGACGCGCTCGCGCACCAGGCCGATGACTTCAAAGGGATATTCCACCCCATCCACCACGGCCACCTGCCGGCCGTTCTCTCCCGGGCGCAGTTCCACGTCGTAGTAGATGCCGTCAATGGCGATGGTGAAGCGGTTTCCCTCGGCGCGGACAATCTCCCAGGCCAGGTTGAAGCCCTCCACGGCCATCCGGCCACCGTCAATCTCGACGGCATAGGGGCGATCTTTGACCTGCAACCGGAACTTTTTCATCGGCAGACTCCTTCCTAGAGGGAGCGATAGGTGCGGGCCCGCGTGGCTTCCAGCCGGCCGGCCCACTTCCAGGGCTCGAGCCACTCCCGGGGCGGAGCGGCCGCCTCCTGCGGCGGCTCATAGGCTACGGCGGCGGCGATGGCGGCGATCACCTGGCCGGGGACATCGGTAAAGGTGCGTCGCCAGCGCAAAAATTCGGGTGTGATCTGGGGAAAAAGGGCCTGGGAGATCCCATCTTTTTCCGATTCGGCCAGATCGCCGAGGGCCTGGCGGGCCTTTTCCAGTTCGGGAGGGAGGGTATCGGCCGGCCGGCCATTGATTGGCTTTTCCTCGCCGACCACCTTGCGCTGCACCTCCGGATCGATGGGGGCCGGCGGCCGGCCGTAGTAGCCCAGGACGTATTGGCGCACCTCTTTGGGCACGATCTTGTAGCGCTCTCCGGTGATCACGTTCAACACGGCCTGGGTGCCCACGATCTGGCTGGAAGGGGTAACAAGGGGTGGGTAGCCCAGTTCGGCCCGCACCCGGGGGACTTCTTTCAGCACAACCTCGTAGCGGTCCAGGGCATTTTGCTCGCGCAACTGGGAATCCAGGTTAGAGAGCATCCCGCCGGGAATCTGGTAGGCCAGGACGCGCACATCCACCGTGCGCAGTTGGCCCTCATATTGGGCATATTTGGCCCGTACCCGGGCAAAGTAATCGGCGATCTCGGTCAGGAGTTCCAGGTCCAGTCCGGGGTCCCAGGGCGTGCCCCGGAGGGAGGCCACGAGCGATTCGGTGGGCGGTTGAGAAGTGCCCAGGGCCAGGGAAGAGATGGCCGTATCCACCACGTCGGCGCCGGCCTCCACCGCCTTGAGGAGCGCGGCCATGCCCATGCCGCTGGTGTAGTGGGTATGCACCTGCACCGGAACGTGGGGGAAAGCCTCCTTCAGGCGGGCAACCAGTTCATAGGCTGCGTAGGGGGCGAGGAGGCCGGCCATGTCCTTAATGCAGATCGAGTCGGCCCCCATATCCACCATCCGACGGGCCATCTCCACGTAGGAGGGAATGTCGTGCACCGGACTGATGGTGTAAGAGATGGCCCCCTGAACGTGCTTCCCCACCTTCTTGATGGCAGCGAAGGCCGTTTCCATGTTGCGCAGATCGTTCAGGGCATCAAAGACGCGGAAAATATCAATGCCCACTTCGGCGGCGTGGTAGACGAAGCGCTCCACCACATCATCGGCGTAGTGGCGGTAGCCGACCACGTTCTGGCCGCGCAGAAGCATTTGGAAGGGCGTATGGGGGATGGCCTGCCGGAGGAGGCGTACCCGTTCCCAGGGGTCCTCCCGCAGGAAGCGCATGGCGCTGTCAAAGGTAGCCCCACCCCACATCTCCAGGGAGTGGAAGCCCACCCGGTCCAGAAGGGGGCCGATGGGGAGCATATCCTGCACGCGCATCCGGGTGGCCAGGAGCGACTGGTGGGCATCGCGGAGCACCGTATCGGTGATTCGGACCGGTTTGGGTTGAGCGACCATCGCACCTCCTCTCTATTCTTGCCAGGAGTGGCCCGTATTATACCCGATATAAGGGAAAATGGCAATCGGGGATAGGCAAACTTCGCTGGGTGGGCGACGGCACTGCCGTCGTCCACCCAGCCCGAGAAAATTGGAGACACACCCACGTGTCGCGTTGCCTGCCTTTACGAGAGGCCGCCGGGGAAGCCCACCCTTTCCAGGGTGGGAGGAACTTACCGGGTTGAAAAGGGGGGCGACCCCGACGGGGGCCGCCCCCACCTAACGGTCGCCTCGCTCTTGGGGATACCCTGCGGATTGCGATTGGTTGCGGGTAGCACCTCCCACACTGGGAACCTACGGCCCTCCCGTCGGCGGAGGTGTTGTGGGAGTGGGAACGGGCGTAACCTCCGGCACGGGTGTGAGAGTGGATGTCGGCGGAGGCATTACGGCCGGCATGGGGGTGGGTGTAACTTCCGGTGTGGGCGTGGGGGTGGGTGTCGGCGGAGGGACCAGGAAGTCGCTGCGTCCCTTTTCCACCAGGTCGCGCACGGTATACGCGGCAACCCGCACGTAATAGGGCGATTCCGAGGAAGCCAGAACATAATTCGTCTTTTTCTCGTTGGGCGCTCCCACCGTCAGGGTGATTTCCCGCTCCTTCGTCCAGAGGGTGAGCACGGCGGTGGGGGTTTCCATCCCGTGCTCCGGTTTCCTTTCCCGGCCCAGCGGCTCCAGCATTCGGATGGAGGTGGCCTGACGGAGGAAGGAGTCCACCCGGGTCGGGTCCACCTTTTCCTCCGGCCCCAACCCGGCCAGGTTCCAGGCGTTCTCGGCTTCGCGGGTCAAGGTCAGGACTCCCTGGGCGTTCTCCAGGCGGAAGCGAAGTACCTCGGTCATCGGCAGGCTGAAGTAGATCGGGTCGACCCAGGCGCTGGCCGAGGCTCCGATGTCCGTGGTGCTGAGGTTCTGGGCCAGGTAGGTTTCGTCCCGTCCGTCCAGGCGTAGATGGACCGAATTCAGGCGGGGCGAAGTTCCCAGATAGAGGCGGATGCGGCCGCCGTCGGCCTTTTCCAGGTCGAGCCGGCGGACGAAGGCATCCTCGGCCACTTTGAGTTGCCGATGGCTTGCGGAGGTGCGGGCCACCAGGTTTTCCGTGGTCAGGGCGGCGATCTTCTCCAGGAGGGGGACGACCTTGCTGGCCTGCGCCGGGTAATCGTCCGCATCCGGGAGCACCCAGGAGCCCTCCTTCTGGCGCAGCGTCACGCTCTGCCCTTCCTCTCCGGTCACCGTCAGGGCGACAAAGGCGCTGCCGGTCAGGTCGGGGAAGAGGCGTTCCACGCGGAAAGCGGCCGGCCGCGGCCAGAAGGCGAGGGCGATCAACAGGACCTGTAGCACCGCCAGGCCGGCCAGAATCCGGTCGGTCCGTTTCTTCATCATCGCTCCACCTCCTCCTTCACCGCAAGCGGCAGCGGCTTTTCCTGCTGACGGCGGATGTTCCAGACGACCCCCAGGGCCACCAGGGACAGGAGGGCCACGGCATAGTTGCCCACCTCCCAGGCCGAGCGTTCTCCCTCGCCCATCGGCCGGAGCACCCGGATGAAGGAGCCCCGGGCCCGAATGGAGAGCAGGTCCACATCCTCGGTGGCCCAGGAGACGGCGTTCTGGAGCAATTTCAAGTTGTTCAGGTAGGCATCCCCGATCAGCCGGCTCGAGACATCAAAGACCAGGTCATCCAGGAACTCGGCGCTGCCGATGACCACCAGCCGGGCCGTATCCGGCGAAGATTCGATCACTGCCGGCGGTTCTTCCCCGCCGGGCAGTTTGGGCGGCGACTGCCCCTTGTAGGCGCTCTGAAAGATGCCCTGCACCGCTATCGCCAGGGGATAAGAACGCAGTTCCTTCGGGGGAGGGAAGCCCTCGGCCGGGTACATCTCCAGGTCGGTCGGCACCTCGGTACTGACCCAGGAGTTGGGGCTGGAGCGGAGCAGGATGGTCGTCCGGCGATCCAGGGACGGCGTTACGCTGATGGGCGAGGTCCAGTGCAGCGTCACGGCCTGGAGGTCGGCGATGATCGGGCTGTTGCCGGCCATACTGTTGCGTCGGATGTCCACAAAGTAGGGGTAATCTATGGCGGCCAGTTGCGAGGTCGTCTGGCCGGCTATGGTGCGTTCGATGCGCACCACCCAGGGATCGTTCTGCAGGTCCAGAACCAGGCCGGGCTCGACCCGGACGCCATAGGCGGCCAGGAGCGTCCCCAGGCCGTTTTCCAGCGGCTGGAGCGTCGGCCAGCCGGTGATGGGGTCGGCCGTCAGACCGTAGTTCCCGGCGGCCACGATGACCGAACCGCCCCGCATCAGGTACTGGTCCACGGCAAAGCGTTCCGTCTCGGTCAGGTTCTGCGGGGCGATGAGCACGACGGCATTCATGTCCTCCGGGATGCGCCCACTGCGCAGGTCCAGGGTACGGACCTCATACTCCTCCTGGAGGGCCTGGCGCACCTGATCCCAACTGGAGAGAGGCTGCTGCAACTGCCCGAAGATGTTCTGGGTGGGGGGAAGGCGCGGCGTCCACAGGCCCACCACCTTCATAAAGCCGGGGGCGATGCGCTTGAGCGCCGCCTCGATGGCCGTGCGGATGTCGGATTCACCCATCTGCAGGCCGGGATAGATGACCTGGACTTGGTCGCCCATCTGCAAGACCATATGGAGGTAGAAACTCTCGCTGGAAAAGAGCGAGGTGGCGATGGGGCGGATGCCGTAGCGGTCGTAGAGTTGCTGGCGTGTAATGGGGCTATCCGGGGCATCCGGGTCCACCGTCCGGAAGGTCAGGTGCCCCCGGGATTTGTCCACCATCTCGCCGGCCACCTTGGCGATGGTCTCGGGAGCGCTCGAAAGCGATTCGGGGAGCGTCTTGGGGGTGGCATAGAGGGTCAGTTCGGCCGGCCGGTCCAGCGCGGCCAGCATGGCCTCCACGCTCTGGAAACCGTAGACCACCTTCTTGATCGAGCGGGTCAGGTCGTATTCCGGGTTGCGCAGCCGCACGTCTACGGAGCCGTCCGGGTTGGCCGTCACCTCGATGAGGTCGCGGTAGGTCAACACCGTGTTCTGGTCTCCATAGCGCACCAGGATATGGAAATACGAGTTGATGATGCTGGCCTCATAGCGCCCGGTCACGCGGAACGGCTCGGGAAAGATGCTATAGACCTGGTTGGCCTCGGCTTCCAGATTGGGGTCCTTGGTCGGGTCTACGATCTCCACCTGCACCCTCCCGCCCGAGGCGATGCGGTATTCCTCCAGGATGTCGCGGATGCGGGGCACGAGAGGGGCCAGGAGCGGATGGGTCTCTTCGCTGAAGTAGCCTCGGATGAGGAGCGGCTCCCGCAGTCCGGCCAGGAGGTTATAGGTGGCCGGGGAAAGGCTGTATTCCCGTCCGGCGGTGAGGTCCAGGCGCAGGACCACGAGCGGGGAGAGCCAGACGTTCAGGAGCACCAGGTTCAGAAGCACCAGGGCCGCCGTGCCCAGGATGCCCTGGCGGGCGGCGCGGGTCTGCCGGCCGTGGCCCCAGCGTTTGGCCTCCAGCGAGACGACGTTCAGGGTGAGGAAGAAGCCGGCCAGGGAGAGGTAATAGGCCAGGTCGCGCACATCCACCACCCCGCGCTGGATGCTCTCAAAGCGGCTGCCGGAGCCGATGGCGCGCAAGATTTCCCCCACCGTCTTGCCGGCAAAGCCGGCCACTGCCGGGGAGCCGGCCAGGTAAAAGATGCCCCCCAGAAGCACGCTCAGGATCAGGGCCACGATCTGGTTGTCGGTGCGGGAGGAGATAAAGAGGCCGATGGCGGCATAGGCCGCCGCCAGGAGGAGTGCCGCCAGATACCCGCCCACCACCGGACCCCAGTCCAGCGGCCCCATCAGCGACACGCTCACCGGAAGGAAGAGGGTAAGCGCCAGGGCGGTGCCCACCAGGGCCATCACGGCCAGAAACTTGCCCAGGACCAGCCGGACCGAGGACACGGGCAGGGTCAGGAGCATCTCCTGGGTCCCCGAGCGCTGTTCTTCGCTCCACTGGCGCATCGTCAGGGCGGCGACGAGAAAGATCAGGAGCACCGGCATCCACTGGAAGAGGGGGCGAATCTCGGCCACGCCGCGGGCGAAAAAGGCCTCCACCCAGAAGAAGGTAAAGAGGGTGGCCGCCAGGAAGACGCCGACGAAGATGAGCGCCATCGGCGAGCCGAAGTAGCCGGCCACCTCTTTGCGCATAATTGCCCAAATTTGTCTCATAGGTCACCTCACGCCGTCGCTACCAGTTGATTGAAGACCGTCTCCAGAGTCCGCACGTCCCGGCGCAGTTCGCGCAGGGGCCAGTTTTCCTGGCGGGCCAGGCGATAGATGGCCGGGCAGAGGTTGGCGCCGTGCGGGGTGCTGCCCCGGACGCGAAAGGCCGGGTAGCCATCGGCAGAGCGGAAGGGTTCCAGGGCGCGCACGCCGGGGAGGCTACGGAGGGAGTTTTCCAGGCCGGCCGGGACGTTCTCCAGGACGATGATGGCATCGGGCGAGGAGGCCAGGTCCGAAAGGCGGGCATCGGCCCGCACCTCACCGTTCATCAGGATAATGACCCGGTCGCAGAGCGCCTCGACCTCGGAGAGGATATGGGTGGAGAAAAGGACGGTGCTATCCCGGGCCAACCGGCGGATCAGCCGGCGTACCTCCAGGACCTGGGTCGGGTCCAACCCCAACGTCGGCTCGTCCAGGATGAGGAGTTTCGGCCGGTGCAGGATGGCCTGGGCCAGCCCCACGCGCTGGCGGTAGCCCTTGCTGAGTTGGCCGATGGGGCGGGTTCTCTGATCCTCCAGGCCGACGGCGCAGACGGCTTCGGCGATACGTTCCGGCTGTTCGTCCGGGGGAATCTGGCGCAGGTCGGCGATCATCTTCAGATAGCCCTGAACGGAGAGTTCGGGGTAGAGCGGGGCGTTCTCCGGCAGATAGCCGATGATGGCCTGCACCTCACGGGTATGGGTGAGGATATCCATCCCGCCGACGAGGACGGTGCCCTCGTCGGGGTGGAGGTAGCCGGTGAGAATCTTGATGGTGGTCGTTTTTCCGGCCCCGTTGGGGCCGAGCAGGCCCACGATTTCGCCCTCGTCCACCCGGAAGGAGACATCTCGGAGGGCCTGGAACGGCCCGTACCACTTGCTCAGGTTCGAAACCTGGATCATGACCTCCTCCTTGCCAGCCGGTTACTTTTCCCAAAGGGTTTCTTCTAGCGGAGCAAGATGAAAAGGGGATGAAAAGATCAGAGTTCCCAGGTACGCATCTCTTCCAGGAAACGGTGTTCGGTGAGGTCCAGGTGCAGAGGGGTAATGGAGACATAGCCGGCGGCCAGGGCGGCCAGGTCGGTGCCGGGGATGAGTTCCCCGGTAGGTGGGGGGCCGCCCAGGCGGTAGCGGCGCACCCCGTCTTTTTCCTCGATGAGTTCCCATTCATCGCGGTAGATGCGCCGGCCCAGGCGGGTCATGGCCACGCCCCGAATCTCCTCGGCCGGCCGGTTGGGCACGTTGACGTTCAGGAGCACGCCCGGGGGAAGCCCCCGCCGGGCCACCTCCAGCACCAGCCGCCGGGCAAAAGAGGCAGCGAAGGAGAAATCCCACTTCTCGTAGCCGTCCAGGGAGATGGCGATGGCCGGGACACCGAAAAGGACAGCCTCCATCGCGGCGGCCACCGTACCGGAGTAGGTCACGTCGGAGCCGACATTCGGCCCGCGGTTGATGCCCGAGACCACCAGGTCCGGCCGGCGAGGGAGGAGTCCCATCAGGGCCAGGGCCACGCAATCGGAGGGGGTGCCGTTGCTGACCAGGACGGTAGAGCCATCGGCCAGGTGAAGCGTGCGCACCGTAAGCGGTTCGTTCAGGAGGCGGCTGTGGCCGGCCGCACTCCAGTTGCGGTCCGGGGCGAAGACGGCCACCTCGGCCGCTTCCTCCAGAGAACGCTTCAGGGCGAGCAGGCCGGCGCTCTGCACGCCGTCGTCATTGGTGAGCAAGAGGTACATGGCAAACTCCTGCCTGGCCCACAGGTCTCCTCGCCTTCAACGCTGGGGACAGATGAGCGGCGGAAGCCGGGTAAGACTTCGAGCATCTTCCTTTCCGGCCTATAGGGCCGGCAGCGCTTCGCCCGGCCGTAGGATGCAGCCCGTTCCGCTTCGCTCCACCGACATTCCCGCATCCCGGCATATTTTCCCCACCATCGTGGGCAGTCCTATCGCAACGGCCCTATCGTAGCCCACCGGTCAGTTTTTGTCAAATTGCGCTTGACCGATGGAAGTCCGTCGCAAGCCGCCGGCTTTCCGTGCGGAGTGTCACAAAAGGGCCGGCCCGGTGTTACGCCGGTTGAAATCGGCCTTCTGGGGTGCCCTCGCGCCCACCGTCGGCCTGCGCCGACGGGCCCCGCAAGGCCCGGCCCGCCGGCCGAAACCGGGGATGCCCTATCCCTCCCAGGGGGATGCCCGAGGCCGGCCGGGAGGTCGGGATTGAAATCGCCTCCGGGGGCGCGTTCGCGCCGGGCGACCGCCTGCGCGGTCGCTCCGCGCCGTCGGCCCGGCCCGCCGGCCGAAACCGGGGATGCCTCCAGGGGGATGCGCGATGAGGACGAGCGCCAAGGCCGGCCGGGAGGTCGGGATTGAAATCGCCTCCGGGGGCGCGTTCGCGCCGGGCGA
>DAOUAK010000052.1:0-35060 GCA_034433695.1 Chloroflexia bacterium
GACCCGCGTTTTGCACGGCCGGCCTGGGGGGAGACGGGCGACTATCACCTGCAGGAGGGTAGCCCGGCGATCAACAGTGGAAGCACCGAGAGCGCGCCGGCTGTAGACCTGGAGAACCGCCCCCGCGATGCCCAGCCCGATATCGGGGCCTATGAGTTCTGGCAACCGGTGGCACGGATTTATCTGCCCTTGCTGCTGCGGAACTCCTGACCCCACCCCTTCCCCTCTCCATAAACGGGGGTGAAGCCGGCCGTCAAGTCCTGCCCTTTCGCAGCCGCTCCAGCCACTCCCGAATCTTTTTCTCATAGCCCAGTTCCCCGGGCCGGAACCAGCCGCCCTCCACCCCCTCGGGCAGGTAACGCTGCTCGACCCAGTGGTCGGGAAACTCGTGAGGGTAGAGGTAGCCCTTGCCGTGGCCCAGGGCCGCCCCGTCGCGGCTGGCGTCGCGGAGGTACAGCGGCACTTCGCGCGCTCCGTGCTCTTCGATCTCCGCCAGAGCCTTCCAGTAGGCTCCCACGCTGCTGGACTTGGGAGCCGTGGCCAGGTAGAGGGTGGCCTCGGCCAGATGGTACTGGCCCTCCGGTAGGCCGCACCACTCCAGGGCGCGGGCGCAGGCCGCCACCACCACGATGGCCTGGGGGTCGGCCAGGCCGACGTCTTCGGCGGCCAGGATGAGAAGCCGGCGCATGATGAACTTGGGGTCCTCGCCGGCATAGAGCATCTTGGCCAGCCAGTAGAGGGCCGCGTCGGGGTCGGAGCCACGCACACTTTTGATAAAGGCGGAGATGGTGTCATAGTGCTCGTCGCCGGCCCGGTCGTAACGCAAGGCCCGGCGCTGAATGGAATCTTGCGCCACTTCCAGGTCAATGTAGATGCAGCCGTCCTCGGCCGGGGATGTGGATTCCACGGCCAACTCCAGGGCATTGAGGGCGGTGCGGGCATCTCCGCCGGCCACCCGGGCCAGGTGCTCCAGCGCCTCCTCGGTCACAGCCACCTTCCGACGGCCATAGCCCCGTTCAGGGTCCACAAGCGCCCGGCGCAGGAGCAGGACGATCTCTTCCTCCGTAAGCGGGCGCAACTGGAAGATGCGCGAACGCGAGACCAGCGGGGGAATGACCTCAAAGTAGGGATTCTCGGTGGTGGAGCCGATGAGAACAATGGTGCCGTCCTCGACATGCGGAAGAAGGGCGTCCTGCTGGGCCTTGTTCCAGCGATGAATCTCCTCCACCAGGAGAATGGTGCGCTGGCCGTAGAGGACACGGCGCTCCCGGGCCTCGTCCACCACCTTGCGCAGGTCGCCCACACCGGCCAGCACAGCGCTGATCGTCTCAAAGTGGCTTTTCGTGCGCTGAGAGATAATGTAGGCCAGGGTGGTCTTGCCCGTGCCCGGAGGTCCCCAGAGGATGATGGAGGAAAAGAGGCGGTCGGCCTCGATGGCCCGGCGCAGGAGTTTCCCCGGCCCGATGATATGCTCCTGACCGACGAACTCTTCCAGGTCTCTCGGCCGCATCCGGGCGGCCAGCGGGGCCTCCCGTTCCAGTTGTTCCTTACGACCGGCGGCGAAAAGGTCCATCCATGCCTCCTCCGGGGCTAGGCCGTGGCCGCCTGGCGCCAGAGAACCAGGGCGGTGGCGTAGGCCAGGGCCACCACCTCCAGGGCCACCGGGGCATACACGGTGATGGTAGGGGCATAGCGGCGAAGCGGCCGGCCCGGGGCCAGTTCGGCCAGGAGGCCGCCGGGTTCGTCGCTCAGGAGGAAGCGGAGCGACATCGGCGAGGCCGAGGCCAGCCAGTAACGGTTCCCCCCGTAGTGCAGGCGATAGCGTCGAATCCAGAAGCGAGACTGCTCCACCCAGGCCACCAGGGCCGGCCCGCACGTCCAGTGCAGGACCAGGCGCAACATGCGCTTCCTTCGGGTATGGTAGCGGTAGCCCCGGGCGGAGAAGAAGCGGATGCCGGCCGGCCAACGCTGGGTAAAGGTTCCCAGGAGCGTTTCGCCATCGTACAGGCGATGACAGGCCCGTACCAGCCCCTGCCGCTCCACGCGCAGTTGCCTGGGAAAAGGACCGCCGATGAGCGCCCCCGGCCGCACCTGAATATGCGGCAAAAGGGAACTGCCGCAATAAGGGCAACGTCGTTCCCCCCACCCTACGTCGGCCCCACAATAGGGGCATCGGGGTGCTCCCGAGGTAACCATCATATCTTCTCCAGACCGGGTTATGCCTGCCCTCCAGAACACGGGCAGATACCCAAAAACAAAATACAGGAAACGGCGCGATTTGTCAATCGGCCTCCCATCGTGGTAAAATCTTGCCAAACGGGTTGCCCGAAAAGATACTACCCTACGGTTGCGCAACCTGATCTTGAGGGGTGACGGTGAACGTCCATCTGGTGACCCTGGGATGCCCCAAAAACGAGGTGGATAGCGCCGGCATGGCCGCGCTTCTGCGCCGGGCCGGTTACGCCCTGGTGGAGGAGCCGGAGGAAGCCCAGGTGCTCATCGTCAACACCTGCGGCTTTATCGCCCCGGCACGGGAAGAGTCGCTCCGGACGGTGAAAGAACTGGCCCGCCGGAAGCGGCCCGGCCAGATGCTGATAGCCGCCGGTTGCATGGCCGGCCGATACCGCGCCTCCCTCCAGGCCATTTCCGGCGTGGATGCCCTCCTGCCGACGGAGCGCTGGGGAGAAATCGCTGCGCTCCTGGCACGCCTCTTGCCCAGAGCACCCCGCCCTCCGGACACCCTCCCACCCGGAGCCGGCCTCAGCGCCGTAAGCGGCACCAGCGCCTATCTCAAGATCGCCGAGGGCTGCTCGGCTCACTGCACCTTCTGTACCATTCCCCAGATCAAGGGGCCCTACCGCAGTTTTCCCCGGGAGGAATTGCTTTCGGAGGCGCGTGCCCTGAGAGAACAGGGGGTCAAGGAAATCGTCCTGGTGGCCCAGGACACCACCTTCTACGGGCGCGACCGGGGCGAAGCCGATGGCCTGCCGGACCTGGTGGAGGCGCTCCTTCAGGCGGTGCCGGACCTGCCCTGGCTGCGCCTGATGTACACTTTCCCGGGCCACATCTCCCCCCGCCTCATCGAGATCATGGCCTCCTATCCCCAGATTTGCCCCTATCTGGACATCCCCCTGCAGCACGCCCACCCGGCCGTCCTCCGGCGCATGGGCCGGCCGGACGACGTCGGGAAGATCCGTAACCTCCTGCGACACCTGCGGGAACGGCTCCCCGAAATCGTCCTGCGCACCACCTTTATCGTCGGCTACCCCGGCGAGACGGAGGAGGAATTCCGAACCCTGCGCTCCTTCGTCGAGGAAGAAGCCTTTGAACGGGTGGGGGTCTTTCCCTACTCTTGCGAGGAAGGTACGCCGGCTGCCCGCCTGCCCAACCCGGTACCACCGGAAGTAGCCGAACGGCGGCGGGATATCCTCCTTCGCCTCCAGCAAAAGATCGCCCGACGCTGGGGCCGGCGCCAGGTGGGAAAAACGGTGGAAGTCCTGGTCGAAGGGGTAAGCGATGACGGCCTGGTGGTCGGCCGAACCCGCTGGGACGCCCCGCAGGTGGACGGGCTGGTGCTGGCCCGGGGGACGGCCCGGGTAGGCGAGATCGTCCCGGTGCGGATCACCGCCGCTTCGACCTACGACCTGTGGGGAGAAGTCGTCCGGGCAGAACGACCTTGAACAACCCGAGAGCCTATCCTGAAAATTGTAGGGAAATTCCGGTCTGCCCGGACGGCCTGGAAAAGCCCTCCTACGCCTGTCCCCGGATAGGTTCAAGCCACCTGCCGGGTCAGAACGTGGCGCAGGTACTCCAGGTGCTCCGGGCGCTCCCTGGAAAGGTACTCCACCAGGTACTCTACTGCTTCCCTGTCGAACGTCTCCAGGAGACCGGAAAGCACGGAACGCAATACCCAGCGGTCGAACTCGGCCCGGGTCATGGTCGGACGGTAGAGGTAAGCCATCCCCTGGCGGGTGCGCCGGAGAAGGCCCTTGGTGGCCAACCGGGCCATCGTCGTCATCACGGTGGTGTAGGCCACTTCCCGCCGGCGAGAGAGGATGCGGTGAATCTGCTTGACCGTGGCCTGGCCCTGCTGCCAGACCAGCCACATCACCTCGGCCTCCAGCGGCCCCAGGACCTGCCCCAGCCCCCGCTTTCTCGGGTCAAAATGCAGATTTGCTCTGACTTCGCTCATTTTGTCCTCCGACTATAAATTCCTACCGACCAGTGTACTATAACCGGTCGAAAACCGGCGGCTCGGGAGGTTACAGGAGGATGACAACCTTGACGGAATCCGGGGGTCACCGATATAATCTCCTCTGCCCGAAAATATTCGCCGGCCTCCGGGTCGGCCGTGTCTCCAGGAGGGTTGGTATGAACAAACGCAAGAAGGTGGCGATGCGCAAGCACAGGAAACGGATACGGCGACTGGAAGAGCGCCGTAAGGAAGCCATTCGGGCCGGAGCCCCGCGCCTTTCCAAAGGGAAGTTGAAGCGGCTGGCCGGCCCGCCTATCCCCCCTGTCCCCCGCTAGGGCCGGCCTGCCCCGCAGGCCGGCCCTGCATCCAGGGCAAAGATCCAGACCCCGTCCTGTCGGTAGAGAAGGCGAAAGTCCGGAGAAGAGAGCAACTTTTCCGGCGCAAGCGCTCCGGCGTAGCGTCCCAGATAGACGTGGGTGATCCCGTGGCGGCGCATCAGGGCCGCAAGCGCCCCAGCATCGGGGTTCCCCATCGCTTCCCGGGCCACCTCGTTGATTTCCTCGATATAGGCCGGCTCGCCCAGCCCGTAAAGGGCCGGCGGGGGCCAGGTGCGCCGGCCGGTCAGAGGGGCAATCCAGGCCCCCCCATCGCTGCCGGCATAGACGGCATTCATCCACTCATAGGAATTGATGAGAAAAAGGGCCTCCGGATCGGTATGCTCCTCGATCCAGGACATCGCCTCCAGGTCGGCCCGGGAAAGGAGAACGGTGCGCGTCTGGACGACGTTGCGCAGTTCATAGCCCCCCCACACGCATAGCCCGATGAGGAAAAGAGCGCCGGCCCAGCGCAGGCCGAGGGCATCGCCCATTCGGCCTAGAACCCGGACGACTCCCCCGACGGTCAGGGCCGCAGCCAGGGCCAGGGGGGTGTAGAGGGCAATGCTCACCGCCAACCCGTCCACGACACCGCCGGCGTGCAGCCCGACGAAGGAGGGCCTGGCCAGGATGGGCAAAAGACCCACCCAGAGGAAAAGGAGGGAAGCCTGTCGGCGTCGCCAGAGCAAGGCCAGGATCGCTCCAAGGGTGGCCACCTGGGTCACCGGCTTTCCCGGACCGAAGAGGACATAGTACAGGGTGGTTTCATCTGTGGAAGCCGGCCACTGCCGAAGCGCCGGGAGCCACAGGTGCCGGATGGAGGGAAAAAGCCAGAAAGAGGTGAGAAGCGCGGCCGCCAGGCCCACCCCCAGAGAACGGACCCAGAGGAGGGCAATGGACCGAGCCTCATACCGGTGCCGGAAGGTGGCCTGCAGGAGGAGCAGGAAGGCCAGCACGGCCAGGAAAGCCGCCACCCGCAGGTGGGTGAGGAGGAGGCCGGCCAGGAGCACCGCCGAGACGCCAGCCAGCCCCCAATGCCAGGAACGCCGGAAAAAGAGCCGCTCCAGGAGCACAGTCCCCACAGGTAGCAGGAAAAGGCCGGCCAGTTCGGTGTAGCGGCTCCAACTCACAAAATAGGCCGGCAGAAGGGAAAGGGCCGAGGGCACGGCGGCTGCCCCCAGCCCGGCCCAGGTACTTTCCCCCCAGCGTTTCCCCAGGACGTAGAGCGGTAACCCAGAAAGGCCGCTCAGCGCCTGCCCCACCAGGAGCAGCACCTGGGGAATGGGCACCCCGCTGACCTCGTGCAGGACGGCCACCAGGCTCTGGAAGCCAAAGTGGTAGGTCGCCGGGGATACCCGGACATAGGGAAGGTAATCGCCGGGGATGCCCCCGCGCTCGACGATCAGGCGGACCAGGAGGGCATGGTGGACCGCATCCACCCAGGGCGGCCCAAGAAGGTCCAGGGCATGGATGGCCCGCAGGACCAGCCCCGCCCCGACGATCCCGGCGGCGGCCAGAAGTGGCACAGCCATCCTCCGAGCATATCCCCGCCAGCGCCCCCGCCGCAGGTCTCGGAGGAAGAGCCCCAGAGAAAGCAGGGTCAACAGGATGCCGCCGGCCCGGACGCCCCACGGACTCAGCCGCAGCGGCGTCTGGGAAAGGAGGAGCAGGAAAACCGGGATGGCGGCCACGCCCAGGGCTAGACAAGTGCCCAGCAGGGTCAGGAGGTCCTCCTGCTCGGATCGAGGGAGAAGCCGGGCCAGAAGGTAACCGGAGGACAGGAGCAGAAGGATCAACTCCAGGAAGGGGAAAAACCCCTCTTCGGCCTGCCGAAAAAGCCCCTGGACGACCTCCCCGAACCCGGCCTCGTAAAATGTCCAGAAGTTCAGGTCTCCGGACGCCGGCCGGCCGTCGCGCAGGAGGCTTCCCTCGGGATAGAGGTCGGAGGCGTGGGCCCAAAGGGTGGACCGGGAAGGCATCTCGGCCTGAGGAGCAGCGGCCAGAAGGAAGTAGAACCGCCCGGCCGAATCGCCCTGGGGTGGGCAACGGAGCCGAAAGGTACGGTTGTGGACCTGTTCCTCCGGGGGAACCGTCGTCCGGGTGATGACCTCCTGACAGGCAGCGTCGCGGCAGAGGTGGAGTTCCAACGGAACAGACGGCCGGCCGCTTTCCGGGCCGTAATCCACCAGGATCACCTCGACGCCGCTCAGGCCGTTCCGGGTGGGAACGAAACGCTGCCCGACCGTGTGGGAAGCGTAAAGGTCCCCGGCCGGCACACCGGCCGACCGCTGCTGGGTCTCCCAGTCGGCCTTTTCCACACAGCCGGCCAGAAGGAAGACAAAAGCAAACAGCCCTGCCAGCGGCAGGAACTGTTTGAAAGGACGGGAAGGTTGGGGCCGGGCGGCGGATGACATCTAAGGGGTAGGATAGGCCGTCGGGGCGACATCCGGAGCCGGGTATCCTCCGGCCGGGGTGGTAGCCGGAATTGGGGTCCGGGCCGGGACGGAAGTAGGAGATGGGGTGCCGGCCCTGGGGGTAGCCGTTGGAGCCGGTGTGCCGGCAGACTCACAGGCGGCCAGGAAAAAGAGCAGGAAAAGGAGCAGAAGCAATCCCGGCAAAAGTTTCTTCGTCATCGTCTCACCTCATTCCTGTTCTGGGTGATTGGCACGCTTATCATAGTACAGAACGGCCTTTTTGTCAACTTTCGCAGCAGGGGAAAATGTGGTACAATCTTTCCGAAAGCTCCGAGAGTGCGATTCATGCGGACCGGATACGTCGTCGAGACCCGGGAATTTCGGGGACCACTGGACCTCCTCCTTCACCTGATCGAGAAGGAGGAACTGGATATTACCCGGATCGCCCTGGCCCAGGTAACCGACCAGTACCTGAACTATCTTTCCCGGATGCCCCGACGCGATCCGGCAGAACTCTCGGCCTTTTTGTGGGTAGCCTCCCGGCTTTTATGGATCAAGTCGCAGGCCTTGCTGCCCCGCCCGCCGCTGGCCACCATGGAAGAGGAGGAGGAAAAGGCGGAAGACCTGGTACGCCACCTGCAGGAGTACCAGCGCTACC
The DNA here is from genome assembly GCA_034433695.1 of Chloroflexia bacterium. Classification (GTDB taxonomy): domain Bacteria; phylum Chloroflexota; class Chloroflexia; order DTKN01; family DTKN01; genus JASFBA01. The sequence goes on from DAOUAK010000052.1 coordinate 7,642, forward strand.
GACAGGCGGCCGCGTTCCTGGAAGGCCGGCTCAAGGCCGGGTGGAGGGCCTTCGGTCGGGTATCTCCTCCGATGCTTCCGATTCCCCGGCCTGTTGAACTGGAGGGGGTCAGCCTGGAGATGCTTCTGGCCACCCTGGAGCGCCGGCTGGCGGAACTGGCACCGGCAGAGGAGGGGACGCGGCCGACACCGGTTCGCGTGACCCTGGCGGAAAAAGCCCGCATGATCCATGAACGCCTGCGCCTTCTCCCCGAGGTCTCCTTCCAGGACCTGCTGGCGGAGTCGTCCAGCCGGGAGGAGGTAGTGGTCACCTTCTGGGCCGTCCTGGAACTGTTCAAACGTTGCTGGATCCTGATCGAACAGGAGGAACTCTTTGGCCCCATCCTTATTCGACGACGAGACGACACCGCCTCCATCTGGGAAAGCCGAGCCGAATGGTGGAGCGAACTTGAAGACCTTGCTTGAGGCGCTCCTCTTTGTGGCGGCGGAACCGGTATCGGTATCCGAACTGGCCCAGGTCCTGGGACGGGAGGAAAGCGAGGTGCTTGCCGCCCTCGAAGAATGGGCAACGGAACAGGCCGGCCGCGGCATCCGTCTTCTGCGCCTGGGCCACCGGGTGCAACTGGCCTCGGCCCCGGAAGCCGCCCCCTACATCGAGCGCTTCCTGGGGCTGCACCGCCCTGCCCGTCTTTCGGCCGCCGCCCTGGAGACGCTGGCCATCATCGCCTACCGCCAGCCCATCACCCGCTCGGCCATCGAGGCCCTGCGTGGGGTGGACTGCTCCGGGACACTCCACACCCTCCTCAACCTGGGACTGATCGAGGAACGTGGACGGGCCTCCTCGCCAGGCCGGCCCATTCTCTACGGCACCACCTTCGACTTCTTGCGCCACTTTGGCCTGCAGAGTCTGGAAGACCTGCCGCCTCTGGACCTATCCGAGGCTACCCCTGAGGAACGCTGAAAAAGGGAAGAGCCACCGCCGATACGGTGGCTCTTCTGGATTCGGCAGACCTCCTGCCGCCCGGGGTCGCGGGTGCCCCTGAACATCCACTCCGGTTTCTTCCCCGCCCCCTTTCGCCGCCGGTCGAAGGAGAGTGGGCAGCCGGTGCGGATTCGGCGGGCCGGCTACTCCCGTGTCAGTTCGAGGGTGCTGGAGGGATCGGTCGGATCGCTCATGATGAGTTTATTCCCCTCCAGGCGGTAGTTGATGGTCTGGGTCTGTTGCTCGCCCATAAAGTCCAGGTTCATCTCCAGCTGGCTGGCGCTGAGCACTTTATATGTGCCCACATCCAAGACGAAATCCCCCGAACCCATAGCCAGTTTGCCATCGGTCTTGAACTCGATGGTGATCTTCATGCCGGAAGAAGGATCGGTGGCCGACCACTTTCCCACGAGCGAGGGAGCCCCACCGCCACAGGCCGCGAGGAACAACAGGCCGACAAGCAGAAGGGATACCCACATCGGGACACGCTTTTCCATTGCACATCCTCCTTGGATTGTTCGGGCAAGGCCTAACCTTGCCGTTTACCTGATAAACGATATCCGGCGGCAGGGCACTCGGCCACTTTTCAGGTCAGAACAAAACTGAACAGCCTCGTAGCCCATCGGTATTACGCTAAGAAGGCGGTACGGTTGCAAACTATTTCACCCGCACCAGTTCCAGAGTAACCCCGGCCTCGTCGGTCAGGGTCAACCGGTCCCCGACGATGGTGTAGGTCAGGCGTTGCTTCTGGCCCTGGACCTCCAGTTCCAGGATGCCGGGGCTCACCACCCGGTAAGTGCCGGCCTCCACCGTAATCTCCCCGGCCGTCATGCTCAGTTTGCCATCAGACCGGAAGTCAAAGATCGCCTGACCGGTGGGGTCCGACCACTTCCCTACCAGGGGAGAGCCCTCGCCACCTCCACAGGCGGAAAGGAGCCATACCCCAAGAAGAAGGAAAATTCCCAGTTTCCGCACCGTTTCCTCCAAATCTAGGACCGGTCCGACTTCCCAGACAACGGAGAGCAACTTCTGCTGGGGAACTTGTCCGGGAACGAAGACGGCATCCTTCCTTTCCGGCGTCGAGCCTATCCGAAAACCTACAAGGCAGCCTGGAAAATCCTATGCTTGCTTTCAAGAACCCCAAACCCAACCGGGAAAGGCTTTCCCAAGCGCGAGATGGGATCAAGTATAGATTCTATTATACATGATAAATCGCCTTTCGTCAAATGTGATCTTCGGACGGTTGACAATCCTGACCTTTTGTGGGATAATACCCGACCAAAAGGGGCTGAGTCCCGGGTTCTATCGTGCCCTGAGCAGGGCAACGGGCCGGCCGGCCAACGGAGGCCGACCCAAAGGAGCATACGATGAAGCAATTACTTTCCGGCAACGAGGCCATTGCTCGGGGGGCCTACGAGGCCGGGGTACGGGTAGGCACGGCTTACCCCGGCACGCCCAGTACCGAGATCCTGGAAAGCCTTTCCCGATACCCCGAAGTTCGCACCCTCTGGGCTCCCAACGAAAAAGTCGCCCTGGAAACGGCCCTGGGGGCTTCCTACGCCGGCGTCCGTACCCTGGTCGCCATGAAACACGTCGGCCTGAACGTCGCCGCCGATCCCTTCTTCTACGGGGCCTGCACCGGAATCGAAGCCGGCCTGGTCATCGTCTCGGCCGATGACCCCGGCATGCACAGTTCTCAAAACGAGCAAGACAACCGCCGCTACAGCAAATTCGCCCGGGTGCCTATGCTGGAGCCTTCGGACAGCCAGGAAGCCCGCGATATGACCCGCCTGGCCTTTGAACTGAGCGAACAGTTCGATGTGCCCGTGCTCCTGCGCACCACCACCCGCGTCTCTCACTCCCATTCCATCGTGGAGATTGACCCCGCTTTCGTGCCGCCGGAAAAGAACCTTCCCCCTTACCCCCGCAACCCCCAGAAATACGTGATGATTCCGGCCCACGCCCGCCCACGACACAGGGTTGTGGAAGAGCGCCTCCGACACCTGGCTGCTTACTCCGACGAGACCCCCCTGAACCGCATCGAGTGGGGGGATCGCCGCCTGGGTATCATTACCAGCGGTATTTCCTATACCTACGCCCGCGAAGTTTTCCCCTGGGCCTCCTTCCTCAAATTGGGGATGTCCTTCCCCCTGCCGGCCCAGAAGGTACGCGACTTTGCCGCCGGGGTGGAACGCCTCATCGTCATCGAGGAACTGGACCCCTTCCTGGAGGAAGAGGTACGCCTGCTGGGGGTCACCGTGCATGGGGGAAAAGATGCCTTTCCTCTCCTAGACGAATTCAACCCCGATGTGGTGCGGGCCGGCGGTCGCAAGTTGGGCCTCCTTCCCGAGGACGATCGTACCTCGCCCCCCCTTTCTCTGGAATTGCCTCCCCGCCCGCCGGTGCTCTGTCCGGGTTGTCCGCACCGTAGCGTCTACTATGCCCTGCGCCGAGCCAAGATGATCGTCAACAGCGATATCGGTTGCTATACCCTGGCCGTGCTGCCGCCCCTTTCGACCACCGACACCATGGGCTGCATGGGCGGAAGCATCAGCATGGCCTACGGGGTAGAATTGGCCGGCCGGACGGAACGGGCCGCCGCTACCATCGGGGACTCGACCTTCTACCATAGCGGCATCCCCGCCCTCCTGAACATTGCCTACAACGGCGGCCGTACCATCGTTATCGTCCTGGACAACCGCACCACCGCCATGACCGGCCACCAGGGGCATCCCGGCACCGGCATCGGCACCCGAGGGGAGCGCCTGCACGAGATTCCCATCGAGGACATCGGGCGGGCCTTTGGCCTGAAGCGCGTCTTTGTGGTGGATGCCTACGACACCCGGGAGATGTACCGCCTCCTCCGGGAAAGCGCCGCCGCCGAGGAACCCACCCTGATCGTGGCCCGCCGGGCCTGTGTCCTTCTCCCCGAAGCCCGCGCCCGGCAGGGGCCGCCCTACCGGGTGGACCTCGAACGGTGCAACGGCTGCGGCCTCTGCTTTACCGTCGGCTGCCCGGCCATCCTCAAGACTGCCGAGGGCCAGGCAGAAATCAGCCCTCTCCTCTGCACAGCCTGTAACCTCTGTGCCCAGGTCTGCGCCCGGGGAGCCATCCATCCGGGAAACGATTGAAGGAGAAAAAGTCGTGGAACAAGCCAATTTCCTCCTCGTCGGTGTGGGCGGCCAGGGCATCCTGACGGCCGGCGATATCCTGGCCGGCCTGGGCCTTCGGGCCGGCTACGACGTGAAAAAGTCCGAGGTGCACGGCATGTCCCAGCGCGGCGGGGCGGTGAACAGCCACGTGCGTTTCGGCCGGACCGTCTATTCCCCCCTGATCGCCCAAGGGGAAGCCGACTACCTCCTGGCCTTTGAGATGCTGGAAGCCCTGCGCTGGGTCCACTTCCTTCATCCCCGAAGTATCGTCCTGCTGAACGACGAGCGTCTCCCCCCTCTGGCGGTAACGAGCGGAGGGGCACGTTACCCCGAACCGGAGGAGATCCACCGGGAACTGAGCGGTCGGGCCGGCGGGGTCTTTTTCATCGAGGGGGCCCGACTGGCCCGGGAACTCGGCAATCCCCGGGTGGCCAACGTCGTGCTCCTGGGAGCGCTCTCCACCTTCCTCCCCTTTCCCGCCGAACTCTGGGAGGAGGTGATCGAGGCCCGAGTTCCGGCCCGTTATTTCGACCTGAACCGGCGGGCTTTTTACCTGGGGCGGGCCCAGGTAAGGAAAGAAGATGCCTAGTTGTCCGATCCAGGGTGAAGCCGATGTCTACGCCGCAGCCGGCCTGGCCCGAGACATGGCCCGCAAGATGGGCTTCGGGAGCGCCGACGTGGCCCGCATCGAGATCGCGGTGCGGGAACTGGCCCTGAACATCGTCCGTTACGCCGGCCGCGGCGAGATCCACCTGCGCGAGGTGGCCGCCGAACGCCGCCGGGGACTGGAAGTCGAGGCGGTGGACCAGGGCCCCGGCATCGCCGATGTGGAACTGGCCCTCCAGGATGGCTACAGCACCGGCGGCAAAGGACTGGGCTCGGGACTGCCGGCCGTGCGCCGGCTTATGGATACCTTCGAGATCGAGACGGCTCCAGGCCAGGGCACCCGGGTGCGGGCCACGCGCTGGCTGCGCCGGCCGACCGACTGGCTACGGCGCTGGTGGGAGCGGAGGGAATAGATGAACCCGGCGGCTTCCGAACTGAGCCCCCTGGAACAGGAACTCCTGGGCGAAGTAGGACGTCGTCTGTGGGAGCATCTCCCGGCTCTGACCGCCCAGTGGGCCACCGCCCTGGACGACCTCCTGGCCGGGGAAGAAACCGCTGCCGCCATAGACCTGCGCCAGGAAACCCTCTCTGCCGCTCATACCCTGCTCCAGGCCCTGGCCGAAGGCCGACCGGCCGAGGGATGGGAATCCGGAAGCGCATACGGCGAGGCGATGGCCCTGCACGGCCTCGGCCATACCCCCCTGAACTCCTGGCTTTCTACCCTGCGCCAAAGCCTCCTTACCGCCCTTTCCCAGGCCTATGCCGATGACCCCCGCCTCGACCAGACCATCGTCGCCCTGAGCAAATTCCTGGCCCTCTACCTCCTCCGTGTCACCGGAAGTTTCGGGGACCGCCAGCAGCGCCTCTTGCTGGAGCAACAGGAGGCCCTCCGCCTGGCTTATGAGGAAGCCCGGCGTCGGGTGATCGAACTGGAGGTCCTGAACGAGGTCGGGCAGGCCATCAGTTCGACCATGGAACTGGACGAACTCCTGGAACTCATCTATCAACAGACCAGCCGGCTGATGGACACGACCAACTTTTACATCGCCCTCTGCGATTGGGAGACACGTACCCTGCGCTTTGAGATCGACCAGGAGGAAGGGGTACGGCAGCCCAGGAGCACGCTGAGTGTGGAACAGGGGCTGACCGGATACATTGCCCGGACAGGCCGGCCGCTCCTTTTCCCCTATGGGCCCGACGAATTCCTCCGCGAGCAGGGAATCGCCCGCATCGGCCGGCCCTCCCGATCATGGCTGGGCGTGCCGATGCTCTTCCGGGAACATGTCGTCGGCGTGATCGCCGTGCAGAGTTACACCCAGGAAGGGGCTTATGACGAGGGCCACCTGCGCATCCTTTCCACCATCGCCTCCCAGGCCGCCGTGGCCGTCCAGAACGCCCGCCTCTACCGGGAAACCCGCCGCCGGGCCGAGGAGATGGAGGCACTCTATCGCCTCGGAGCCGCCTCGGCCGGACGCCTGGGCCTGGAGGAGATCCTGCAATCGATCTACGACCAGGCCAGCGTGGTGATGGATACCTCCGGTTTCTTCGTGGCCCTCTACGACCCCGAAAAGGAAACGATATCTTTTGAACTTGTGTACGATCAGGGGAAGGAAATTCCCCCCTTCCAGGCCGAAAAGGGCGGGCTGACCGGCTGGGTGCTGGACCATCGGGAGACGCTTTTCATCCGCGATTGGGAGAAGGAAGCCGACGAGGAGTTACGTCGCATTGCCATCGCCATCGGGGAACCGGTGCGTTCCTGGCTGGGGGTGCCGATGCTGGTCCGAGGCGAGGCCATCGGGGTGATCGCCGCCCAGAGTTACCGGGCAGAGGCTTTTGACGAACACCACCGGCGAGTGCTGGAGATGATCGCCCACCAGGCCGCCGCCGCCATCGAAAACGCCCGCCTCTACCAGGAGGCCCAGCGTCGCCTGCAGGAGGTCAATACCCTCCTGGAGGTCAGTCGCTCCCTGGGGATGCTTCTGGACCTCCGGGAACTTTTGCCCTCGGTGCTGGAGGCAGCCATCCGCACCATCCCGCCGGCCGAGAGAGGTTCGGTCTTCTTGCTGGACCCCGGAAGTGGGGAACTGGTCATCTGCGCCCAACAGGGATATGCCCCGGAGGTGGTGGAACAGGTTCGCCTGCGCCCGGGCGAAGGCTTCGCCGGCTGGGTCTTCCAGGAGGGACGGGGCGACATCGTGGCCGACCCCCGCCAGGACCCCCGCTTCAGAGAGGCTCCGGCCAGCAGCGAGATTCGCTCCATGATGGCCGCTCCCTTGACGGGCCGGCAAGGCGTCATCGGGGTGATCAGCCTGGATAACTGTTCCCAGGTGGGCGCCTTTACCGCCTCCGACCTGCGCCTGCTCGACGGCCTGGCCCGACAGGTCTCGGTAGCGGTCGAGAACGCCCACCTCTATCAGGAGGCCCAGCGGCGGGTGGCCCAACTCTCCGCTCTGCAGGAGATCGGCCTGAAGTTGGCCTCTACCCAGAACCTCTCCGATGTCCTGGAGGCGATTGCCGACGCAGCCATCGAACTCCTTCGGCCCAGCAACGTCCTCATCTTCCTCTACGATCCCGGTCGGGACGAATTCACCCTGGCCACAGGGGCCAGCGCCACCGGGGAACGGGGGCTTCTGGCCCCGATGCCGCGCAAAAACGGCCTGACCGCCACCGTGGCCCGGAGCGGTAAAATGATGGTGGTAGAGGATGTCCCCGCCCATCCCCTCTATGCCCATGAGCCCGAACAGATCGGAGAACTCCGCTCCCTGGCCAGCGTGCCGCTGGTGCGGGCCGGGGAAGTCGTGGGTGTGCTCAATGTGGCCTACTTTTCTCCCCACCGCTTCATTCCCGAGGAACTGCGCCTCCTGCAGGCCCTGGCCGACCAGGCAGCCGTCGCTGTGGCCAATGCCCACATGTTCCGCCAGATGCAACGGGTGCTGCAGGAACTTCAGGAGACGGCCGAAACCCAGGCCCAGTTGCTGCAACTCATTCAGGAACTCTCCACGCCGGTGGTTCCCCTCCTGGAAGGGGTTTTGCTGGCCCCCCTGGTGGGGAGCATTGACAGCCAGCGCGGCCGGCAGATCCTGGAACGCCTGATGGGAGAGGTGGAACGGCAGCGGGCCCAGGTGGTGCTGGTGGACATTACCGGCGTGCCGGTGGTAGATACGGCGGTAGCCCAGATGCTCCTCCAGGCGGTACAGGCGGTGCGCCTCCTGGGGGGAGAGGCCGTACTGGTGGGCATTCGGCCGGAGGTGGCCCAGACGCTGGTCGGCCTGGGGGTGAACCTCCAGGGCATCGTCACCCGGGCCAGTCTGCGGGAAGGGCTGGCCTATGCCGTAAAACGTGTAAGCCGACCGCGCCGGCCAGGCCCGCCCGCCGCACTCCCTCCTGCCCCACCGGCCCAGCCGAGGAGAAGAACTTGACCCTCAGGGTTTGAAAAACCGCCGACCTCTGGGGGCTACATACCCTCAACCCGACTTGCCAGGCGGTCGAAAATATGGTATAGAACGACTGTAACCGGGAAAAGAGGTAAAGCGATGGACCGGCTGCGAGCCCGTCTCTTTCCAAAACTTCCACCGGAAGAGCAAGAACGGCGACTTCGACTTTTCCGGACGCTCCTCCTGGTGCAACTGGGGGCGACCGCCCTCCTGATCGGTGTCATTCTCTCGGACACGCTTCAGGAGTATCCTCACTACATCCCCCTGATGGTGGGATTGACCCTCGCCTGCGCTGCCTTTTCCGTCCTGGGCTATTTCCTGGCCCGGCGGGTCCATTATCACCTGGGCGCCGTCCTCCTGATCCTCGCCCTCCTGGCCATGCTGATCTTCTGTGTAGCCTTCTACGGCACCCGGGGACCGATCCCCTTCCTCCTGATCTGGCCGATCATGGTGGCTGCCATCCTCCTGGAACCGCCGCTGGCTCTGGCTTCAACCACTTTGGCAGCGCTGGCCTTTGTCGTCTTTTCCTTCCTGGAACTTGGGCAGGTCTGGACGATTCCCTTCTTCCAGGCCCGCACCGACCTCTTCGCCGTCTGGCACCGGCCCCAGGAGCCCTTTGTGCTCCGGCGCTTCTGGAACGATACGGCCAACATCGTCATCACCTACTACGCCGCAGCGTTCCTCTCCTGGATCACTTCCCACAGCCTGCGCCGGGCCGTAGAACGTTCCCAGGCCCAGACGGCCGAACTGGAGCGTTATCGCCTCGGCCTGGAGGAACAGGTGTCCTCCCGCACCGCCGAACTGAGCCGGGCGCTGGAGCAACTTCAGGCCAGCATGAAGGTGATTCGTGAGATGGGCAGCCCGGTGCTCCCCATCTTTCAAGGGGTCATCCTGACCCCGCTTATCGGAACGATGGACAGCGAGCGGGCGCGCATCGTGATGGATCAGGTGCTCCACGGCATCGCCCGGGAAAGGGCCCGGGTGGCCATCCTGGACATCACCGGCGTGCCTATGGTGGATACGGCGGTAGCCAACGCCCTGGTGCAGACGGCCCAGGGGGCGCGTCTCCTGGGGGCGACGCCGGTGCTGGTGGGGATCCGGGCCGAGGTGGCCCAGACGCTCATCGAACTGGGGGTGAACCTCCAGGGCATCGTCACCCGGGCCAGCCTGCAAGAGGGGCTGGAATATGCCCTGCAGCAGGTGGGAACCGAGATGTCCGAAGTACCCGATGCGGCCCGGCTTCCCGTGCAAAGCGGCGTCGAGGAGAGGCGAAGATGACCTGGTGGCGGCAACGCGGGTTGCGCTTCAAGGTGGCGGCGGGAATCGTCCTGATCCTCCTGCCGGTGCTGGGGGGAATCCTCTACGGTATCAACCGCTACGTCGAAGGGCAATTTTGGAACCGTGAGGTCCATACGGCCGAGCAAATCAACGCGCTGCTCGCGGCCGGCCTGCGGAACGTCTTGCTGAACAAGCAGGTGAATCAGTTGCGCGATATGCTGGAAAGCCTGGGCCGGCCGGAGGAGACCCACATTGAGGACATCGCCATCTTCACCAAAAGGAAAGAACCGACCGGGCCGGCCACCTACGAAAGGAGCGTGTTGGCCTACTTTGTCAGCGGCTTTCCAGGAAGGCGCACTCTACCCCGACAGGAACTGGAAAAGGAACAGGTCAGCACCGCCTGCTGGGATTGCCACCGCCTTCCCCCGGAGCAGCGACCGAGCGCAGTAACGGTGGAACTGGCCGGAGTACAGGTCCTGCGCAGCGTCATGCCGCTGAAGAACGAACCGAGTTGCCAACCCTGTCACGGCACAGAAAAACCCGTCCTGGGCATCAGCCTGGTGGACATTTCCCTGGAACACTACTGGGGGATCATGGTTCCCATACGCATCATCCTGGCCGCCGGAGGTGGGCTGGCCATCGTCCTCACCATTGTGGCCCTCTACCTCCTCCTGAACCATCTGGCCCTTCGCCCTTTGCGCGAACTGGTGCCGCTGACCCAGGCCGTGACCCGGGGAGAGTGGGAACGGCAGGTGCCGGTGCGCAGCGCAGACGAGATCGGGCAACTGAGCGGGGCCTTCAACGAGATGACCGCCCAATTGGCGCGCACCTATGCCGATCTGGAACGCGCCCGGGCCGAACAAGAGGAACGTTCGGCGGCCCTCCAGAAGGCCCTGGAAGAAGTGGAGCGCGGTCGGGAAGAACAAGCCCGTCTGCTGGAGACGGTACGGGCACTCTCCACCCCCGTCGTCCCGGTGCAACGGGGCGTCCTGGTGATGCCGCTGGTGGGCGTCATCGACCCGGTACGGGCGCAGAACATCACCGCCGCCCTCCTGGAAGCCATCGGGCGGGAGCGGGCCCGCATCGTCATCTTGGACATCACCGGTGTGCCCATGGTGGATACAGCCGTGGCCCAGACCCTCATCGAGGCGGCCCAGGCGACCCGCCTTCTAGGGGCGGAACCGGTGCTGGTGGGCATCAGTCCGCCGGTGGCCGAAACGATCGTCTCCCTGGGGGTAGACCTTTCTGCGCTGGTCACACGGGCGGACCTGCAGAGCGGCGTGGAATACGCCCTGAGGCAGATGAGGCCGGCCTCCCGTCCCTCCGAAGGTCCCTCCCGACATCCTGCGGAAGAGACGACCGGCCGATGAAGTCCAACTTGCACCCTCCGGCGGAATGTGGTATCATACGGCCCGCCGGCACGTGGATGGATCACCTTCTGGAGGATACATGGAGAAACCGACAGAACTGCTCCGCCAGCTGGCCGATCTCCGTGCGGTAAACGAAGAACTGCGTCTCTGGGCCGACCTGATCGAGGCGGTAGACCACGGAGTCGGGGCGATCAACGAGGCGGGTATCATCCTCAGCGGCAACCCGGCATGGGCACGGATGCACGGCTTTCCCTCCCTTCAGGAGATGCTCGGCCAGGAGCTTCTCGACCTGTTTGTGGACAGACACCAGGGCCAAGAAGTGATGCAGCAAGCCCTTGCCGGCCGGCCATGGCATGGCGAAGTCGCCTGCCACCGCCTGAACGGTGAGACCTTCCCGGCCGCCCTCTCCCTCTTTTTCCTGGGCGGAGACCGGGTAGAACACATCCTGGGCATTTTTATCGAGGATATCACTGAACGTAAGCAGGCCGAAGCAAGGCTCCGGGAAGCCTATGAGGAACAGGCCCGCCTGCGGGAGGAGGTCATCGCCGCACAGCGCAAGATCATCGGCGAACTCTCCACCCCGGTGATTCCGCTCCTGGAGGGCATCCTGGTGATGCCGCTGGTCGGCAGCGTGGACACAGAACGGGCCCGTCATATCACCGAAGCCATCCTGGAGGAGGTCTCCCGCCAGCGCGCCCGGGTGATGATTATGGATATCACCGGTGTCCCGGTCGTGGACACAGCAGTGGCCAATGCCCTCCTCCGGACGGCGGCCGCCACCCGCCTTCTGGGTGCGGAGACGATTCTGGTCGGCATCACCCCCGCCGTCGCTCAGACGATGATTCAACTGGGCGTGGCCCTGGAGGGGCTGACCACGTGGGCGGACCTTCAAAGCGGGGTAGAATATGCCCTCAGGAAGATAGGGAAGAAGGTCGTACCGCTGGGGTACGGCAAGGAGGATTTGGACACCCGCAGCAGGAGGCTCTGATGGCCGGCCTTTTCGAGCCAGGGAAAATCGGAAAATTGACGTTGCGGAACCGTCTGATCAAATCGGCAACCTTTGAAGGAATGGGGGCAGCCGACGGCACGCCCACCCCGGAACTCCGGCGCTTCCATCGTCGAATCGCCCATGGCGGCGTGGGGATGAACATCGTCGCCTTTGCCTCTGTCCATCCGACCGGACGTTCCTATGCCAACCAGTGCCTCATCGACCGGGATGAACTCGTTCCGGCCTGGAGAGAAGTGGCCGAAGAAGTCCATCAGGCCGGCGGGATCGTGGCCCTGCAACTGGTGCACTGCGGCCGCACCGCCAACCCGCAAGTCACCGGGAGCGAAGCGCTGGCCCCCTCGCCGGTGCGGGATCGGTACACCCTGGCTTTGCCCCGAGAAATGCAAGAAAGTGAAATCGCCGAAATGATCGAAGCCTTTGGGGCAGCGGCCGGCCGGGCCAAGGCGGCCGGCTTCGATGCCGTCCAGATTCACGCCGCCCACGGCTACCTGATAAGCCAGTTCCTCTCGCCTTTTACCAATCGCCGCCGGGACGCCTGGGGAGGAGACCCCGAGCGACGGCGTCGTTTCCTCATGGAGGTCTACCGCCGAGTTCGACGTGAGGTCGGACCCGACTACCCCGTACTGGTCAAGTTGAACACCCAGGACCATGTCCGAGGCGGGCTGACGGTAGAAGAAGCCATTCCGGCCGCCCGCGCTCTGGCCGAAGAAGGGGTCGACCTCATCGAACTGAGCGCCGGTTTCAGCGACTCTGTCTTCCATATCACCCGGGGGGACGTGCCTACGGACGCCCTGATCGAGGGCTACAACCTGGTCCAACGCATCGCCATCAAGGCCTTCTTGAGCCTGATGCGGGATCAGGTCCGTTTCGAGCGCGAAGCCTATAACCTGCCGGCCGCACTTCCGGTCCGCCAGGCCGTCCCCGGGGTTCCCCTTTCCCTGGTCGGAGGGCTGCGCTCGCGGGCCGTGATGGAAGATGTGCTTTCCCAGGGGTTCGACTTCGTTTCGCTGGGCCGGCCGCTCATCCGCCAGCCCAACCTGCCCCGCCTGATGGAGCGCGGCGAGGTGGAGGCAGCCTCCTGCATTTCGTGTAACCGCTGTTTGCTGGCTATGGTTCAGCAAACCGGGGTGCGTTGCCGCCAGATACCGCCCGAAGGAGACGAGGATGCCTCCCATTCTTGATAAAGGACACCCTGGCCCAGGTCTTGGCCCACACGAACGCCCCCCCGAGTGGGGCTTGCCCTGAGCAAGAGGAGACGACCATGGATCAAACCCTCGCTTCATTGCTCCAGGAAAAGCGCCGGATGATCGTCCAGGAACTGACCCGCGCGGTCCGGGAGCGGGCCGGCCCTTCCTACGCCCGGATGCCCGAAGAGGAACTGTCCCCTCGAATGGAACGCCTGGTAGAAGCCTGGCAACGTTCCCTGGAAGAAGGCAATCCGGCCATCCTGGAGGAATTTACCCGCCGGGTGGTGCGAGAACGGGTGCAGGAACGCTACGGGGTGGAAGAAATTCAGGGGGTCATCACCCTGCTGCGGGAATGTCTGCTGCCGCTGGTCGAGACGGCCTATCGGGAAAACCCCGAAATCCTCTGGAAGAACTGGCAAGCCGTCGAGGACCTGGCCCACCGTTCGCGCCTCTGGGTAGCCCAGGTCTACTGGGAAGCCTATGAGGAGCAGATGGAACTCCAGAAGCGCACCCTGAGCGAACTTTCCACCCCGGTCATCAAGGTCTATGAGAATGTCCTGGTCCTTCCGTTGGTAGGGGCCATCGACACGGAGCGGGCCAAGCGGATTATGGAGGAACTGCTCCTCGGCATCACCCGGCACCAGGCCGAACTGGTGATCATCGACATCACCGGCGTGCCGGTGGTGGATACGGCGGTGGCCAACCACCTTATCCAGACGATCAAGGCGGCGCGCCTCCTGGGGGCCCGCTCGATTCTGGTGGGCATCAGCGGCGAGGTGGCCCAGGCCCTGGTGCATCTCCAGATCGACCTTTCCGGCGTGGTCACCCGCTCCAATTTGCAGGCCGGCATCGAGTACGCCCTGGAACAGATGGGCCTGGAGATCGCCCCACGCCTTCCCGTCGAAGGCCAGGAAGAGGCTACCCCGGAGGAATGAGGAGGAACGGCATGGCAACCCCGCTGATCCGTATCCCGATTTTGCAGATCGAAAATTTCCTGGTCGCCTCGATCCAGACGGCCCTGCACGATCGCAGCGCGGTGCAGTTCCGGGATGACCTCCTGCAACGGATTCACGAGACCAAGGCCAAGGGGTTGATCATTGACCTGACCGCAGTGGACATTGTGGATAGCTTCATCGGCCGGCTGATCGGAGATGTGGCGGAGATGGCCGCCCTGATGGGCACGCGGGTGGTGGTCTCGGGGCTACAGCCGGCCGTGGCCATCACCCTAACGGAACTGGGGCTGGAACTCCCGGGCATCATCACCGCCCTCAACCTGGAAAAGGGCATCTCTATCCTGCGGCGGCTGACCCGGGAGGAGGAGGGAGGAGGATGAGCGAGCGCACCCTCCTCATTCGCAGCGACCTCGATATTGTGAGTGCCCGCGTCGAAGGCCGGGATATGGCCAAGGCCCTGGGCTTTGGCACGATTGACCAGGCCAGAATCGCCACCGCCATCTCCGAACTGACCCGCAATATCGTCCTCTACGCCGGCGAAGGGACCGTTACCCTGCGACCCATCGAGCGAGGGAACAGAAAGGGCATCGAGGTGGTCTGCGAGGATCACGGCCCCGGCATCGAAGACGTCAACCTAGTGATGCAAGATGGCTACAGCACCTCCCGGGGGCTGGGCATGGGCCTGCCGGGAGCCAAACGACTGATGGACGAGTTCGAGATCGAATCCCAGGTAGGGAAAGGTACCCGGGTAGTAGCACGCAAGTGGCTGCGATGAAGTACGGCGTGGTTTCTCGCCCCAAGGAAAATCGGGAAATCTCCGGAGACGCCTATCTGGTCCTGGAAGAAAAGGGTTTTGCCCTTTTCGCCCTGGTGGACGGCCTGGGTAGCGGTGAAGAGGCGGCCCATGCCGCCCGGAAGGCGGTGGAGTGCGTTCGGGAAAACCGGGAACGCCCCCTCCTGGAAATCTTGAGGGCTTGCCATACCGCCCTGCACAACACGCGGGGAGTCGTGGTCGGTCTATTGCGTGTGGAAGAAGAGGCCGGCCAGGTGCGTTACGCTGGCGTGGGCTACATCGGCATCTGCGTCCTTTCGGAGGAGCCGTTTCACCCGATTTCCTATAACGGCATCGTGGGCTACCGCCTGCCCCGGGTGCACGAGTTTGTGGGCCGTTACCACCCCGGGGACACCTTTATCCTCTATAGCGACGGCATTGACAGCCGTTTCCATAGCGACGAAGCCTTGCTCGGCACCGAGCGAGACCCCCAGCGCCTGGCCGAAGCGATCGCCGAGCACTACAGCCGAAACGACGACCTCTGCATCCTGGTCGTGCGGTGAGTATGGTGCTATTCATTTCTCCTCGCGCCCGGGGCGGTGTAGATGTGTGGATGGAAAACATCCAGCAGGCGATGGAGCGGGCTCGCCTTCCCACCCGGTTGCGTTTCCTGCCCCACCTCTATAACTTTATGCCCTTTCTCCTGCCCCTGGTGCTGCGGGGCGACTGGGCCGGCCCGGCCCGCCTAGTGCACAGCGGCTCCCGGGCCGGCTTTTTCTTACGCGCCTCCGGCCGGCCGCTCGTGGTGACGGTGCACCACCTGGTCACCGACCCCACCTACTCCCCTTACACCCGGCCGGCCCAGCGCCTCTTCCACCGCCTGGAACGCCTCTACGACGGCCTTTCCATCGCCCACGCCGACGCCGTAGCCTGCGTCAGCCGCTATACCCAGGCGCAGGTGCTTCGCATCTACGGCCGCACCGATGCCCAGGTGGTCCATAACGGCATTGATACCGACTTCTTTCGGCCGCCCCACGAGCGGCCGGCCGTCCCCCCCTTTCGTCTCCTCTTCGTCGGTAACCGCACCCGCCGCAAGGGGGCCGACCTTCTGGACCCCCTCCTGGAACGCCTGGGAGAAGGCTACGAACTCTATTACAGCGGCGGCCAGCGGGGGAACGAGGTGGCCATTCGCTCCCCCCGGGCGGTGGCCCTGGGACGGCTGGACCGGCCGGGGCTCCTCCGGGCCTATCATGCCTGCCACGCCCTGATCTTCCCTTCCCGGCTGGAAGGCTTCGGCCTGGCCGTGGCCGAGGCCATGGCCTGCGGGTTGCCGGTGGTGGCGGCCCGGACCTCCTCCCTCCCCGAACTGGTCGTCGAGGGCGAGGGGGGCTTTCTCTGTCCGCCGGACGACGTACCGGCCCTGGAGGAAGCGGTGCGCCGTCTGGCTGCGGATACCGACCTCCGCCGCAGGATGGGCGAGTTCAACCGCGCCCGGGCAGAGGCGCTCTTTTCCTATCCCCGTATGGTCGAGGGCTATCGGGTGCTCTACGGCCGGCTGGGCCTAACGTTCTGAAGGAGGAAAGCCATGCCGATCCGAGAAGCCGAGGTCATCTGGTTCAACGGACGATTCGTTCCCTGGAATGAGGCCCGCATCCATGTCCTCTCCCACGTCGTCAGTTACGGCTCCAGCGTCTTTGAAGGCATCCGGGCCTATGCCACGCCTCGGGGGCCGGCCGTCTTCCGCCTCCAGGCCCACCTCCGACGCCTCTACGACTCGGCCCGTATCTACCGGACGGAGATTCCCTTCCCGACCGAGGAACTGGCCCGCGCCATCTGCGAGACGGTGCGGGTCAACCGCCTTTCCTCCGCCTATATCCGCCCCATCGTCTTCCGCGGCTACGGCGAACTGGGGGTCAACCCCCTGGGTTGTCCGGTCGAGGTCGTCGTGGCGGCTTTTGAGTGGGGACGCTACCTGGGGCCGGAGGCGCTGGAAAAAGGAGTGGACGTCCGCATTTCCTCCTGGGCACGGATGGCCCCCAATACCTTCCCGGCGATGGCCAAGGCCGGGGCCAACTATATGAACGCCCAATTGATCAAGATAGAAGCGTTGCACGAAGGCTACGAGGAAGGCATCGCCCTGGATGTCTTCGGCCACCTGAGCGAAGGCAGCGGGGAAAACCTCTTCCTGGTGCGCGACGGCATCCTCTATACCCCACCCCTTTCGGCCTCCATCCTGCCCGGCATCACCCGAGATAGCGTCATCACCCTGGCCCGGGAATTGGGGCTGACCGTGATCGAACAGATGCTTCCCCGCGAATTCCTCTATATCTCCGACGAGGCCTTTTTCACCGGCACGGCCGCCGAGATCACCCCGATCCGCTCCGTGGACGGCATCGCCATCGGTTCCGGAAGCCGGGGGCCGGTCACCGCCCGCCTCCAGGAGGCCTTCTTTGCCATTGTCGAGGGACGAACCGAGGATCGCCACGGCTGGTTGACACCGGTGGCATAGGACAATCCGGGGGGTTGCCTCCGGGTTGGACCTTGGGGCACAAGTCGCCCGAACGGAGTCTCCCCGATGAATAGCCGGACCATCCGCCTTCTGCACCGCTGGGATGTAACCCCCGAGGAGGCGGTGGCTCTCCAGCAGCAACTTCGCCGGCAGGTCGTCCTCCGGGCCGACCTGGGACGGGTGGAACGGGTAGCCGGGGTGGACGTTTCCTTCCGGGGAGAAAGGGCGCGGGCCGCCGTGGTCGTCCTATCGTTTCCCCAACTGGCGGTCGTGGAGCAGGCACTGGCCGAGGTGACGGTCACTTTTCCCTACATCCCCGGCCTGCTCTCCTTTCGGGAGGGGCCGGCCGTCCTGGCCGCCTTCGAGCGCCTCACCCTCTGGCCCGATCTGGTCATCTTCGATGGGCAAGGCCTGGCCCATCCCCGGCGCTTCGGCCTGGCCTGCCACCTGGGGCTTTTCCTGGACCTGCCGAGCATCGGCTGCGCCAAATCGCGCCTCTGCGGCACCTACCGGGAGCCGGGGCCATTCCGCGGCGAGTGGTCTCCCCTATGTGATGGGGAAGAAGTCATCGGCGCTGCCCTGCGTTCTCACCCGGCGAAGGAGGTGCTCTTCGTTTCCCCGGGACACCGTATGGACCTGGAGACGGCCATCCGCTACGTCCTGGCCTGCTGCACCAACCACCGCCTCCCCGAGACGACCCGCTGGGCCCACCGACTGGCGGGGGGCAACCCCTGAACCAAGGGAGACCTCGTCGGACGGCCTTTCAGGCCAGTTGCATCGGCCGCTCATCCGGTATACAATATAGGCGTTCGTTCAAAACGCGGGCGGGCCTTCCGGCCTGCAATCGTCCCAACGGGCGGGCAACTCCGGTTTCAATGGCCGACGAGTACCGGGGAAAGCGCGCCCCGGAGGTAGCGAGTTGGGCGGGAACTTTTTCGGCATCGGTTTCGGCGAACTCCTCTTCCTGGCCATCCTGGCCCTTTTGATCTTTGGTCCGAAACGGCTGCCCGAGATCGGCCGCGCCGTCGGGCGCTTCCTGCGGGAGTTCCGCCAGGCCACCAGCGGCCTCGACCGGGAGGTGCGGGAGTGGATGGACCTGGCCGGGGAACGGCCGGCCGCTCCCTCCACTCCCGGCGACCTCCTCCCCTCTCCGGAGGAAAAAAAGACCCCTCCGGAGGTCGGGCCGGCCCCTCCCACCCGGCCCGGATGAGGTAACCGATGCCCGGCTTCTTGCGCCGTCGCTCGCCCTCTCCCACCCCGCAGACGGATGCCCAGGGGAAGATGTCCCTCCTGGAACACCTGGAGGAACTGCGCCGCCGCCTCCTGATCTGCCTCGTTGCGGTGGCGCTGACCACCCTCATCGCCCTGATCTTCACCGACCCCCTGATGGAAGTACTCCTGCGCCTGGCCGGGCCGGATGTCCGCATCCAGGCCATCGAGGTGCCGGAAAAGTTCACCACCAGCCTGCGCCTGGCCCTGACCGCGGGCGTGGCCCTGGCCATGCCGGTGCTGGTCTACCAGGCCTGGCTTTTCCTGCGGCCGGCCCTCTTTCCACACGAGAGGCGCTATGTCCTCATCGGCCTTCCCCTGGTCATGCTCTTTTTTATAGGCGGCGTGCTCTTTTCCTACTTCCTGGCCCTGCCGGCCGCCCTGCGCTTCCTCCTGAACTTTGGCAGCGGCCTGGTCACCACTCAGCCGCAACTGGGGCCGTACCTCTCCTTCATCTCCACCCTCCTCCTCTGGAGTGGCATCAGTTTCGAATTGCCCATCTTCCTCTTCTTCCTGGCCAAAATCCACGTCCTGGACAGCCGACGCCTGGCCCGGTGGCGCAAGTACGCCTTCCTGATCATCTGCATCGCGGCGGCGATCATCACCCCGACCCCCGACCCGGTCAACATGATGATCGTGGCCATACCGCTGTACCTGCTCTATGAGATCGGCATCCTCCTGGCCCGCCTGGCCTGAAACCTCGTTCCCGTAGAACCGGGGATTTCCCCGGAGCGAGGATTCCCGCACCGGCCGTTTTGAAACCCGGTCGGCCTGGACCACGTATACCCAGACGGTTGCACAACGGCAACCATCTACGGTATAATCCAATTGTACCGGCTTCCCGGCTTACCGGGAGCGAAGCAAAAAGGAGGAAAGCCATGACTTCGCTGCTCAAGCGCATTCGGGACCTCATCAGCGCCAATCTCCACGCCATGATCGACCAGGCCGAAGACCCGGAGAAAATGGTCAACGAGTACCTGCGCCAACTCCAGGACCAACTCTACGAAGCCCGCACCACCGTGGCCGCGGCCATGGCCGACGAGGACAAACTGCATCGGATGTGGACCTCCAACCAGGCCCTGGCCGCCGAGTGGCAGGCCAAGGCCGAAGCGGCGCTCAAGGCCGGCAAAGAAGACCTGGCCAAGCAGGCCCTCCTGCGCCGGCGTGCCTTCCAGCAGATCGCCGACTCCTACAAGGAACAGTACGAGGCCCAGGATCGGCAGGTAGAGGAACTCCAGGAGGCCCTGGGCAAACTCGAGGCCCGCATCGCCGAGGCCCGCACCCGCCGGGAAATCATCATCGCCAAGAAGCATCAGGCCGAGACCCAGGAAGCCATCGTCCGCACCGTGCGCACCCTGGGCGATAGCACCACGGCCTTCGAAGGCCTGGCGGCGATGGAGGAACGGGTAGATGAGCGGCTGGCCCGCGCCCGGGCCATGGCCCAACTCCAGGGCGGTGTCGCCGAGGCGCAACTGGCCGACGTCGAGGCCGAGGCGGCGGTGGACGAGGAACTGGCCGAACTGAAGAAGAAACTGGGGTTGGCCTGAACCCGCCCGAGGTGGACAGGGAGGGCCGGGGTCGGCCCTCCCTGTCGTGCTGGCTTACTCCGGTAGAAAGGAAGTGGCGGGGATGAGAAGGCGAAATCTGATCTTTTTTATCATCTTCCTCCTGGTGGCCCTCGGCGTTGCGGCCGGCGTCCTGGTGGGCTTCCTGCCCAGGACCAGCCAGTTGCCCGACCTCGAAATCTGGGTCGTGCACGCCACAGAGGAGACCGAATGGCTCACGGCCGCTGCCCAACAGTTCAACCAGGAAGGACACCGCATCGGCGGGCAGCGCATCGTCGTCCGCCTGGAAGCCATGGACAGCGGGGACGCCCTGATCAACATCCGCGACCAGAAGTTCATCCACCCCCCCACCGCCTGGTCCCCCTCCTCCATGCTCTGGGTCAACCTCCTGAATGCCGAGTGGTATCCCAAACATGGAACCGACCTCATCATGCGCGTCGGCCAGTATCAGGCCACCCCGCTCGTCCTGACTCCGATGGTCCTGGTCATGTGGCAGGACCGGGCCGAGGTTTTTCTAAAGCACTTTGGGGAGGAACCCGACTGGGATACCCTTCAGGAAGCGCTGGCCGCGCCCGAAGGCTGGAAGACCCTCGGCGGTCAGGCGGATTGGGGTTATGTCAAGTTCGGCCAAACCGACCCGGTGCTCAGCAACTCTGGGCTGGTGGCCACCGCTCTGGCGACCTACGAATACTTTGACAAGATCCGGGGGCTAACGGTGGCCGACCTCATGGACAGCCGGTACCGGGCCTGGATGCAATCCCTCTGGCGCGGCATCGTCGGCGGGTATGACCGGGCCTCGGCCAACCTGATGCGCGATATGATCCTCTACGGAGCCTCCAAGTACGACGTCATTATGGTCTATGAGAACCTGGTGGCTACCCAGATGAAAAATGCCCCCGGCCGGTGGGGTTCCTCTTTGCGCGTCTTTTATCCCCGCCTGAACCTCTGGAACGATCATCCCTTCTGCGTCCTGATGGCCGACTGGTCCACGGCCGACCAGAAGGACGCGGCGCTCGAGTTCCAGAAATTCCTCCTGCGCGAGGACATCCAGCAGGCGGCCCTGCGGTACGGCTTCCGGCCGGCCAACGTGGACGTCCCCGTCGTCAACGATGACCCGGAAAACCCCTTCAACCTGTACCAGGAGCAGGGTTTGCAGGTGCAGATTCCCCGCATCAACCTGGTGGAACCTCCCTCGGCCGAGGTGATCCGCGAACTCCAGGCCCTGTTCCGCCAGGCACAGCCTTAGAGGAGGGAGCAATGGGGCGACGGAGACGAGGCCAGACGCTAGCCTGGGTCGTGGGCATGTCGACCCTCCTCCTGTTCTGCTGTTTCTCTGCCTGGGTCATCTGGGTCGTCGTCGAAAGTTTTCTACCGGCCGGCGAACCCCCTCAGGCCGAAGAAGAGGGCATTGTGGTCACCCTGCTCTACTCCCCGGAGAAATCGGCCTGGCTCGAGCCGCTGGTGGAAGAATTCAATAGAAGTGGCCCCACGGTGGGAGGCAAACCGGTCCGCATCCTGGCCCGAGCGATGGATTCGGGCGAGGCGCTCCAGGCCATCCTGGAAGGAGAAAGGCCCACGGTCTGGAGTCCGGCCAGCACCCTCTGGGTACCCCTCCTGAACCGGCGCTGGCAGGAACAGACCGGGGCGACAGAGCCGCTGGCGATCTACCCCGAGCCCCTGGTGGTCAGCCCGTTGGTCATCGCCATGTGGGAAGATCAGGCCCGGGCGATGGGCTATCCCGAGCGGAAAATCGGCTGGGCCGAGGTGATCTCGGCCACCCTGGACGAACAAGGCTGGGGAGCCTACGGCCATCCCGAGTGGGGGCACTTCAAACTGGGCCATACGAATCCGTACTTTTCCAACAGTGGCCTCCTGAGCGTAGCCGCCGAGGGCTACGCCGCCGCCGGAAAGGTGCGCGACCTCCTGCCGGAGGACCTGGAGCGGCCGGAGGTGCGCCGGTTCGTCCAGTCGGTTGAAAGTGCCATCATCCACTACGGAGAATCTACCGAGTACTTTGCCCATCAGATGGCCCGTCGAGGGCCGGCCTACGCCAGCGCCGTCGTCCTGGAAGAGCAGACCGTCGCCCGCCTGAATCTGGGCGCCTACGGCCCCCTTCCCCAGCCTCTGGTGGCCATCTACCCCCGCGAAGGCACCTTTTGGAGCGACCACCCTTACGTCATCCTGCGCGGAGAATGGGTGACTCCCGATCAGCAGGCCGCGGCCCTGGCGTTTCGGGACTTGCTCCTCTCCCGTCCGGCTCAGGAAAAAGCCCTCCGGCTCGGCTTCCGCCCCAGCGATACCTCCATCCCGGTTCAGAATTCGCTTCTCGGTCCGGACCTCGGCATAGACCCCCTCCAGCCCCAAACGGTGCTGGAGGTGCCTTCCGCCGAGACTCTGGAGGCCCTACTCCAGGTTTGGCAGGGTGTGCGCAAGCGGGTCAACATCCTCCTCGTGGTGGACATCTCCGGTTCCATGGCCGACGAGGGGAAACTGGCCGCAGCCCAGGAGGGGCTAAAACTCTTCCTGGACCAGTTGGCCGAGGAAGAGGTACGGGAAGGCCGGGTGATCGGAGGCGACCGCCTGGGCATCCTGGTCTTCAATGACCGGATCGAGACCTTGGTCCCCCTGGCTCCTTTACGGCCCGGGGACAAGGAACGCATCCGGGCGATGGTGGATACCCTGGAGGCCGACTATGAGACGGTGCTCTATGACGTCACGGCCTGGGCACTCCAACTCATGGCCGATCCGAAAAACTATGACGAAGGGCGCATCAACGCCATCGTCCTCATGACCGATGGGATGGATACGGCCTCGCGCTATTACGACGAGGACTCGCTCATGGAAGAGATCGCCAGAATAGCCGAGGCCGGCCGGCCGGTGCGCATCTTTACCCTTGCCTACGGCAGCGATGCCGACCGAGACCTCCTGGAGCGCATCGCCGAGGCGACAGAGGGGCGCATGGTCGAGGGAACGGTCGAAAACATCCGTCGCCTCTATGTGATCCTTTCCAGTTACTTCTAGGACGAGGTGAGGGCATGGCTACGAAAGACCTTTTCCAGGACCCCTTGCGGGAGGTGCGCCGGCGTAAGGTGCGCATCGCCCTCACCTATGCCCTGACCACGCCGCTGGCCTCGGCCACGCTGGTCATCACGTTCCTCGGGTCCGGCCTGCTCATCGGCTTCGGCTTCGACCTGGTGGGCATCTTCTTCCTCCTGGCCGGCCTGGGCTTCTACGCCCTCATTGTCCTCGGCACCCTGCGCGACACAGAGCAGATTCGCCGGGTCATCGTCGAGGAACTCTACCCGGAGCGCAGCGCCGACCTGCGCAAACTGCGCGGCCGGTACGCAACGATCATGCAAGAAGCCCTGGACGACCGCAAACGCATCGAACGCGCCATCCGCGAGTCGCCCGAAGCCCTCCAGAAGACGCTGGCCGAGACGCTCGAGCAGGTCGGCGCGATCATCGACACCATCTACGAGATCGCCTACAAGTCCCAAGCGCTGGAGGAATCGCTGGAGCCGGTGGATGTGGAGCGGGAGCAAAAGGAAATGGCCCGCTTGCGCCGGGCCATCGAGACGACCCAGGACCCCTACCTGCGCCAGCAGTACCAGGAGACACTCCAGACAAAGGAGGAACTCCTGGAGAACGTAGCCCGCGTCCGTAACGGGTTGGAGCGCTGGCAGGCCCAGTTGCAGCGGGCGGCGACCACGCTGGACAACCTCTATTCTCAGGTGTTGATGCTCCGCTCGGCGGAGATTCGCAACCTGACCGAGGCGACGGACGTGGTCTCGCAGAACCTGCGGATGCAGGTGGAAGAGTTGCGCACAACCAACAAGGCCCTGGACGAAATCTTCTCCGGAGGAATAGGCGATGGACCTGCGCGATGAGGCGCTGCGCTGGCTAGAAGAAGCGGAAGAAGACCTCCGGGCTGCATCCGCGAGCATGGAGGCGGGCTTTTATAACTGGGCTTGCTTCATCGCCCAGCAAGGAGCGGAAAAGGCGGTCAAATCGCTCTACATGGTGCGCGGAGAAGATGTGATGCGCATTCACAGTGTGACCGCTTTGATCCGGGGCGATTCCAGGCGGGGATTGGCCGGGTTGCCTGCATTGGCCGAGCACCTTGAGGAAGCCCAGGAACTCGACCAGCATTATATCCCGGCCCGTTACCCCAACAGTGTACCTTTTGGTCGGCCTCACGAGTTCTATAACCGCTCTAAAGCGGAGAGATGTCTCGCATGTGCCCATGCGATCGTTTCCGCCTGTCGGACGATACTCTCGCTTACCTGAACGAGTTAGAAAAGTTGCAGCCGTTGTTCATCCTCCTTTTCGGCTCCCATGCACGTGGGGAAGCCGGCCGATACAGCGATTACGATCTGTTCGTCGTATCCACAGCCCTTCCCCGCGATTACTGGGAGCGACAGGCAATTCTCTGGGCGGGGAAACCCGCCTGGGTCGATGTGGTGGCATTTACCCCAACCGAATTAGAATCGGTCCTTCATCGCGGCCTCGTCCTCGATGCTTTACTGGACGGTCGCCTCTTACGTGGGAACGAAGCAGTGTTTCGGCAGTGGCAGGAAAAAGCCCGCCGGTACGTCGAGAGCCGGGGACTCTGCAGGACACGGTGGGGCTATTTCAGACAGGCAACCTAGAAGGATGCCGGACAGGAGGTCAACGGTGCGAATCCTTTGGGGAATAGCAATTTTGGCGATCCTGGCAGGGATCGGCCTGGCCGGTTGTGGACCGGCCGGAGGCGGGGAAGGGTTCGTCCGTTGTACGGTGGACCCGGACACCCACGCCTACATCGGGGAGATCGTCATCGGCTATGCCGGCCCACTTACCGGCAGCCAGGCGGCGGTGGGGATCGACCTCTGGCGTGGGGCCGAACTGGCAGCCCGCCACTATAACTGTCAAGGGGGCGTCCTGGGACGCAAGGTCGTGATCGTCCCTCTGGACGACCAGGCCGATGGCGAGGTAGCCGTGGAAGTGGCCCGACAGTTCGTCGAGCAGAAGGTTTATGCCGTGGTCGGGCATTACTCCAGCGGGGCGACGATGCCGGCCTCGGCCATCTATGCCCAGGCCGGCATCCTGGAGGTCACCACCATGGCTTCTAACCCGGCCATCAGTCAACGGGGTTTCCGCACCTTTTTCCGCGTCTGTCCGGTGGACTCGGTACAGGGGCCGGTGGACGCCGAGTTCGCCGTCCAGACTCTGGGAGCGCGGCGCATCGCCATCGTCTACATCGGCGGCGACACCTACTCCGAGGGCCTGCGGGCCGAGTTCACCCGACGGGCCCAGGAACTGGGGGCCACCATCGTAGCCGCTTACCCCTATGTGGACCCGCCGGTGGACTTTTCCGATGTGGTGGCCCGCCTCCGGGCCGACTCCCCCGACCTGGTCTTCTTCTCCGGCTACTATCCGGGCGGTGACCTCCTCCTGCGGCAGATGCGCGAGGCCGGCCTGACGGCTACCTTCCTGAGCGGCGATGGCTCCTTTGAATACGGCTTCCTGCGAGATGCAGGTAAAGCCGCCGAGGGGGCCTATGTCTCCTCCCTTTTCCCGGATATCCTTTCCCACCCGGAGATGGCCGCCTGGGTACGGGAGTTCCGGGAACGCTATCGCTATCAACCGGGGATCAACAGTCCGGCCGGCTATGCGGCAGTACAGGTCATTGTGGAAGGCATCCGGCAGTCCGGCACGCTAGAAGTGGAAAAGGTGGCCGAGGCCATCCGCAGCATGACCATCGAGACCCCCTACGGCCCCCTGCGCTACGACGAAAAGGGGGATCTCCTGGAGCAGAAAATCCCCATCTTTGTGGTCAGGGAAGGCCGCTTCGTCGAATGGCAGGGGCCGTAGAGACAGGCGGCAACGGACTCTCCGGCCTGTTACTCGGTGACCCTCTGCACAGTTTTTCGGATGGGCCAAGTCCGGCGGCTTGCGGCGGGCTTCAATCGGTCAGCAATGCCCGAACCGTATCCTCCAGGTCGAGGAGCAGGCCCTCCTCCATCGCCGTTTCCAGCGCCTCGGCCGACATATGCGTCCGGAGGAAGGAAAGGGCCGGGCCGGCCACCTTGGCCACATCGGGGAAACTGGCCGGGTGGTACAGGGCCAGGCCCAGGAGTTCGGCGGCCCGTCGGTATCGGCCGGCGCGGGCCAGGACACCGGCCAGGCCGGCTATCGTTTCCAGGAGGATCGGCAGCGCCTCGATCTCGTGGGCCTCGGCCAGGGCCTCCAGGTAATACCCTTTCGCTTTCTCCTCTTCCCCCATGCCAGCCGCAGCGTGTCCCAGGTTGTTCAGGCAACTGCTCACCGACTGCCGATCGCCCAATTCCCGGAAGAGGACCAGACTCTCCTCGCTGTACCGGGCGGACCGGGAGTATTCTTCCAACCACAGATTCGTCCACCCCAGGCCGAGGAGCGCGAAGGCGACACCCTGACGGTCGTCGATCTCCCTGGAAGTCGTCAGGGCACTTTCGTAGTAATTTATGCCCACCGAGTAATTCCCTTGTTGGAACGCAATGTTGCCCAGACTGTTCAGGCAGGTAACGATACCCTGGCGGTCACCGATTTCCCGGAACAAGGCCAGAGCGCGTTCATGAAAGGAGAAGGCGAGCGCCAGATCCCCCTGAACAAATTCGACATGGCCCAGGGAGTTCAGGCAGGCGGCCATCCCCCAGCGGTTTTCCTGCTCTTCCTCCAGGGCCAGAGCCTCCTCCAGACAGCGCCGGGCAGCCTGAAAATTGCCCTGATAAAAGGCGGCCGTTCCCAAACGACGCAGCGCTACAGCCGCTATGGGCCGCTCGCCGATCTCCCGGGCCAGAGCCAGCGCTCTCTCCCCCAGGCTGTAGGCTTCCTGATAGTTGCCCCAACGGATGGCCACCTGGGCCAGCCCGTTGAGAGCCTCCGCCTCCACCTTTCTCTGACCAACCTCCTGGGCCAGGGTCAGGCCGGCGCGTAAATATTTCTCCGCCTCTGCGCACTTTCCCCACCGTTCCCAGGCATTCCCCAGGTGAACAGAAAGGGCAGCCTGTCTTTCAACCTTTCTCCATCGCCTCGGGGAGACGGTCGAGGAGACAAGTGCCAGAGCCCGCTCAAAGGCGGAGATGGCCTCGGGGAAGGCGCTGGTCTGGAGTGCCCTCTCCCCCGCCCGCTGTAGCCAGTACGCCGCCCGCTCCTTCTCCCCTGCCCGCTCATAGTGCTCTCCAATAAGGCCGGCATACTCCCACTGCCGTTCCCCAACCTGCCCCTCCAGCCACTCCGCTACCTGCCGGTGATAGACCCGCCTCTCCCGCAAAAGCACCGTCTCGTAGCAGACCTCCTGCAGAAGTGCGTGGCGA
>DAOUAK010000053.1:0-45238 GCA_034433695.1 Chloroflexia bacterium
CGACGCCCACCCCGACCTATACGCCCACGTCTACGCCCACGCCGGAGGTCTACCGCGTTTTCCTGCCCCTGGCGGGTCGGGGTGTCGCAGGGAAAGGTCCGCTCTCCTGCTCGGCCGGCGAAGGGGGCTATTTCCATCGGCGGTAGCATCCTCGCCCAACCCAGGTGGGCCGCCCCGCTCCCCGCTGTCCAGCGCAGGGTGCGTCGCGATGCTTCCATCGGCCTGCCGGCCGAGAAAGGGAAGGCCCTGTTCCCGAGGGGGATACCTGGGCAAAGGCGGGGAGGCGCAACCCCCCTACAAAAACGGTGTGCGCCCGACGATTGACGAGATTTGCAAAATATCGTCGGCCGTGTTATACTATGGTTATAAAAAGTGGGGTCTCCCCACTTTATCTTTTACCGGGCGAAACAGGTGCAGAGATGAAAAGCGAGTTCTATGCGGCAGTGGCGCAGATCTCCTCGGAACGGGGGATCCCCCCGGAGGAGATCATCGAAAAGGTCCAGCAGGCCCTGATTTCGGCCTACAAACGGCGCTTCGGCGGAGGGCAGAACATCTCCGTGCGCATAGACCCGGCCACAGGGACGGCCCGCGTCTATGCCGAAAAACGGGTGGTCGAAGAGGTGGAGGACCCCCGGGAGGAAATCTCTCTGGCCGAGGCCCGTCGTCTGCTGCCCAACGCCCGGGTCGGCGAGGTCGTCACCATCGAGACAACGCCGCGGGACTTTGGCCGGATCGCCGCCCAGACGGCCCGGCAGACCTTTCTGCAACATATCCGGGAGGCCGAGCGCAACAAAATATTGGGCGACTTTGCCGGCCGGGTCGGAGAGATGATCAGCGCCATCGTCCGGCGGGTGACTCCCCAGGGCGTCTACCTGAGCGCCGACCGGGCCGAACTCTTTATGCCGGCCCGCGAGCAGATTCCCGGCGAGCGCTACCGCATCAACCAGCACCTCCAGGTCTATATCACCGAGATTCGCGACGACAAACATGGCCCACAGATCATCGTCTCCCGCTTCCATCCCAAACTGGTCGAACGCCTCTTCGAGATGGAAGTGCCCGAGGTCATGCGCGGCGCGGTCGAGATCGTGGCCTTGGCCCGGGAGCCTGGAGTGCGCAGCAAGGTGGCCGTACGGGCCCGGCAGCCCGGTGTGGATCCGGTTGGTTCCTGCGTGGGCCAGCGGGGCGTGCGCATCCAGAGCGTCGTCAACGCCCTTAACGGCGAAAAGATCGACATCCTGCCCTGGAACCCCGACCCGGCGGCCTTTATCGCCAGCGCCCTCAGCCCAGCCACCGTCCTGGAAGTACGCATTGATGAGGAAAGCCATACCGCCACGGTGCTGGTTCCGGATAAATCGCTCTCCCTGGCGATCGGCAAGGAGGGGCAAAATGCCCGCCTGGCCGCCCGTCTGACCGGCTGGAAGATCGATATCAAGAGCCTCTCTACCGTCCTGGAAGAGGGGGAGACCGTAAAGGCCGGGGAAGTACCCTCGGTAGAAGCGGCGATGCTGGTCCAGGATCCGGAACTGGCCTCGGCCGTCACCGAGGATCGCCGGGTTCGCCCGGACGGCACCGTCCTTTACCAGAAAGTGGCCTACGGGCCGCTCCCCCGGGAGTACGCCGGAAAGATGGTGCGCCTGCGGGCCACCTCGCAGCGCGTCTACCTCTACGATGGCGAACAACTCCTGGCTTCCTATCTCCGGGGTGAGGCAAAGCCGGGGGCCCGGGTTCCTTCCGGAGACGAAGCCCTGCCGGTTCCTCCGGAGGTCTGGGCAGCGCTGTCCGCATCCCGGCCGGAGCAGCGGAAGGTCTCCCCGGATGGAACCCTTCTCTACCGGCGCACCCGTTACGGCCCGTTGCCCCCGGAACATGCCGGCCGGCAGGTAGAAGTGCGCAGCACCCCGGAATACCTGGCCGTCTACCAGGAGGGGGAGCCGATTGCCCTCTTCCATCGGGAGGAGGAAAATGAAGAATAAGGGGCGGCCGCGCCATATCCCGGAGCGCACCTGCGTCGCCTGTCGCCGACGGGAGGCCAAGCGCGGGCTCATCCGTCTGGTCCGCACGCCGGAGGGACAGGTGGAGGTGGACCCCACCGGCCGGAAGGCCGGACGGGGGGCCTACCTCTGCCCCAGGCCGGCCTGCTGGGAAGAGGCCCTCCGGCGGCGTGTTCTCAACCGGGCCCTGCGGGTCGTGCTGACCCCGGAGGAGGTGGAACGGTTGCGGCAATACGGCCGCTCGCTTCCGGCCGAGGAAGACGTCGATCCAGATCTTCCCGACGCCGGGAGACCCCCGAACCCCGGGTAAGGTGCAGGAGGAGATATGCCGAAACGGAGACCGTTGGAGACACCGGAAGAAGAGGAGGGCTTGGAAGAACTTCGCGGGCCGCGGAAGAAAAGGACCCGGGCTCCGCTCCGGACTCGGGCTCCCACCATCCGTATTGCCCCCTCTTACCGCCCTCAGCCCAAGGTGGTGGAAATTCCCCCCGTCCTGACGGTGAAGGAACTGAGCAACCTGCTCGGTCTCAGCGCCGTGGAGGTCATCAAGACGCTGATGAAGAACGGCGTTATGGCCACCATCAACCAGCAGATCGACCACGACACGGCGGCCATCGTGGCGACGGACCTGGGCTTTGAAGTGAAAGAGGAGGCGCCGGCAGCCCCGACCGAGGCGGCCCCGGCCGAAGTGGCCCCGGAAGAGGACCTGGAGGCCGTCCCCCGTCCGCCGGTGGTGACGATCATGGGCCACGTGGACCACGGCAAGACCAAGTTGCTGGATGCCATCCGCCAGACCAACGTCGCCGAAGGGGAGGTCGGCGGCATCACCCAGCACATCGGAGCCTACCAGATCGAAGTCAAGGGGAAGCGCATCACCTTCCTGGACACGCCCGGCCACGAGGCCTTCACCGCCATGCGGGCACGAGGAGCCCAGGTGACCGACATCGTCGTCCTCGTGGTGGCCGCCGACGACGGCGTGCAGCCGCAGACCCTGGAGGCCATCTCCCACGTGCGGGCGGCCGGCGTGCCGATGATCGTGGCCATCAACAAGATCGATAAGCCGGAGGCCAACCCGGCCCTGGTCAAGCAGCAACTGGCGCAGGCCGGCGTGATGGTGGAAGAATTCGGCGGAGAAGTTCCCTGCGTCGAGGTCTCGGCCAAGATGAAATTGCACATTGACGACCTCCTGGACATGATCCTCCTGGTGGCCGAGATGCAGGAACTCAAGGCCAACCCGAACAAGCCGGCAAAAGGGACGATTATCGAGGCCGAACTGGACCGCGCTCGAGGGCCGATCGCCACCGTGCTGGTGAAGGAAGGTTCGCTGCGGCTGAAGGATTATGTGGTGGCCGGTAAAACGTACGGCAGGGTCCGCGCCATGATGACCGACACCGGCCGGCGGGTCAAGCGGGCCGAGCCGGCTATGCCGGTGGTCGTGATGGGGTTGAGCGATGTCCCGGAGGCCGGTGACATCCTACAGGCCGTGCCCGACGAGCGTACCGCCCGGGAGACCGCCCTGGCCCGCAAACAACAGCACGAGATGGAACGGATACGGGCACGACGAGCCTCCTCCTTGGAGGACCTGCTGGAGGAGATTCGCCAGGGAGAAGTCAAGGAACTCAATATCATCCTGAAAGCCGACGTGCAGGGCTCTATCGGTGCGATCGAACATGCCCTGTCCAAATTGAACGAGAAGGGGGGCGAGGTACAGGTCAAGATCCTGCACAAGGCCACCGGAGCCATCACCGAATCGGATGTGATGCTGGCCCTGGCCTCTCGGGCTCTCATTGTCGGCTTCAACGCCCGTCCCGACGCGGCGGCCCGACGGGCGGCCGAACGGGAGGGGGTCGACATCCGCTTCTATAACATCATTTACGAACTGGTGGACGACGTGGAAAAGGCGATGAAGGGGATGCTGTCCCCCAAAACCCGCGAGGTGGTGGACGGCATGGCCGAGGTCCGCCAAATCTTCCGCCTGCCCGGCAAGGTCGTTGCGGCCGGCCTTTACGTAACCGAGGGCAAGGTCCTGCGAAACGACCGGACCCGCGTCCTGCGCGGCGGCGTGGTCGTGCACGACGGCCCCATTGCCTCCCTGAAACGCTTCAAGGACGATGTGCGCGAGGTGGCCGCCGGTTACGAATGCGGCCTGACCCTGGAGGACTTTGGCGATTTTGAGGTCGGAGACCTGCTGGAATTTTACCACACCGAAGAAGTCCGACCCGAGTGAATTTCTGCCCGCGTTCGTTTGCCGGGGGCGAGGGCGGGAACGCCGACCTTACGTGTTCGGCGGTGTTTCGTCTGAAACTGGGGGGAACCATGCCTTCTCGACGTCTGGAACAGGTTGCGGACCTACTCCAGGAGGAACTGGGCCACCTCCTGGAGCGCGAGGTCAAGGACCCGGGGGTAGGATTTGTTACCCTGACCGGGGTCGAACTTTCTCCAGACCTGCGCCACGCTCGGGTCTACTTCAGCGTGCTGGGGGACGAGGAGGCCGTGCAGGAGTCGCAGGCCGCGCTGGGACGGGCAGCGGGTTTCCTGCGCCATGAACTCAGCCGGAGGCTATCGCTCCGCCAGGTGCCCGAACTGCACTTTGTCCTGGACCGTTCCAGCGAGCGGGCTCAGCGCATTTCCAACCTGTTGCGTCAGGCCCGGTCCTCCGGTGAGTGAGGCGATGGAGGGCTTTTTCAACCTGAACAAGCCGGCCGGCCCCACTTCCCACGATGTGGTCGAGCAGGTACGGCGGCTCCTCCGTATGCGCCGGGTGGGACACGGCGGCACCCTCGACCCCCTGGCCGAGGGGGTTCTGCCGATCGCCCTCGGCCGGGCCACCCGGCTGCTTCCCTTCCTCCAGGAGGAGGAAAAACGCTACCGGGCGACGATCACCCTGGGGGTCAGCACGACGACCTATGACGCCGAGGGGGAGATCACCTCCGTTCGTCCTCTTCCCCCCTTGGAGCGCCGGGAAGTGGAGGATGTGCTTTCTTCCTTTCAGGGCGAGATCGAGCAGGTGCCGCCGCCCTTCTCGGCCATCCGCCAGGGCGGCCGTCGCCTCTACGAGCGGGCCCGGGCCGGGGAAGAGGTCCGGCCGTCGCCGCGTCGGGTGCGCATCTTTCGCCTGGACCTCCTATCCTGGGAGCCGCCCCATCTGACCCTGGAGGTGGCCTGCGGGAGTGGCACCTATATCCGTTCCCTGGCCCACGACCTGGGGGAGCGCCTGGGATGCGGGGCTTGTCTCCATCGGCTGGTGCGCCTCCAGGTCGGTCCTTTTCGCCTGGAAGAGGCGCTGAGGCCGGAGGAACTGGCCGCCCTGGCGGCCCAAGGTCGGTTGCGGGAGGTGCTTCTGCCGGTGGATACTCCGGTGCGGCACTGGCCGGCCGTGGTGGTGGAGGAAAGCCTTCTGCCGGCGCTTTTGAGCGGCCGGCCGCTGGCCCTGGAGGTCGGGGAAGGGGCGGCGCGCGCCCGGGCCTACAGCCCGGCCGGCCGTTTTTTGGCCCTCCTGCGCCGGGAAAGCCGGGGGACGGCCGCTGCACCCCTGTGGCGGCCCTTCCGCGTCTTTCCGGAGTGACGCCGATGGAAGTCGTACAGGGTTGGGTCGAACTTCCGCGTGAGACGGGGGTCGTCCTCACCATCGGTGTGTTCGACGGCGTCCATCTGGGCCACCAGGCCCTCATCCGGCGGGTGGTGGAGCGGGCCCGGGCGCTGGAGGCCCGGGCGGCGGTGTTGACCTTCCACCCCCACCCTCGCTCCATCGTCGCCCCCCGTTCTCACTGGGGCTACCTGTGCTCCCTGGAGGAGCGCATCGCCCGCATCGCCGAACTGGGCGTAGACCTCCTGATGGTGCTTCGTTTCACCCCGGAACTGGCGGCCACATCGGCCGAGGCCTTTGTCCGGGAACTGGCCGGCCGTATGCGTCTCCTGGAGCTGCACGTTGGAGCGGACTTTAGCCTGGGCAGAGACCGTCAGGGAAATGTGGCCCTGCTCCAGCGTCTGGGCCGGGACCTGGGTTTTGCCCTCTGCCCGGCCCCTTCCGTCTGTCTGGACGGGCGGGTGGTCAGCAGCACCCACATCCGGGCGCTCATCCTGGCCGGCCAGGTGGCCGAGGCCGGCCGCTGGCTGGGGCGACGTTTCTCGCTGCGGGGAGAGGTGGTTTCCGGGGCCGGCCGGGGTCGCCAACTGGGCTTTCCCACGGCCAACCTCCACCTCCACCCGCGCCAGTTGCTCCCGGCCGACGGCGTCTATGCCGTCTGGGTGCGCCTTCCCCCGGCCTGGGACCGACCGCTGCCCCACCCCGGCCTGGCCTACATCGGCCGCCGGCCGACCTTCGGCCCCGGCCGGCGGGCGGTGGAGGTGCACCTCCTGGACTTTTCCGGCGACCTCCTGGGCTGTGAACTGCGGGCCGACTTTGTGGAGCGCCTCCGTCCGGAACAAACCTTTTCCGGGCCGGCGGAACTCGTGGCCCAGATGGAACGCGACGCCGCCCGGGCCCGGGAGATTCTGGAAAAAGACCGGACCGCCCTCCCCGCACGTCCGGGCTTGCCGTAGGTGGCCGCTTGATCCGTTCACCCGTCGGTCAACTCCCTGTCCTTCCCGCTCACCGAAGAGCCGTGCATCCTGTTTTGTCATACAATTGTCAGACAATTGCGGCCTTCTTACTTCAGAATCGCCGCCCGGAAGGATTGAATTCGGGCGAGGAGATGTGTAGAATAAGAACAAAAAGGGCGGTAATCTTTCGATGTCGGTTCGGGTTTTGCGGTACAGGATAGGTCAACAGGTTACGGCCAGGGTAGAAAAAGTCCTGCCCTTTGGGGTTTTTGTTTGCCTGCCGGATGGACAGCGTGCCTACATTCGCAGGCGGGAACTGAGCCTCGAAGGAGACATCGAACCGGAACAGCGTTTCCAGCCTTCAGAGGAGTTACAAGCCGTCGTTATTGCCCTCCCTGAGGAGGAAGACCGACTCCCCGAACTAAGCGTCCGCCGGCTCCTTCCTGATCCCTGGCCCGAGTTTGCCCGGCAATGGACCGAGGGAAAGATCATTTGCGGGATGGTCAAGGACCTGGTGCCGGAGGGAGCATTTGTCCGGGTTGCTCCCGGCGTGGATGGGTTTGTCCCTCTGGAGGAAATGGCCACCTGGGAAGTCCGGCGCCCCGATGAGGTCCTCTGGGTGGGGGATGACGTCGAAGCCGTGATCACGCGGTTGGATGGGAAGAACCGCCGACTGCGGCTGAGCATTCGGGAGCGGATGCTTAGGCAGGAGCAGGAGGGCGTATCTAGGCCGACCGTATTGGAAAAAACCGGGGAAGGTGCTCCCTCCATCAAGGAAGGGGAAGGAGACCTACCGAGGATGTCTCCCTGGCCCCCGGAGGTGGCGACGGCCATCGGTCCGATCCTGGTGGTGGACGATCATGAGGACCTGCGTGTCTCCCTGGTGGAATGGCTGCAGCGTCTAGGTTGCCAGGCCGAGGGGGCCGGGAGCGTGCTTGAGGCGAAGGAAAAACTCCAGAGCCAGGCCTATTCGCTTCTCCTGTTGGATATCGTCCTGCCCGACGCCGATGGGCTGGACATCTTGCGCTGGCTACAGGGTCGGGAGCAACGACCGAACGTCGCCGTGATGAGCCTGACCGAGTGGATCGAAGGACAATTTCAGGAACTGGTTTCCCTGGGGGTTGCCGAGATTCTGACCAAACCGCTGGATCTGGAAGAACTCTACCGCTTTCTTTCCAGAATCGGGCGGGGGGAGACCGCCAAGCCGCTCCATCTGGCTTCGGGCAGTCTTCCCGAAGAGATAGCCTCCTTCCGGCAGTTGAGCGAAACGATGGGGGGGGTCTCACCCGGCCGGCAACTTCGGGCCGGCCTGGAATGGGTATTGAGAGCCACCCGGGCGGAAAAGGCGGTGGTCTTCCATTTGGACCCGGATTCGAAAAAGGTCTCCATCGTGGCCCAGGCCGGGGAAACTCCGCTGAACAGTTCGGCTTTGTATTCCCTGCTGGATAGCCCGGTGAAGGATGTGATCAGGGAGGAAGAGGAATATGTTATGACTGCCCGGGCTTCGGCAGAACCCACGGCCCGCTTCGAGAAACTGCGTGCCTTGCTTCCTTTTGAGTCGTGTATTGGAGTCCCTATTTGCGCGGAAGGCGAAACACGCCATGCCCTGTTCCTCTTTCACCGGGAGACCGAGGCCTTCAACATATATCGGCTACGTGATGCCTTGGCGGCCGCGGCACTTCTGGCCATCGCTTTGGAAAGAGAGGCGCTGGCCCGGCAGGCTTGCGCCCTGGGCCAGGTCTTTCTGATCGGCCAGCTGGCGGCCGGCATCGGCCATGAGATCTATAACCGCCTCTCCGGGCTGGAACTCTCCCTGCGCAACCTGCAAAACGATTGTGAGAAGTTAAGGCGGGGTCTTGAGGAAGAAAGGAATGGGCATTCGATCCAGGAACTGGAGCGGAGGTTGGAGGAGGTCGTAGGAGCGGCCATTGGGATGAAGGAGGTAGTGGAGTTGTTCCAGCACCTCTCCCGTTTGGACCAGGAAGCCGTTTTCGATGTGAACCAGGTGCTGCGTCGGGCGCAGGGGGCTCTGCAACCGCTGGCCCGGAGGTATCGGGTGCGGCTCCAGGCCGACCTGTCTTCCGGCCTGCCCCTGGTGCGGGGAAGAAGCACGGCCCTGGAACAGGCTTTCCTGAACGTCATGCTCAACGCGGTGCAACAGATGTCTCTGAAGGCCTATGGGCCGGGCCTCTTGAAGATTTCTACCGCGGTGAGGGAAAGGGAGAGCACTATGATCCAGGTACGCTTCAGCGATACCGGCCCCGGAATTCACAAACGCCTCTGGGAGCGCATCTTCGTCCCTGGATTTTCTACCCGGCCTGGAGGAACCGGCCTGGGGTTGTTCATCGCCCGTGCCTTGATCGAAGCGATGGGTGGACGGATCGTGGTTGAGCAGAGTGTCATCCCTTTGGGAACGACTTTCCTGGTGGAACTGCCCGGCCTGCCACGTCGGGGGGAAAAAGATGGCCGAAGAACGGATTCGAGTGTTGCTGATTGACGATGAACGCAGCCTGCGGGAGCCGCTGGCGGACTATCTGCGAAAACGGGGCTTTGCGGTGGATACGGCGGCCTGTGAAGAAGAAGCGCTCCGGCGGGTCCGGGAAGCAAAAGAACCGTATGACATACTCCTGATCGACGACCTCCTGGAGCCCCACCCTGATGAAACGCCGGACTATATAGG
Organism: Chloroflexia bacterium; assembly: GCA_034433695.1. Taxonomy (GTDB): domain Bacteria; phylum Chloroflexota; class Chloroflexia; order DTKN01; family DTKN01; genus JASFBA01. The sequence continues at coordinate 9,214 of DAOUAK010000053.1, forward strand.
CATCGAACTGATGCGGGAAATCCACCGGCAGTTCCCCGAGAGCCAGGCGATCCTCTTCACCGGTTGGGGAATGACCGAACGGGTCCTCCAGGCCCTGCAGGCGGGGGCCTACCGTTACCTTCCCAAGCCCTTCAATCCGGATGAATTGGTATATACGGTACAGGCGGCGGCCGAATACGGACGGATACGCCGCGAACGGGACTTTCTGGAGGCCATGCTGGGGATCGCCAGGGCCATGGTGGAGGAACCCCAGGTAGAACGTATCTTGAGCCTGATCGCCGATGCCGTTCCCCCTCTCCTCGGAGTCGAAGGTTGTTCGGTAGCCTACCAACTTCCAGGGCAAGGCGGAATTTTATCTAAAATAGCCAGCCCTTTAGGAGATTCAAAAGTTCGATGGAAGCGCCACCTCCGGGATCAGGAACTGACCCGCGAAGTGATTCGAGAAGGCGCTCCTTTCTACATCGAAGATGTGGAAACCGCTCCCGAGGTGGATGAGAACCTGAAGAAGGCCGGAGTCCGGTCGTTCATCGGGGTCCCCATCCCCGGACAACCGGAACGGCCGGGTGTGCTCTATGCCTACAGCACTCGTCCCGGAGCCTTTGACCCTGCCACGCCCACGCGTCGGACCTTGGAATTCCTGGCCGATCAGATCGGTGTAGCATTGCGGGTCGCCCGTCTTCTGGAGGAGACCCGGGCGGAAAAACAAAAATTCCAGACGCTCTATGAGGTGGCCCGTGAGGTGGGCGCATGTCGGCTGGATAGCGATGCCGGATTAGGAGATATTTTAAAGCGAATTACTGACCTCGCTGTGGAAAGTGTTCGGGCTGAGGAGGGTACGCTCTTTGTCGTAAGTGCAGAGGGAGAAGTCCGCGCTTGGCGAAATACCGGGCTCAGGCCGGACCTGAGTGAAGAGGAAGCGGAAAAGATCGTCGCCGAAGGTTTTGCCGGGTGGGTCATTCAGGAACGGCGGGCAGACATTCTCCCGGACCTGGGAGGGGATAGCCGTTGGATCGTTTTGCCGGGGCGAAGCACAGAAGGGTCCGCGCTGGGCGTCCCTCTGGCCTGTGGTGAAGAAGTCGTAGGGGCCTTGACCCTGACACATTCTCAAAAGGACTTCTTTACCAGGGAGCATCAGGAACTGCTGGAGGCCGTCGCTACCCAGGCGGCCATCGTCATTGAGAACGCACAAGCGTATGAGCAACGGAGGCAGCAGGCCGACCTGCTGGCCGACCTGGCCCGGATCAGCCAGGCCCTCTCCGGCACGGTGGACCTGAAGGAGCAATGCCGGCTGGTGGAAGAATTTGTCCGGGCGGAGTTGGGCGCCTCCATGTTTCTGGTGGCCCTGTACGACGAGGCGAAGGATGTGCTGCGTTTCGAGATGGCTTACGAGGATGGAAAACCGCTCACGATAGAGGAACGGCCTCTGGTACGGCGGGAAGATTGGGGACTTTCCGGCTATGTGGTCAAGACTGGGAAGCCGTTCATCTGTCTGACCCGGGAGGAGCGGGAGAAGAAACTCGCCGCGCTTGGCATCCGGGCCGTACAGGTCGGAAGGGAATGTGCCACCTGTCTCCTTCTTCCGCTCCAGGTTGGGGGGAAGATGCTCGGCGTCATCTCGATTCAGAGTGAGCGACCCCGAGTCTGGAACGAGGTGGAGCAAGACGTATTCAGCGCGCTGGCCGGGCAGATGGCCATTGCCATGGAAAATGCCCGGCGGATGCAGGAACTGGAGCAGATGCGTCAGGCGGCCGAAGCCATGTCCCGTGTCTTTGAGCCGCGCCGGACCCTGCAAGAGATCGTGGAGAGCGCTGCCCGGGTTCTGGGAGCCGATTCTGCCGCCATCTGGTCCTATGACGAGGTGCGGGGCGTGTTTATCCCCGAGGAGTTGGCGGCGGTAGGGATTCCACCCGAAGAGTTGGAGAAATTTAGGGAAGAAGAACCCAAGCCCGGCCGGACAGCCGATAGGGTGATGCGCGAAGGCTACCTGGCGGTCCGGGATCTCTCGCTGCCGGAGTACGATTTCCTGGGGCAACCCACACGGGACCTGCTCAACCGCATCGGCGTGTGCTCCTTCCAGGGGATCGCCCTCCGGGTGGGTGACGAACGATTGGGCGTGCTGTATGCCAACTATAATCGTTCCCGAACGTTTAGTGAGGACGACGAAGCCAAATTGCGCACCTTCGCCAGCCATGCGGCCCTGGCGCTGAAAAATGCTCGCCTGCTGGCCCAGATGCAACGGACCAGGGAGGCGGCCGGGGTCATCGCCGGGGTCACGCTGCAAGAGAAACTGGGCCAAACCCTGAAGACCATCGCCCAGCACACGCAGCAAGTTTTGCGCAGCGATGTGGTCACCATCTATTCCTACGACGAGGCGACGGGACGATTCGGCGAATGGGCGACTGAAATCCGCGAGCCCCGTAAGCCAGATTCGGCCCGCCCGCCGGAGGAACTGATGCCGGATTCGGTGGTCTGGAGCATCTTGAACCTGTCAGAGCCTCCTTATTATCGCCTGGCCGAAGATCGCGCCGCAGACGACCCCTTGCTGGGCGGGCGTTTCATCCGCGCCGAGGAAATCCGGGCGGCCATCGGTATCCAGTTGCGGGTGGGAGAACGCAAGGTGGGCGTCATGTTCGTAGACTTCCGCTCTCCGCACCGCTTCACCTCCGATGAAATCGCCACCATACGACTTTTCGCCGACCAGGCGGCGGTGGCCATCCGCAATGCGCGGCAGTATGATGAAATTCTGCGCGATGCCCGCCTGCGCCAGGGGTTGCTTCAGGCTGGACAGGAGATCATGACCCTGCAGAAGCCAGAGGTTGTCTTGCAGAAGGTGGTCGACATCATGCAGAAGGTGCTGGCCTATGATGTGGTCACCCTTTACACCTATGACCAGGACCGCCAGGAGATCGGCTTCCCGGCGTATAGAGCCGGCGAGTTGCGTGACCAGAAAAGCCTGGACGAACTCGGCTACATCAGCAAGGATTCGGTGGTAGGAAAACTCCTGGCCTCCGGGGAACCCCATTTCGCTGACGATGCTCCCAACGACCCGGTGATGAGCGCGGGCGGGTTTGTGGCCCGTGAGGGGGTCAAATCTTCGGCCGGCATCCCGCTCAAGTTCGGCGACCGGGTGATCGGCATCGTCTTTGTCAACTACCGGACCTTCCATCCCTTCCCTATTCCTGAGCAGGAGGCCCTTCTCCTTTTTGCTACCCAGGTAGCGATCGCTATCCAAAACGCCCGGCAATACTACGAGCTGGAGAAAACCAAAGAGGCGCTGGCTGCTCAAACCTCTGTTTCCTGGATTGGCATGATGAGCAGCACCTGGCGACACGCCATCGAGAAACACGCCCTGACCATCCGGGAGCAGGTCCAACTCTTGCGCAGGGAGGTGCAGAAATTTCCTCGTCCGTTGTATGCTCAGGAGAGGCTGGACACTATCGAAAGGCTGGCTAACCAGATTCTGGAAAAGCCGATCACGCCACCACTTGCGGCAGAGGATGGCGTGAGTTCTGTTCCCATCAACGAGTTTATCCGCGAGCGAACTCGCCAGCTATGGACTGCCGAGCCGTACAAATCGGTTTCCCTCCACTTGGATCTCGAGGTGGACGAAGCCGCTACGGTGCGGGCGAGTCCGGAATGGTTGCGACGGACGCTCGATATCCTTATAGACAACGCGGTGGAGGCTATGTCAGGTATCTCGCACCCCCAAATCGTGATCACCAGCCGCAGGGTTGGAAAACAGGTTGAGATCGCAGTGACGGATGTGGGAAAGGGGATTCCGGAAGAAGTCCAATCCGGGCTTTTCCGTGAGCCCATCCCCAAACCCAAAGGGGCCAAGGGCCTAGGCCTGGGATTGCTCATTGCCCAGACGATTGTCCGTACCTACAGGGGTGAGATACGCCTGGACAGCACCGGTCCAACAGGAACCACCATGGTGATTTCATTGCCCCTGGAGGCATAGGCATTGATGCATGTAGATCGAGAGTGTTTTAGGCTATGGGTACTTTCTTGCTGATTGGGGACAGAAAAGAATCTCCTTGGACCCAGACTCTGGCGGAGGCTCTGGCCCCCCTGGGGGAACTGTACATCATCTCGGAACAGGAAGCATTCCAGGGGGTTGAGCGGGAGCGATATGATGTGATTATTGTGGATAGTACAGTGGTAAAGGACGTCGTCCCTCTGGTTGCACACTTGCGTGTCCGGCAACCGGCGGCTCGGCTGGTGGTGGCGACACTGTCCCCCACCTGGCAGCGAGCCCGGGACGCCATGCAAGCCGGAGCGTTTGACTACATTCGGAAGTCGCTGGACAAACAGGAAACCTTGGCCGCCATGAAGAAAATCCTGAGCCGGCCGAGGCCCGGTTCAACCGGTTGAACCAATGAAAGAAGGTGCTATGCCAAAACCGATGATCCTCTTTGCGGATAACGATGCTGACTTCCTGAAGACCCGCGCGGAGTTTCTGCGGCGGGAAGGTTATCATGTCATCGAAGCCGCCAACCCTACAGAGGCCAGGCAGCGCCTGGAGGCTGGCGGTATAGACCTGGCCATCTTGGACATCCGTTGCCGAAAGCAAAGACATTGGGGAAATGGGCAGGAATCTGGCTGGCCAGCCTGGTCTTGTGGATCGGCAAGGAATTGTGGGATCAGATCAAGAAGGCGGCGCAACCCTCCATTTCGAGGGTAAAATCCAGGGCTTGAGATACTCCATGGAGAGAAACCATGCACATCCTGTTTGCTGATAACGACCCCGACTTCCTGAACACCCGCGCCGAGTTCCTGGAACGGGCCGGCTATCGGGTGCTGAAGGCTGACACCCTGGAAAAGGCCCGCCAAGCCCTGCAGACGGTCTACGTCCACCTGGCTATCCTGGACATCCGCATGGAAAATGATGACGACGAAAAGGACATCTCCGGCCTGACCCTGGCCAAGGACCCGGCCTTCCGCTTCGTCCCCAAGATTATCCTCACCGGCTTCCCTTCCTACCAGTACGTGCGCGAGGTCCTGGGCCCGGCCCTGGACGGCCTGCCGCCGGCCGTGGATTTCCTCGCCAAGGAGGAAGGGCCGGAGGCGCTCATCCAGGCCGTGGAACGAGCCTTCGCCCAACACGTGCGCATCAACCAGGACCTCAAAATCCACTGGGGGGAGAACCGTCCCCCGGTTCTGGTTTCCCGAATCGAAGTGGAACTGCCGGCCGGAGACCTCCCCGGTCGGGTCGAGGAAGTGGAAGACCTCCTGCGTAAACTTTTCTACGATTTTGAGCAGGTTTCCTTAGGGAGAACTTTCCTTGCCCTCCCAGGGAAGCAGACCTTTCTGGAAGCCTTTGCCTATCCCCGGGGAACCACCGGTCCGTTCCCCACCCGGGAGTTCATCGTTCTCTGCGGCCGGCCTCAGGCAGTTCGACAGCAGAAGGAGCACACCCGAACCGTTCCTCAGAAGGTTGCCCCTTTTCTTCCTCAGCCGGAGCAGGAGGCGGAAACCCTTCACTACGCCGCCCTCGCTTGTTCCCTGGAGGGGGCTGTTCTGGAACAACTCCTCCCCTTTGACACTTTCTATCGGGAACGTTCGGACGCCGAGGTCGCTACGGCTCTGGATTCCCTGCTGGGGCAGGTCCTGGCCCAGTGGCATGAGCGAGGACAATTCCAGGCCGATCAATCCCTCCTCTCCCTTTGGCAAGAAGGACTGCAGGAGCATGGGGAGTCCCTTACCTCCCAGAAAATACAAAACTGCCTGGAAGATATCTGCAGGGAAAGCCTGACCGTCGGGCTGGGACACGTGGAGTATAGCCCGAACCGCTTGACCTTTCATCCGGCCGGCGGTTCTATCAGTCTGCCCAATCCCCAAATCTTCCTTGAGGAAAAATATCTCTCCGTCGGGAAACCCGTCCTCTGCGGCCCTATCCACGGCCAGCCGGATGTCCATCGCCTCCTGGTTGACCCCCGGGGCCGAACCTGGCTTCTGGACCTTTCCTGGGCCGGCGTCGGTCCCCTGGTGCGCGATTTCGCCGTCCTGGAAAACAGCATCAAGTTCGACCTGCTGGAAGGGGCCGACCCACTCGAGTGGCTGAAACTGGAGCAACGCCTGCTACAGGCGAAATCGTTGGGCGAACCGGTTCCGGTGGAGGATCTTGCCCCATCCTTGCAGAAAGCAACTCGGGCCATCGGTCAGGTGCGGTCCCGGGCGGCTCAGACGTTGGGGAACGTGGGCAACCTTTACCGGCTCGCCCTCCTCTATGAAGCCCTGGAGCGAGTCGCTCGTTACGAACCGCAGGTGCGGCATACCCCTCGAGGGATGCGCCTGTACGTGCGCATTCTTCTCTCCGCTGCCGTCCTTGGAGAGGCCTTGAGCGAGCCGCTCCCGGGGGCGGCCGGGGAGGACTTTTGGCTGGATGAGGAGAACCGAGAGGTCTGGGTGGAAGGCCGGCGGATTCCCCTGACGGAGCAGGAGTTCAAAGTCTTGCGATATATGTACCACCACCGGAGGAAACTTTGCCGGAAACGGGCTATCGTGGAGGAAGCCCTGGGAGAACATTACGAAGATAGTATCCAGGAAAGGGATCGTCTGACTTCGTTGATGAGCCGGCTGCGGGAAAAGATCGAACCGTCTCCGGGCGGCAAAAAATACCTCCTTACCGTCCGAGGAGCCGGCTATAAACTGGATTTCTGAGAAAAAAGTAGCCTTCTTGACAGCCAATTACTACTTTCCATCGTTTTTGAACCGGGCAGACCAGGCCCGGTTCATCATTTTCTCGCCCTTCTTTTAGCCTCCCTCCCGACAATTGCCCGGCCGGTAGTTATACAATCTGGTAGTATGGCCTTGGGAAAAGAAAAAGGTCTCCCCTGGAGGAGAAGACGATGATCAGAATACTCTTGTGGTTACTTGCCGTGGGCCTTTTGATATGGGCCATTCTGTTACCCGGCTCCGTCACGATACCCCTGGCAGCGGCGCTTCTGATCGTGGCCGGTCTCTCCGGACTGTACCGTCCTCCCGACAACCACATTGGCGTCGTCTACCGCCTCGGTCGTCTATGGCGCTTCCTGGGGCCGGAGGAGTGGACCTGGCTCATCCCCTTGGTGGACCAGGTCCGAAGGCCCATCTGTCACCTGCCTCGACAGACGACGGCCAGGATCTCCGATGTCCTGACCCAGGATCGGGTTCCCGTTTCCCTGGAATTGTTGGGATTTTATCAACTCGACCCCCGTCTTGCCGAAGGGGACTTTCGCCTCCAATTCCTCTACGTTCCCGAGTCCAGATGGGAGGCCATCCTGGGAAACATCCTGCAGGAGGTTGTGGGTGAGGTGGTAGGTTACTTTCCTTTTCGGAACCTACTCACCTCGGCGGGCCGGAGTCGCCTCAAACAGACGTTGAGCGAAGAACTGGCCCGGCGTGTCCGGGGGCTGGGGATTCGGGTGGACAGGCGTGATGGGGTAACGGTCTCGGCCCTCAGGCCGATGGACCTTTCCTGGTTCCGGCTGCAGCCGCTCCTGGAGGGCATTCGAGAACGAGGCGCAGAGGAAGACGAGGGCTGGAAGGCGCTGGTGCTCGAGTGGGCTGCGGCCGTGGGGCAGAACGGCCGTGCTCCCCAGACCCTGATCACCCCTGGGGGCAACCAGGCGGGTGCGGGCACCCGGCCGCGCCAGAAGGCGGGAACAACCCGCCGGCCTCGGGAACCAGGCCCGGAGGCCGGCCGTGAGGTAGACACTTCGCGGGTTATTTTGCTCGGTTCCAGAAGCAGTTAGCAAGGACCAGCCGGGAGGTGCAAGATGAAGAGGATCACCATCGCCGTAGCCGGAACGGACGGAAAACGAGAGTATCAGGACGTCGCCATCCTGCCGGGCACCCAGCCGCGCGACGTTCTGGCCAGGCTCGGCCTCCAGGGCTTTCAACTCTCTCGGCCTGATGGTGGAGCCTTTGACTTCACCGAGGACCTTTACCAGGCCGTGGCCGATGGGCAAAAGGTCTATGCCACCAAAGCGGACGTCGAGGCGGGCCTGAGTTGATGCCTTCCTGGGGAGAAGCCGGTGGAAGCCAGAACATTGGCCTGGATCGCTATCGCCCTGATCCTCGGCTTTGGCCTGTTCCTGATATGGCTCAGGGCCTGTCCGGCATCGGAATCCTCTCCCAGCCCTGAGCCACACCGGATGATGGAACCGACCGCTCGGCGGGACAGGGCTCTTCCCATCATCGGGCCGGCCGAACCCATCATAATCGCTCCCGAAAATCGCCGCCCGGCCGGCCGTGAAAGCCCTTCTATCGCCCCGAGGAACCCTCATTGCGGGGAAAGTACGCGGGCTGGCCCGGCAGGTGCGATCCCGCAGGTCATCGGACCAAACCGTCCCCTGACTATCGGCCCTCTGCCCCGGGATGCCTGGGAGGAGCAAGGCTGGGTTCGCCACCGAGACGACGGGGACTGGGTTTACCGGGGATATTACCGGGTTCGCGACCGCCGCGGACGGTTGCGGCGCTTTCCCGGGCGGGTGATCGTAGGGCCCGACGGCGTCCGTCCTTATATCGCCGACCCGCCGGCCGAACTTCGGGCCCATCCCAAGGGGCCCTGTTTCATGCTCGTCCATGCCCCCTGGTTTCAGGTCCACTGGCATCGCCCGGCCGGAAACGCCGATGAGGCCATCCTTTACATCGAAAAGATTCTGGCGGAGGCACTGAACGGAAGGACCAATTGAACCTTACGAAGGAGGTAAAATGGCCGGCAGAAATTATCCCAGGATGACGTCCCGGTCCCTGAAAGCGCTGCTTCGAACGCTGACCAAAGAGTATGCCCGACAGATTGCCGGCCTTCGGCGGTGCGGGGAATCTCCGGCACAGGTTGAGGTCCTGGCTGCTTTCCTCCCTCGAATCGCCGAGGTTCGGGCTGCCCTGGTCCGGACGCTCCAGGACGGCTCCGACCCCCGTCCGGTCCGGGACATTTTACATCGGTTGGCCGGCGAGGTCTTGTCTAACCTGGAGGCTCTACCCGAGGATCATCGCGTTGCCCGGGAAAATCTCCTCCGAACCCTGGGTCTGCTAAATCGAGCGGATGCCCAGATGGCCATGTGTCTGGAGGAGACGAGGGCCGGGGCGCGATCCATTGTCCTCCCCAGTGCAATCGCCTATCAATTCTGCCATCTTCTTTTCCCCCCGGAGCGACTGCTGGTTGTCGCCGGCCGACGCCAGGGGAAAAGTACCATCCTGGAGGCCACCTTCGACGTCACCGGGAGCAACAGCGGTGGGCATGTCCGGGCCGATCCAACGCGGTTGGGCAGAGCCCTGATTGCTATGGACCTTTCTGACACCTACCTGGCTGCCTGGGTGCATTCTCATCCGGGCACCGGTCCGGAGGCCACTTGTCCCAGTGCTACGGACCTGCACCAGCATCAGGACTGGCTACAGGATTACTCGCCCGACCTGGTGGGCGTCATCGCCGTCGCCGACGGCTGGATCCGCTTTTGGGGGCCGGCGCTTGAGCACGGCCAGGTTCGTTTGCAGGTTATAGGTTCGGGCATTCACCCGGAGGATAAAGATGAATGTCTTTACCGACTGGTCTGGTGAAGCCTTCCCCGCTTTTCCGGAGGCCTTGTTTTCCCTTCAACCGGTTGAAGTGACGGCGGAACCCTTGCCGCCCCCGCATCCGGCCGAGGCCGATACCTTTGCCCGGCACGAGGGTATCCCCGGACATCGGCAGGAGGCTTTGACTACGGCCCGGGTCGTCTTGGTAGGTGCCGGCGGCCTCAACAGTTGGACGGCTCTTGGGTTGGTGCGCAGCGGGGTCCGAACTCTTACCATCGTGGACCCCGACCTGGTGGACCGGACCAATCTGCCACGCCAACTGTATTTTCGGGAGGACCTGGGACAACCCAAGGCGCTTCGCCTGGTGTACAACCTGGTCGGTCATTCTACCGCTGGCGCCCGACTCATCGGCATCGCTCTCCCTTTCGAGCAGGCCCTGGAAAAATTCACCCTGCCGGCCGACCTCTTCATCTTTGGGGTGGATAACAACGCCTGCCGCCTGCGAGGCGTTCAGGAAGCCCGGAGACGTCGCATCCCGGCCATATTCACTATGCTTTCTATGGATGGGATGCGCCTGCAAAGTTTCTTCCAGGGGCCGTCTCCCGAGGAGGCCTGTCTCTGGTGTGCCCTGCCCAACTTGGATCCGGAAGGTGCCGCTCCCTGTGCTGCAGCCATTATTTCCACTTGCTTCCTGGCCTCAGCCTTCGCCCTGTTCTTTGCCCATCGGGCTCTGATGGGCTGGCCGGAGGGTACCGATATATTCAACTGGCGTGAGGCGGATCTCTCGGGGATGGCCCCAGATCGAACCGGCTGGGTTCGCCGCCGGCCGAATTGTCCGGTCTGCCGAGATCTGTGATCTTTCCCGTATCCATGTCATTCACCCGGAGAACGGGATTCCGCAGGTCTGTTGCGACGAGAAGATGGTCCAGGAGTTCTTCTGACACACCCAAACACGGCGGTAGGGGCATAGCACCATGTGCCCCTGCGGACGCCCTCGGGAGAGCGGGCATTCGGCTTCGGGGACGCTTTCCGGACTTTTACAAAAACCCCTGCTTGGCCCCGTTTGACACCCCATCGGCCTGTGGTAAAATACGCTCAGGCCGCAATGTCCCCTGCTCTAAAAGAAAAGGAGGTGCAACGATGACAACCTTGGCCGAACTTTTCCAGACCGCCGACTGGAAGGCCGAAAAGCACGTCCCGGTGATCGAGGCCCCCGACGAGGTCAAGGCCGGCGAACCTTTCGCCGTCACCCTCACCGTGGGCAAGGAAATCCCCCACCCCAACACGACCGAGCACCACATCCGCTGGGTCGCCCTGTACTTCCAGGGGGAGGGGGACAAATTCCCCTATCAACTTGGCCAGGCCGACTTTACCGCCCACGGGGAAGCGGTGGCCGGGGCCAACCAGGGGCCGGCCTACACCCACTCCCAGGCCACCTTCTGGGTCAAACTGACCAAGGCCGGCACCCTCTACGCCGCCAGTTACTGTAACATCCACGGCTTCTGGCAGAGCAGCCGGCCCATCGCCGTCGTCTGACACCGGGGCGCGGCCGGGAGGGAGATGCTTCCCCTGCAAATTTCGGCGGCCTGAACCGACGTGGGGGATGGCCGCTTTCTTCGGCAAGGAGGCCACCTTGAGCGAGGATGGATTGCGCATCGGCGTTTTCGTCTGCGAGTGCGGGCTGAACATCGCCGGCTCGGTGGACTGCGAGGCGGTGCGGGCCTATGCCGAGACCCTTCCCGGGGTGATCGTGGCCGTGCGCAACACCTACACCTGCTCCGACCCCGGCCAGCAGGAGATCCGCCGCCAGATTCGGGAACGCAACCTCAACCGCGTCGTCGTCGCTTCCTGCTCCCCCCGCCTGCACGAGCCGACCTTCCGGAAGTGCGTCTCCGAGGCAGGGCTGAACCCCTACCTCCTGACCATGGCCAACATCCGGGAGCAGTGCTCCTGGGTGCACCTCTACGACCGGGAGGCGGCGACGCGCAAGGCCCAGGACATCGTGCGGGTGGCGGTGGCCCAGGCCGGCCGGCTCCATCCCCAGCAGGAAATCCGCATCCCGGTGACCCGGGCCGCCCTGGTCATCGGCGGGGGGGTGGCCGGCATCCAGGCGGCCCTCGACCTGGCCGACGCCGGCCACCAGGTCTACCTGGTGGAGCAAAAGCCCTCCATCGGCGGCATCATGGCCATGCTGGACAAGACGTACCCCACGATGGACTGTTCGATATGAATCCTCGGCCCCAAGATGATGGATGTCGGTCGACATCCGCGAATCCACCTCCTCACCTACAGCGAGATCGAAGAGATCGGCGGCTATGTGGGCAACTTTCACGTCCGTGTGCGCCAGAAGGCCCGCTTCGTGGACGAAAAGGAGTGCACTTCCTGCGGCGAATGCGCCAAGGTCTGTCCCGTCCTCGTCCCGGACGAGTTCCAGATGGGCCTCTCCACCCGCCGGGCCATCTATAAGCCCTTTCCCCAGGCCGTCCCCTCGGCCTATCTGGTGGACATCGCCCACTGTCTGGGTAACAACCCCATCGCCTGCGGCAAGTGCGTGGACCGCTGTGACAAGCACTGTATCGACTTCGACCAGCAGGACCGTCGGATCGAGTTCGACGTCGGGGCCATCATCGTGGCCACGGGGATGGACGTCTACGATCCGACCCCGCTCGACGAGTACGGCTACACCCGCTTCGAGGACGTCATCACCAGCCTGGAGTTCGAGCGCCTGATTTCGGCCGGCGGGCCCACCGGGGGCGAACTCATCCGCCCCAGCGATTTCCGACACCCCAAGCGTATCGCCTTTATCCAGTGCGTCGGTTCCCGTTCCCCGGCCCGGGGTAATCCCTATTGCTCCAACATCTGCTGTATGAACACCATCAAGGATAGCCTTCTCCTCAAGGACCACGACCCCGAAGTCGAGATCACCGTGTTCTATCTGGACATTCGGGCCTTTGGCAAGGGCTTTGAGGAGATGTACCGTCGCTCCCGGGAGGCCGGGGTGCGCTTCATCCGCGGCCTCCCCGGAGAGGTGGAGCGGCGGGAGGATGGCACCCTTCTCCTCACGGTGGAGAACACCACGGCCGGCCGGATCGAGGTCCATGAAGCCGACCTGGTGATTCTCTCCGTAGGCGGCATCCCCCGCCAGGAAAGCGAACCGATTCGCCAACTCCTTTCCCTTTCCCGTTCTCCGGATGGCTTCTTCCTGGAGGCCCATCCGAAACTTCGGCCGGTGGATGCGCCCACCCGCGGGGTCTTTTTCGCCGGTTGCGCCGAAAGTCCCAAGGACATCAAGGATAGCGTCACCCAGGCCGGCGCGGCCGCCGCCCGGGCCCAGATTCTCCTCAACCAGGAGTACATCACCCTGGAGGCGATCACCGCCCTTGTCCATCCCGAAAAATGCACTTCCTGCGGGCTATGTGCCCGGGTCTGTCCCTTTTCGGCCATCGTTTGGGAGAAGAAGCAGCCGGCCCGGGTGATCGAGGCGGCCTGCGCCGGCTGCGGCACCTGTGCCGCCGAATGTCGCTTCGGGGCCATCGAGATGCGCCACTTTAGCGATGGAGCCATCCAGGCCCAGGTCGAGGCCATGCTGAACGTGGAACACCCGGAGGAAGTCATCGTGGCCTTTGGCTGCAACTGGTGTTCCTACGCCGGGGCGGACCTGGCCGGCACCACCCGCCTTCAGTATCCCCCCACGGCCCGCCTGGTGCGGACGATGTGCAGCGGCCGGGTAGCACCCCACTTTGTCTGGCAGGCCTTTGCGCTGGGGGCACCCGTTGTGCTCGTCTCCGGTTGCCACTATGCCGATTGCCACTATATCCACGCCAACCGCCAGACGGTGCGCCGGGTGGATGCCCTCTGGGAGGCGCTGGAGAAGGCCGGCCTCCGTCCCGAACGGCTGCAACTGGAATGGGTCAGCGCCGCCGAGGGGCAGAAATGGGCCCAGGTCGTGGCTGCTCTGGAAACGCTACGGGCGACGGTGACGCCGGAGGAGATCGCCCGGACCCGCGAGGTTCTGGCCGGAAGCAAGGTGCCCGTCCCCAAAGCCTGGAAGGAGGGACGCGGGCCGGCCTCCTTCCGCTGCCTGCGCTGCGGCCAGACCTGGGAGCAGGAGTACGACCCCTGGCGCGACGAGCGGATGTGCCCCTCCTGCCGCTCCAACAGCGTGCGCTGGGTGGGATAGGCCGGTGCCGGGAGGAGAAGACCATGCCACCCATCCTGGAACTCGGACCTGAGGAGGAAGATGAGGAACGGGAACTGGAGTTTGAACTGGACTACCTGGCCTCTTTGACGGTCCAGGAGCGGTTTACCCTCCTGTTCCGACGGGCTCGTGAGATTCAGGAGATGCTTTTACGCTATGGACATCGAAAGCCTTTTGAGATCGTTGAACGCCCATGAAGTGCGCTACGTGGTCATCGGAGCGGCAGCCTTCCCCATCTATGGCTATGTCCGGGCCACCCTGGATGTCGATATTTTCATCGAGGCAACCGAAGAGAACGCCCGGCGAACCTGGGAGGCCCTCCGGGCCTTCGGATATGACGTAAGCGATCTCTCCATCGAGACCCTCCTGAGGAAGAAGGTGCTGATTCGGCAATATCTGGTGGAGTGCGACATCCATCCTTTTGTGGCCGGTGTGACTTTTGAGGAAGTCTGGAAGCGCCGCGTAGAGGGGGAGGTTGGGGAAACCCGGGTCTGGTTTGCCAGTCTGGATGACCTGATTCGGATGAAGGAAGCCGCCGGACGGCCGAAGGACCTGGAGGATTTGCGGGTTCTTCGGAAACTAAGGAAGCGCGGGCAACCGGAGCATTCGCCTTAGCCGGGATGATCGAGGAGCATCGTTGGTTTCACCCGTCTTGCTTTACGCCGACCTCCTGGCCCTGATCTCCGCCCTGGGGCCTTTTCGCTGGGGCATCGCCGACCTTTCGGCCCTGGCCGGCCTGCCCACCCAGCCGGATGACCTGCTTTCCCCCTATCGGCGGGGAATCGCCCTGGCCGTCCGCCTGGACGACGGCGTGGTGGACGGTCTGCTGGCCGCTTCCCACCCCCACCCCGGCGAACCCACTCCGGCCTATGCCCGCCTCTACGCCGAGGCCAATCGCCGCCTGGATGAGATTGCCCAGGTGGTGGCCCGCTTTCTCCGGGGACGGGGACAGCGGGCCGAGGCCATTCCGGCCAGCGAGACCCTCTTCGGTTACCGTGGGGCCCTTTCCCATAAGGCCATTGCCCGCCAGGCCGGACTGGGCTGGATCGGTCGCCACCTGCTCCTTATCGTGCCGGGGGCCGGCCCCCGGGTGCGCCTGAGCACCGTGCTGACCGATGCCCTTCTGCCGGTCGGAAATCCCCTCTCCGGCGATTGTGGTTCCTGCCGGGCCTGCATCGAGGCCTGTCCCGTCGGCGCACTCCACCCGGCTCCCTACGAGGAGGTGCCCGAACGCAGCCTGATCCTCGATGTCGCCCGCTGTGCGGCCCGCCTGGAGACGTTTCGGCGTTCCCTGGGGCAGCCGGTCTGCGGCCTCTGTATGGCCGTATGCCCGGCCGGCCGGAGAGACGCTCCGGAAGAAAAAGACCTCTGAGCCTGTTGTCATCCCCTCTCCGCTGTGCTAAAATGTTCCCCGGCAGGTCGATTCTGGAACAGAGAGGTTACGGTGGTCTCCTGGCTGCGCGACCGGGGCATCTTTCTCCTGGCCATTGTCTTCCTTCTGGTCTTCCTGGGCCTCATTCTCCTGGCCGCTCTGGGGGACTGGGGAACGGAAGGGCTGATCCTTTTGAGCCTGGCCTCCCTGGCCGGCGTGGGGGCGTTTACCCTGGCGCTTCTGCGACTGGCCTATGTCCCCTCGCGCAATTGGGGGCGTGAGGTGCGCCTGAGGCAGACCGAGTTTGAGCAGGCCCGCGAACAGATCTTGGAACTGACCCAGGAACTGCGGCGCAAGGCCGACCAGTTGACCGCCGAGCGCGACCGGGCCGAGTTCCTGCGCCAGAGTTTCGCCGAACTGGCCAGTTCCCTGCAACCGCACCAGGTTCTGGACGGCATCCTCTCCCGGGCCATCCGGGCGACGGGAGCCCGATGGGGCAGCATCCTCCTGCTCGACGAGGAAGGCCGGCTGACCCGGTCTTTTTTCTCCCGTCCGGCCGAACGCTCCACAAACCGGCGAACGGCGAAAATCCTGGACCAGGGGCTGGCCGGCTGGGTGGTGCGCCATCGGCAGGGCTGCATCATCTACGACACCGCCCACGATCCCCGCTGGCTTTCCTTCCCGGAGGATCGGGAGCCATCCCGCTCCGCCATGGCCGTGCCCTTTGTCCGACGAGAGCGGGTGTTGGGCGTTATGGTGCTGACCCATAACGTGCCCTACCAGTTCGGCGAAGGACAACTGTCTCTCCTCCAGGAACTGGCCCAGCAGGCGGCCATCTGTCTGGAAAATGCAGACCTCTATATCACCGCCGAGAACGAGCGGCGAAAACTGGCCGCCATCCTGGAGGGGACGGCCGATGCCGTCGTCGTAACCGACCCGGCCGGCCGGATCGCCCTGCTCAACCGCGCGGCCGAACGCACCTTCGGCCTCTCCACCTCGGCGACCGGCCGGCCCATCGCCGAGGCCCTCCCAGCCCTGTCCCCCCTCTTCTCCCGCGCCGTCGGCTCGGGCGAAACGGTCACCGGTGAACTTACCACCCCCGACGGACGGGTGCGCTTCTGTAGCCTCTCTCCGGTGCCGGAGGTCGGCTGGGTGTCCATCCTGCAGGACATCACCTACCTCAAAGAACTGGACCGGATGAAGAGCGAGTTCGTCTCCACCGTCTCCCACGACCTCCGTTCGCCGTTGACGGCCGTGAGAGGCTACGCCGATCTGCTGGCCGTCCTCGGCCCGCTGACGAGGGAACAGCAGGATGCGGTCGAACGCATCCGGCGGGCGGTGGAACAGATGAACGAACTCATCTCCGACCTCCTGGACCTGGGCAAGATCGAGGCCGGCATCGAAATGGAGATGGCGCCGTGTTCCCTGGCCGAGGTTGTGCTGGAGGCGGTGGAAACGCTTTCACCCCGCGCCGCCGAAAAGGGGCTGAACCTGACGGTCGAGGTCGGCCGGGATCTGCCCAGCGTCCGGGGAAACGCCGGCCGGCTGCGCCAGGTCGTGGTCAACCTGGTGGATAACGCCATCAAGTATACCCCTTCCGGAGGGAGCGTCCGCGTGCGCCTGGACCGGAACGAAAGGGAAGTGATCTTGAGTGTGAGCGACACCGGGATCGGCATCGCCCCGGAGGACCAGAAGATGCTTTTCCAGAAGTTCTACCGGGTGCGCACACCGCAGACGGACGCCATCTCGGGCACCGGCCTGGGGCTGGCCATCTGCCGGTCCATCGTCGAGCAACACGGGGGACGCATCTGGGTCCGCAGTGCGCCGGGTGAGGGGAGCACTTTTTCCTTCGCCCTGCCCATCCTATCGGAAGAGGGGGAACAGGTCGCCGGGTGAGGGTAGCGATGCGCGTAGCGATGCTGGCCCGGGCCGTCTTCCCGTTGCACGGCTATGGAGGAGTGGAGCGGCACGTCTTTCACCTGTGCACCCACCTGGCCCGACTGGGGGTGGAGGTCGAACTGTGGGTGCAGGAACCGGTGGGGCAGGCGGATGCCCTGGGGCCGGGCGTGCGCCTGCACGGCCGGCGCTACGACCGCACTTCCCCCTTTCTCCGCCCCGACTCCGTCCTGGGTCGGCAGATCAACTACCCCCTCTACTCCTGGACCATGGGGCGGGAGGTGGCTGAATGGGTGCGTGCCGGCCGGGTGGACCTGGTACACGCCCAGGGACTATCGGCCTTTGGCTACGGCTGGCGGCGACGCCATGACCCCGCCCTGCGCGCCGCTGCCCCGATGATCATGAACCCGCACGGGATGGAGGAATACAAGACCCCCTCCCCGGCCAAACGTCTGGCCTATATCCCCTTCCGCGCCCTCTATCGTTACGGCGCCCGCGCCGCCGACCGGGTCATCGCCACCGACGAATGTACTCGCTCGGAGGTGCCGTGTTACCTGGGGGTGGACCCGGATCGGGTGGTGGTGTTGCCCAGCGCCATTGCCGTGGAAGAGTGCCTCTCGCCGCTGAACCCGGAGGTGCAGGAAGCATTGCGCCGGCGGCTGGACCTGCTCGGCTCCCCCCTCATCCTCCTGAGCGTCAGCCGGCTGGAGCGCAACAAGGGCTTTCACCTGCTGGCCGAGGCCCTGGGGCGGTTCCGGGAGCACCTCCCGGCCGGATGGCGCTGGGTGGTGGTGGGCGAAGGGAAAGAGAGGCCAGCCTTGGAAAGCCAGGTCCGGCGCCTGGGGCTGGCCGGAGAGGTGCGCTTTGCCGGCCGGCTGAGCGATATCGAACTGCACAACCTCTATGAGGTCGCCGACCTTCTGGTCCATCCGACGCTCTACGAGGGAAGTTCCCTGGTCGTCCTGGAAGGGATGGTGCATCGCCGGCCGGTGCTGGCGACGCGGGTAGGGGGCATCCCGGACAAGGTTTTCGACGGACGCAACGGCCGACTGGTGCCCCCGGGCGATGGGGAAGCGCTCTGCCGGGGCCTGCAGGACCTCCTCTCCCGGCGGGCGGAGTGGCCGGCGATGGGGGAGGAGGGGATGCGGATCGTGCGGGAGCGCTTCGACTGGCCGGCCGTGGCCCGGGCCACGGTGGATGTGTACCGGGAGATGCTGGTCCGGCCGATCTAACAGATCCTGGGCAAAAGTTCCCCCGGCGGCATGTCCACCACCCGATGGCCGCCGATGGGGGTGCGGGCCAGCACCATTCCCGGATGCTCGGAGGTGAGCACGCCGATGCGGGCCGCATCCCTCCCCAGGGGATGGGCCCGCAGCGCCTCCAGCGCCGCCTCCGCCTCCTCCGGCGGCACAAAGGCTACCAATTTCCCCTCATTGGCCACGTCCAACGGGTCGAAGCCGAGCATCTCGCAGGCGGCCCGCACGGCCGGCCGCACCGGGATGGCCGCCTCGTCCAGTTCGATTCCCACGCCGGAGGCGGCGGCCAGTTCGTTCAGCACCGCCGACAGCCCGCCCCGGGTGGGATCGCGCAGGGTGTGGGTATGGGGCGCGGCCCGCAGGAGCGCCTCGACCAGGCCGTGAAGCGGGGCGCTGTCGGACCGAAGCGCGGTCTCAAAGCCCAGCCCCTCCCGCCGGCTGAGGACGGCGATGCCGTGGTCGCCGATAGTGCCGCTCAAGAGGACGACGTCGCCCGGCCGGCCGCGCTCCGGCCCCACCTCCACCTCCGCCGGCACTACCCCCAGGCCCGTGGTGTTGATGTACAGGCCGTCCCCGTGGCCGCGCTCGACCACTTTGGTGTCGCCGGCCACCATGAGCACGCCGGCCGTGCGGGCCGCCTCGGCCATCGAACGGACCACCCGCTCCAGAACCTCCACCTCTAGCCCCTCCTCCAGGATAAAGCCGGCCGTCAGGGCCAGCGGACGGGCCCCGCTCATCGCCAGGTCGTTGACCGTGCCGTAGACGGCCAGGGAGCCGATGTCCCCGCCGGGGAAAAAGAGGGGACGCACGACGAAGGAGTCGGTGGAGAGGGCCAGACGGGCGCCACCCACTTCCAGAAGGGCGGCATCGGCCATCTGCCGCAGATAGGGGTTATCGAGCGGCGGGATGAAAAGGGTACGGATGAGTTCGGCCATCATCCGGCCGCCGGCCCCGTGGGCCAGGCGAACGATTTTTTCCATCTTCTGCTCCCGAAGCGATAGTAGGCCGCACAGGCCCCTTCGGCGCTGACCATACAAGGCCCCACCGGATCCTGGGGCGTGCAGGCCCGGCCAAAGAGGGGACACTCGGTGGGGAAAAGGACGCCTCGCAACACCTCGCCACAGCGGCAGCCGGGAAGGTCCTGCGCCGACGGCACCTCCACCGGAAAGGCCCGCCGGGCGTCGAAGCGGGCATATTCGGGGCGCAGGTCCAGCCCGCTATCCGGAATCGGCCCAAAGCCGCGCCAGGAGGCCTCGACCACCCGAAAGACCCGCGCCATGGCCTCCTGGGCCGGCCGGTTGCCTTCCGGGGTTACGCTCCGCCGGTAGGCGTTGAACACCGCCGGCCGGCCGTCTTCCACCATCTCCACCAGCGCCAGAATCGCCTGGAGTATGTCCAGCGGCTCAAAGCCGGCCACGGCGCAGGGGATGCCGTACTTTTCGGGCAGGAAACGCCAGGCCGCAGCCCCGATAACGGTCGTCACATGCCCCGGCCCGATGATGCCGTCCAGCGCTACCTCCCCGGCGTCGAGGATGGCACAGGTGGCCGGCGGGGTCAGTTTGTGGGTACTGTAGACATAAAAATTCTCCACCCCTTCTGCTTCGGCCGCGAGGACGGCCGAGGCCACCATCGGAGCCGTGGTCTCAAAACCCACGCCGAGAAAGATCACCGGCCGCCCGGGGTTTCCTCGGGCGATGTGCAGGGCATCCAGAGGGGAATAGACCACCCGCACGTCCGCCCCGGCCGCCTTCGCCTCGGCCAGCGAGGCCGGGCGGGCTCCCCGTTGCCCCGGTACGCGCACCATATCGCCAAAGGTGGTCAGGATGACCCCGGGCAGGAGGGCCAGGGCGATGGCCCGCGCCAGGTCCTCGGCGGAGGTGACGCAGACCGGACAGCCCGGCCCGGAACGCAGTTCGACGGTGGGCGGAAGGAGGTCCGGAATGCCGTAGCGCAGGATGGCATGGGTATGCCCCCCGCAGAACTCCATCAGCCGAATCGGCCGGGTGGAGCGGGCCTGGATGGATTCGGCAAGGACCTGGGCCAGGTCAGGATCCTGGAAAGAAAACACCCCCACCTCCGAAAAAGGTCGGATTTTTACCCTCCTATGACCGCCTGTCCCAGCGCAATCCCCGCATCGTTGGGCGGCACCAGGCGGTGGAGATAAAGGCGAAAGCCGGCCTCCCGGAGTAGAAGGACCGTCTTTTCCAGCAACGTTACGTTCTGGAAAACGCCTCCGGAGAGGGCCACCTCGTTCAGGCCCGACGCGCGACGCAGGCGCAGGCAAACCTCCAGCACCATCCGGGCCACCGCATTGTGGAAGCGGGCCGAGATGCGGCCGGCCGGCACGCCGGAACGCACGTCCGCCACCACCGCCCGGAGAAGGGGAATCGGGTCCACAATCAAAGCCTCCGCCTCCTCTTCGAGGGCGAAGGTATAAGCCTCGCTTTCTCCGGCCTCGGCCATCCCCTCCAGTTCCATCGCCGCCTGGGCCTCGTAATTGATCGTCTGCCGGACGCCGGCCAGCGAGGCCACCGCATCGAAGAGCCGGCCCATGCTGGAGGTGGGGACGACGTTCAGGCCGCGCTCCAACTGGCGATGCAGGACGGCCCGCTCCTCTTCTGGGGCCGCCGCCACCGGAGGCAACTCCTCCCAGGGGATGCCGGCCGCCCAGAGATAGGCCAGGGCAATGCGGTAAGGCCGGCGGATGGCGGCATCTCCGCCGGGAAGCGGCAGGTAGCGGAGGTGAGCCGCCCGCCGAAAGGAACGGTAGTCGGCGATGAGGAACTCCCCGCCCCAGATCGCTCCGTCCGACCCATAGCCGGTGCCGTCAAAGGCCACCCCGAGGGCCGGACAGTCGCCGGGATGACCGTTTTCGGCCAGGCAGGCGGCGACGTGGGCGTGATGGTGCTGGACGGGGACCAGGGGCAGGCCGGACCGTTGGGCCCGTTCCCGGGCGTAGCGGGTGGAGAGGTATCCGGGATGCATGTCGCAGGCGATGGCCTCCGGCTCGATGCGGAAGGTGCGGGACAGTTGCTCGACCATCTCCTCAAAGAAGCGCAGCGTCTCGTAGTTTTCCATGTCGCCGATATGCTGGCTGAGGAAGGCGTAGCGCTCGCGGGTCAGGCAGAACGTGTTTTTGAGTTCGCCGCCGACGGCCAGCACGGGGCGAACGGCGTGGGGAAGGTGCACGGGGTAGGGCGCATAGCCCCGGGAACGGCGGATGGGGAGTTCGTTCCCCTGGAAGATGCGCAGGACGGAATCGTCGCAGCGGGCGTGGATGTCGCGGTTGTGGAGGAGGAAGGCGTCGGCCAGGCCGGACAGACGGACGCGGGCCTCGTCGTTGTCGGTGGCGATGGGCTCCTCGGCATAGTTGCCCGAGGTCATCACCAGGGCCAGGGGAAAGTCCTCGGCCGGCTCCAGGAGGAGGTAGTGCAGGGGAGTGTAGGGGAGCATCACGCCCAGGCAGGGGTTGCCCGGCGCCACCCGAGGGGAAATCGGGGCCTCCGGCCGGCGCCGCAGGAGCACGATGGGCCGCTCGCGGGAGACAAGGAGGGCGCGTTCCTCAGGAGAAAGGTAGCAGAGGCGTTCTACCGTCTCCAGGTCGAAGGCCATCAGGGCGAAGGGCTTGTCCACGCGGCCCTTGCGCCGGCGCAGTTCCTCCACGACGGCATCGTTCTGGGCATCGCAGGCCAGGTGAAAGCCGCCCAGCCCTTTGACCACCACGACCTTGCCGGCCCGCAGGGCGGCGCGGGCAGCCTGAATCGCCGCCTCGCCGGAGGGGAGCGAAGAGTCCTCCGGATTGAGAAAAAAGACCTGGGGTCCGCAGACCGGGCAGGCGTTGGGCTGGGCGTGGAAACGGCGGTCGGCCGGATCGTCGTATTCCGCTTGGCAATCCGGGCACATCCGGAAGGCCACCATCGTCGTGTTGGGGCGGTCGTAGGGGATGTCGCGAATGATGGTGAAGCGGGGGCCGCAGTGGGTGCAGTTGATAAAGGGGTAGCGGTAACGCCGGTCGCGGGGGTCAAAGAGTTCCCTGCGGCAATCCTCGCAGATGGCCACATCCGGGGAAAGGGGCAGAAAATCGCCGGGACGTCCTTCGGAGTGGAGGATGGCGAAGCGGCCGCCGAAGAGGTCGGCCGGCGGCGGAAGCGGCTCGGCCGTCACCTGCTCGATGCGGGCCAGGGGAGGGGCTTCCTCCCGCAGTCGCCGGGCAAAGTCCCGGAGGGCCTCCTCCGGCCCGGCAGCCTCGATCTCCACGCCGGAAGAAGTGTTGCGCACCCAGCCGAAAAGGCCCAGGCCGGTAGCGAGGCGATAGACAAAGGGGCGGAAGCCCACCCCCTGCACGACACCGGTGATATGGATGCGAACGGCCGCCCGTTCCGCCATTCTCAACGCCTCCAAAGCCCCACCGAGGAGGGCCTCCCTACTCCCGCTTCGGCACCTTTCCCAGCCCGGCCGGCGGCACCGTCTGGAGCATCTGGATGGTGCGGGTCAGCACCCGGCGTAGCCCCGGCGGCAGACAGCCGAGCAGCCGGTTCATCCAGTCGGCGCCGCTTACGGTCACCAGGAGCAGGGTCAGGATCATCAGCGGGAAAGGCAGGGTGGGGAAGACCTGGGTCGGCACGTTGGGCATGGCGCTCTGGAGGTTGGTCGCCACCGTCTGCAAGGCGACGAAGAAATAGGCCCCCAGCGCCGCCCGAATGGGATGCCAGTTACCGAAGATGACAATGGCCAGGGCGATCCAGCCGATTCCCTCGAACTTCTGGCGGGCCCAGCCCGGAGCCACCAGGAGCGAGAAGGCCGCTCCTCCCAACCCCACCAGGGCTCCACCGAGGAGGGTATAGAAGTAACGCATCCGGATGACATCGGCCCCCCGGGCATAGGCCGCGGCCGGCTGTTCGCCCAGCCCCTGGAGCATCAGCCCCGGCCTTGTTTTGAACATAAATACCCAGACCAGCACGACGGCCACCAGACTTAGATAGACCAGCGGGTCCTGATCGAAGAGGATCCTCCCGACCACCGGCCATTCGGACAGGACGGGAATCGGGGTATGGGGCACCTGCGGCCCCGGCACGCGCACGTAGGGGTTGCCCAGCACATAGGCCAGGTCGCGGGTCAGGAGGGTCAGCACGAAGCCGGTGGCCACCTGGGGAAGGCGTAGCGTCAGGCTGGCCAGGGCGATAATCCCGGCGACCAGCGCCCCGACCAGCATGGCCGCCAGGATGCCGGGGACGACGCTTCCCGTATGCAGGGCGACGGCAAAGCCGGCCATCGCCGAAAGGAGGATGGTCCCGTCCAGGGAAAGGTTGATGACGCCGGCCTTTTCCGTAATCGTTTCGCCCAGTACGGCGAAGAGCACCGGAGGGGCCGCCGCCAGGACCGAAGCCAGAAAGATCGTCAGGTCCATTTCGCCGCCCTCGCCTATTCCGCCGCCGGCTCCTCGTCGGCAGGAAGCCGGGCCTTTTCGGCCCTCTTCTCCCGGAGATGCCGTTGCAACCCCTGGGTGAGGAGCACCGAGAGCACCAGCAGGCCCTGGATGGCGCTGCCCACCGCCGAATCCAGTTGCTTTTCGTAGACCAGTTCCAGGCTGCCCATCGAGATGGCGGCAAAGAAGAAGGAGATCGGCAGGACCCAGACGGCGTTCAGGCCGGCCAGGAGCACCACCAGGATGGCCAGGAAGCCATAACCGCTGGAGATCAGCGGAAAGAGGTTGTGGCGGGCGCTGGCTCCCACCACCAAAATCCAGCCGGCCAGGCCGGCCAGCGCCCCGCAGAGGGCAAAGGCGGCCAGGAGGTAACGGTTGACCGGCACGCCCAGAAGGTAGGCCGAGCGCAAATTTTTGCCGATCGCCTTGAAACGCAGCCCGAAATACGTGCCCCCCAGGGCGACGCCCACCAGCACCAGGGCAACGAGCGCCAGCCCGAGTTCCACAGGGCTGACGGCAAAGCCGGGAAAGGCGGGCAACCAGAGGGAAGGAGGGAAGGGGACGGTCCCGCTGGTGGTGCCGGTGCCCGGCCGGCTCCAGGGGCCGGTCACCAGATACACCACAAGGCTTCCGGCGACAAAGTTCAGCCCCAGCCCGCCGAAGATCTCGCTGACATTGCCGTAGAGGCGGAGCAGTCCGGCCAGGGTCGCCCAGAGCATCCCCCCGACGATGCCGGAGAGCGCTCCCAGGACCAGGGCCAGGGGCGGGGGAAGGAGGTCCTGGACCAGACGCAGCATCCCGGTGGCAAAGACGGCGCCCATGACGATCTGGCCTTCGATGCCGATATTCCACAGCCCGGCCGAATAGGTCAGAAGCAAACCGGCCGAGCAGAGGAGGACCGGCACCCAGGCCGTCAGCACCGCCGCCAGGTCGCCCGGCGTCCCCAGGGCGCCGCTGAAGAGGAGAACGACCGCCTCCAGCGGCGAGGTGCCCAGGGCCACCAGGACGAGGGCACTCAGGAAAAGGGCCAGGACGATGCCCATCAGGCGCAGAAGCCAATCCTGCGTGCGGAAGTCCGCCTTTTCCGTCATCTATCGAACCCTTTGCCGCCGATACGCTCGCCCAGTTGCTGGACGCTCGTCCGGCAGGCTTCCAGGAGTTGGGTCCGGCCGGCGCAAAAGACCAGGAGACGGTCGCTGCGGTCGAGCAGTTCGTCCAGGTCGGCCGAGGTAAAGAGGATGGCCGTGCCCTCTTCGGTGCGCTTCTGGAGCAATCCCCAGATATACTCGGTGGATTCCAGGTCCAGTCCCCGCGTCGGATGCTCCATCAGGAGCACCTTCAGGCCGGACGGGAGGAGGCCCAGGAGGGTGCGTTGCTGGTTACCTCCGGAGAGTTCTTCGACGGGGGTTTCCGGCCGGCCCTTGATGTTGAACTTCTGGATGCGTCGGGCGGCTTCTTCGGCCGCCGACTTCCAGTCCACCCAAAAGGCCCGGTCGCGTCCGGCCAGGGCGGTGTGCTCGGTCAGCGTCATGCCGGGGATCAGCCCCTCCTCCAGCCGGCCGGCGGGCATATAGGCTACGCCGGAGGCGAGGAAATGCTCATAGGGCCGGCCGGTCATATCCTGCCCGGCCAGGCACACCCTCCCGGCATCCGGCCGGCGCAATCCGGCGCAGGCCTGCAGGACCAGGCGCTGCCCGCTGCCCTCCAGCCCAGCCAGTCCGATCACCTCTCCGGCTCGCACCTCCAGGGAAAGGTCCCGGACCTCCACCCGCCAGTCGCTTACGGTAAGGCTTTCCAGGGAAAGCACCACTTCGCCGAGCGGAGTGGCCGGCCGCCGCCCCCGGGAAACCACCTGGCCGAACATCATCTCCACCAGCCGGTCCGTGGGGCACGGCATCTCCGCCTCTCCGGCCACACGCCCGCGGGTCAGCACGGTCACCCGGCAGCACAGTTCCTCCACCTCCTGGAGTTTGTGCGAAACGAAGATGACCGTCCGGCCCTGTTCGGCCAGCCGGCGCAGGGCGGCAAAGAGTTTATCCTTCTGTTGGGCCGAGATGGCCGTCGTCGGTTCGTCCAGGATGAGGACCTTCACCCCCAGATAGAGCAGGCGGAGGATCTCCAGTTGCTGGCGCTCGCCGATGCTCAGGGCGGAAAGGGGAGTCTGGGGGTCGAGATGAAAATCGAACCGGGCCGCCAGGCGCTCCAATTCGCGGCAAGCCCGAACCCGGTTGGGAAAGAGGGGCCCCGGGCTGCCCAGGAGGAAGTTATCGAGCACGGTAAGGGCCGGAAAGTCCAGCGGGTCCTGGTGCAGCATCCCCACCCCCAGGGCGATGGCCTGGGCAGGGGAGGAAAAGTGCACCGGCCGGCCGTCCAGGAGGATCTCCCCCCGGTCGGCGGAGAGGTAACCGGAGAGCACCTTCATCAGGGTGCTCTTGCCGGCACCGTTTTCCCCCAGCAGGCCGTGGATGGTGCCCGGCTCGACGCTGAGGGAGATGCCGTCGTTGGCCCGCACCGGCCCGAAATATTTGTAAATCTGGCGCAGTTCGACCTTCATCCCCTTTACGGTTGCCCCTCCTCCTCCCGGACCGGAAGGAGGAGGGGCAGGAAAAGGAAAGCGGTGGCCCTACTTGCTGGGCCCCTCCATGCCTTCCAGGAGTTGTGGGAAGTACCAGATCTGGAGGTCGGTGGCGACCTCACCGTCCTTGAGATAGACGCTGCCGTCCTGGAAGTTGAGCGGACCCTTGAAGAGGACGATGGAGCCGTCGGCCAGGCCCTGGATGAACTGGTCCAGTTTGGCCGAATTTTCCGGGCTGAGGGCCTTGCCCTTGACAAAGCCTACGGCGCTGGTGTCGGGGTTGTTGATGTCCTTCCAGTCCGGGCCGTTCCAGTCCCAGTACTGGGTGTATTTGCCCTCCATCACCATCTTCACGGCTTTGAGATAGGCCGGCCCCCAGTTGAAGTAGGGCACACCCAGGCAGACGTCTTCGGCCTCCTTGCAGCCCTCCTTGTAGTCGTACTGGATGGCCCAGACCTGCTTTCCGGCCTTGGCGAACTTGCTGGCCTCGATCAGGGCTTCGGTGGTGTCGATGCCGGAAAGCACCACGTCGTAGCCGCTGTTGTAAAAGTCATCGGCCACCTTGGTCGGGTCGAGCGTCTGGCCGGGGATGTTGAACCAGAAGCCGATCCAGGTCACCTTGAACTGCAACTCTTTGGCATCGCGGCCGCGCATGTTCGTCCAGCAGTAGCGGGCCCCCAGGAAGGCCGAGGCGGCCAGACGGCGCGTCTCGTCGTTGATGAGGGGACCCAGGTAGCCGATCTTTCCCGTCTGGGTGGTCAGGGCGGCGGCGCATCCGGCGATCATCTTGCCGTACTCCATCCGCCCCATAAAGTTGCTTTCGTTGGGGGGCGCCTTGTAGTCACGCCCCTCTTTCCAGGCGTGGTCGCCCGAGACGTTGATGATGGGCAGGTCGGGGTGCTTGAGGGCGGCCTCCAGGGTGCCGTCCTTGAAGTCGTCGGAGGTGGTCAGGATGAGTTTGCAGCCCTTGGCGATCAGGTCGTCCACCACCTGGGGCACGGTCACCCCCGGCTTGGCCGCCGGGTTGACGCTGTCCACATAGATCATCTTGGCCCCGGGGATCTTGTCCTCGACATATTTGCCGGCCATGTAGTGGGCCTCGCTCCAGCCGTGGTCGTTATAGGGGCCGACCAGAATGACGCCGAAGGTGATAGGAGCCGGCGTGGCCCCCGGCCCACAGGCGCCCACGGCCAGGGCGAGGAGGGTAAAGAGGAGCAGGCCGAGAGCGCACCGGAAAGCGTTTTTCCGTTTCATGGAATACCTCCTTCTGCCTCTCTGTGCCGGAAGAAGCCACCCGGCCTCCGCCGGCAGGGCCTATACCATAGGGAAGTATAGTACAGCCTGCATCGGCTGTCAAAACGACCTATCTTCCCCGCGCCTCCCGAATCATCCGGTCCACCTCGGCCACCCGTTCCTGGTGGGCCTCCCAGTAGGCCGGGTCGCGCTGGGCATCCAGTTCCTCGATGCTTTTGCCCTGCTGCTCCACCCAGGTATAGTACTTCAGGTTATGCCAGCGACTGCGGTTCTCGCGGGTGCCCTCCTGAATCCAGTCCAGTTTCTGGCCGTGAAAGATATGCACCAGACGGGCCGTGGCCTCGGCCTCGTCCATCGGCCCGTAGCGGGCCGTGAGTTGGGCCATCACCGAGCGGTAGCGGTCAATGGCGTCGGTGCAGACGGTCACGATCAGGTCATCCCGGCCGAAGCCGTAGTAGCGGGCCGTCTTGATCGCCCCCAGGACGTTGCAGACGCCGGAGATGCCAAAGATCTGGCTCATCTTTTGCACTCTTTCCTGGGGGATACCGAAGCGATCCACCAGGACGCGCCAGCCGGCCTCCTCGGTCAGGAGTTGCAGCCCCTTCTTGCACTCCAGGTCGTCAATGCACATCAGGGCATCCATATTCCAGACGTGGTGAATCCAGGTCACGTGCTTGTCGCCGATGCCCTGGATGTCGTGGGCGCCGTAGCCGTCGAGGAAAAGGGTGGGGCACTGAATCGGCTCCAGCCCGACGATGCGATGGTCGGGCCAGACCTGCTTCAGGCGGTCGCCGGCGGCAATCGTCCCGGCCGAGCCCATCGCCGAAACAAAGGCGGCCACCTTTCCCCGACCGATGCCCTGGGCAGCCAGTTCGGCGGCCAGTTCGACGACGGTGTTGCCGGTCACATAGTAGTGGAAGCGGTAGTTGCCAAAGACCTCAAACTGGTTGAGGATGCGGACCCGCTCGGGATCGGCGGCCCGCAGTTCCTTGCACTTGTCATAGATCTCCTTGACGTTGCTTTCGCAGCCGGGTGTGGCGATGATGCGCGCCCCGTAGGAGCGGATGCGCTCGAAGCGTTCGGCGCTCATCTCCTCCGGCAGGATGACGATGCTGTCAAAGTTCATGCGGCAGCCGACATAGGCCCCGCCGATGCCATAGTTGCCGGTGGAAGGCCAGACCAGGGTATGGCGGGCCGGGTCGACCTCTCCGGTCAGTTCCATTTCGATCAGGACGGAGTAAGCCGCTCCGACCTTGTGGCTGCCGGTGGGAAAGTCTTTGGAGTACAGGACGGCGATGGGGGACTCCACGCCGGTCAGTTCCTTCGGGAGCACCTCGTAGTAGATACGGTTCTGCCCATCGCGCCAGGTGATGTTGTAGAGGTTGATGGGGTCGAGGGGATCGCGTTCCCGCATCTCCAGCGCCCGGGCCCGGATTTCCGGAGGAATCCGATCGGGATGGAGCATTTCCTCAAAGGTGGGGCCGAGGACGATTTTGCCTTTCAAGGGCATTTTTAACCTCCTGGAAAATTACCGGTGGGAATCGAGAAGATAAACTCCGTCGGCCTGGAGCCGATCCAGCCTCTTGAGGAGCCACATCCAGCGGGGCCGAGGGGATTCGAACCCCCGATCTCAGCCTTGACAGGGCTGCATGTTAGGCCTCTACACCACGGCCCCGACGTGCCTCATCATACCACGGAGGGCGGAAGATGTCAAATACGGCTAGGTCGTTTCTCCGACGCGGACCTGGCGGCGCAGGAGCAACGGCCCCACCCGGTCCATCGCCCAACCCAGCAGCATCTCCACCCAGGGGACGATCCGATACCATTCGGGCACATAGACCACGCGGCGCGGGTGGCCGAGTAGCCTCCAGACCCTTTCCGCCACTCGTTCCGGAGAAATGGCGAAGCGTTCGGCCGGCATACGCAACCCGGCCGACGAGGAGCGGTCGAAGAACTCGGTGGTCACCGGACCCGGCTTGACCACGCTTATCCAGACGCCCGTCCCTTGCAGTTCCCGGTAGATGGCCGTGGTGAAGGCCTCGAGAAACGACTTGGTCGCGCAGTAGAGGGCAACGCCCTGGCTGGGGATATTCCCGGCGATCGAACCGATATTGATGAGATGCCCCCGGCCCCGGGCTTTCATCCGGGGGAGGACCAGGAGACACAGGTGCACGGCAGCGGCGACGTTCACCTCGATCATCTCCTGTGCTCTGGGCCAGGGCATCCCGTCGCCGAAGCCGTACCACCCCAGGCCGGCGTTGTTGACCAGGATATCGGGTAGCCCCCACACCGCGTCAACCTCCCGGATGAGACGTTCCCGCTCCGCTTCTTGAGCCAGGTCCGCAGGAAAAGGCCGCGCCTCTCCGCCGGCCTGCCGAATCTCCTCGGTCAGCGCCTCCAGGCGTTCCTTCCGGCGGGCGGCCAGGGCAAGGCGGATTCCCTCCCGGGCCAGCCGGCGTGCAATCGCTGCCCCGATGCCGCTCGACGCCCCCGTCACCAGGGCCACAGGATGGTGTCTCTCCATGATGATCCTCCGTACCTCTATTCCGGGCTTCGCCGCCCGGGATGGCAAAACGAACCCCGGGCGTTTGCTTTAGCCAATCCCTTGGACACCGGAGCGAAGAAGGGGGTTTCGGAGCACCAGGTCGCCCTAACATGCCCCGAACCGGTCGCGTATACCGAGGGAAAATGGCAAATCTCTTGAAGCACCTATTGACAACTTGATGAGAATGTGGTATAATATCCTTGACAGGCTAAGGGTAAGAGTAGAAGATAAGGAGGGAGACTGATGCGTGGCTTGAATCGAATCGAGATTATGGGAAACCTGGGGACGGACCCGGAGATGCGCTACACCCCCACCGGCCGGCCGGTCACCCACTTCCGGGTGGCGGTCAACCGTCGCTGGCGCGATGCCGAGGGTCAGCCCCAGGAAAGAGTCGAGTGGTTCCGCGTCGTCGTCTGGGGGCGCCGGGCCGAGGTGGCGAACCAGTACCTGCAGAAGGGATCGCCCGTCTACGTCTCCGGCCGGCTCCAGACCCGTGCCTTTGAGGGCAACGACGGCCAGACGCGCTACATCACCGAACTGGTGGCCCGCGACTTTATCCTCCTCCCCCGCGGCAGCGGCCCCCAGGCCGGGGCCGAAGAGGAACTTGAGGAGGCGGAGGAAGCCGAGGACCTGGAGGAAATCCCCCTGTAAGGGCACAGCGCGCCGTATCCGTATCCACCCGAAGCCTGTCGGGCGCCGGGGCAGTTCTATCGCCCCGGCACTTCTTATCCGGCACAGGGACATGAGGGGGTCGCCGCGCCCGGCCTTGCGCTGGCTGGAGGAGAGAGCACGGCCAGCGCGGCAAGGAGTACGAGTGTCGCCGCTGCTGGAAACCCTTTGCGTACCGGTTCCTCCTGGAAGCCGCTTCTCCGCGTAGAAGTTACATACTGGACCGGCATCCCCTACCGGCCGGCCCGACCTCATCCAGGGGGCTACGCACGGCCAGGGCCCCGCGCTGGAGGACGTGGGTATAGATCATCGTCGTCCGCACATCTTTATGCCCCAGGAGTTCCTGGACGATGCGGATGTCGTAGCCGGCCTCCAGAAGGTGGGTGGCGAAGGAATGGCGGAGGGTGTGGGGGGAAACGGGCCTGGAGAATCCGGCGGCGCGGGCGGCTTCCCGGACGGCCCGCTGGAAGGAACTGGGGTCCAGGTGGTGGCGGCGGATGACGCCGGCACGGGGGTCTGCCGAAAGGCGTGGGGAGGGAAAGACCCACTGCCAGGCCCACTCCCGTTCGGCGTTGGGGTACTTGCGGGCCAGGGCCTCGGGGAGGTAGACGGCCCCGTAGCCCTGGGCCAGGTCCTGTTGATGCAGCCGGCGGACCTCTTCCAGGTGTTTCCGGAGGGGTTCGACCAGGGTGAGGGGCAGCATGGTGATGCGGTCCTTTTCCCCCTTGCCGTCGCGGACGGTGATGGTGTGGTAGGTGAAATCCAGGTCTTGCACCCGCAGGCGGAGCCCTTCCATCAGGCGGAGGCCGCTGCCGTAGAGGAGTTGGGCCAGGAGGAGGTGAACGCCGGAGAGATGGGCCAGGAGGGTTTGTACCTCCTGGCGGGAGAGCACGGTGGGGAGGCGTTTGGGTTTGCGGGCGCGCAGGGCCCGGATGGGTTCGGCGACTTCCCGGCCCAGGACTTCCCGGTAGAGGAAGAGGATGGCCTGGAGGGCCTGATTCTGGGTGGAGGCGGCGACGTGCTCCTCTGCAGCCAGATGGGAGAGGAATGCCTCGATTTCGGGAACGCCCATCTTCCGGGGATGGCGACCGTGGTGGAAGAGGATGAACCGCTTGATCCAGTGCAGGTAGGCCTGCTCCGTGCGGTAAGAATAATGCCGGAGGCGGAGCACTTCCCGGATGCGGTCCAGGAGACGGGGTGAAGAAGCAGGTTGGGAACCTGCCCTGGCTCTGGTCGTCCTAGGGCTTTTCAATATCGGTCTTGACATTTTGGATTCCTTGTGCTATAATAAATAAAAATCGTCAAACGCTCCTTGACAATTGAATTCTACCTCACAATGCAGTAGAAGTCAACCCAGGGTAGAATTATATGGAAATCACATAATTCTTCCTCAAAGGCATCGAAGGTGGATTCCGTACAATCAATAGTTGGGCATCTTCTGTAGTCATTAACCTAGTACTCTGTCAAGTGTGAAATGCACATTGCACATTTGCGATAGGCGAATGCCCCCATAATATGTGCAAATGAGGCTGTTGTGGGCCTACATATCCACCCAACGGGGGCATCACTCAACCCTGGTCAAATTCAACAACCAGGCTTGACAGAGTACTAGAATCATGGGAGTAAATTCTTGATGTCAAAACTCGAACTATTAGCACAAGTTGACTTTGCGGCAAGATGTGTAACCTTACAAGATAATTACAGTCGTGCTTATGTTGGTGTTGTATGGCCTGATACCCAAGTGGTGATTCTTGACATTGCCCATCCTACGCAACCTAAAGTCATTGGCCAGACTGCTCCCATATCAGACATTCCTCTGGATGTGGCTATTGAGGGAGACCGTGTTTACGTCATCCAAAAGAACGGCCTGCATATTTTTGATGCCTCCATCCATCATCGCCCTGAAGAAGTGAGTTTTTACCCAATATCATCACAGCCTCTTGGTATAGCAGTTTTAGGGAAATATGCCTATATTGCTACGGGAAAAGGCGGCCTTCTGGCCATTGATGTATCTGAACCTTCTAATCCACGTCAGGTTTATCACTGCGAGCTCCCAGGATATACTTATGGTGTTGCGCTGGGGGAGGACTATATCTATGTTAGTGGATGGGGTGGGCTTTTCATCTTGAATTATCTCGGCTCAAAACTAAGCTATTTTCGGACGCCAAAAGAAGCGTACGGTGTGGTTATCACAGGAAAGTATGCTTATGTTGCCAGTAATGGTGCAGGCCTGCGCATCATTGATATCTCTAATCCTTTCTTTCCAGAAGAGGTAGGGTACTGTAAGACAGGTGGTTGGGCTATAGGGGTAGCTACCGCAGGAAACTATGCTTATTTAGCGGATGGTACTGCTGTGAGAATTATTGATGTTTCCAAGCCATCTCGTCCAGTCGAGATAGAACATTATTACGCATCACCAATGGGGACATCGGACATTGCTATTTCGGGGAATTATATCTACGTTGCTGATAGCAAGGGATTGGTTATTCTGAGATTTACGCGGTAGCAGTTCGAGGGGCTTGGATTCAGCGAAGCTGACCACCGATGTATTGCAATGTCAGGGCTCATCGTTCGCTCATTTTGAGAACAAATCCGAGATTTGGCCGCCAAGAAGCAAGTTATCGCCAAGTTTCTGCCAGAATTTGCCTCAGAAACACCCTGTTAGGGGGCTCAGTAGCTGGACAGGAGATTAGTGCCTTTTGATGAAGGTCTACATATAGTGGCCAACCTGCTTGACACCCCCAGATGTGGGGGGTTGCAATTTAGAAAAGTGCTCTAAAAATAAGCGAAAGATGAGTCAGGAGATAGAATTTTGCAAACAACTTGCCGCCCAACCACTCGCTGCAGCCGACTGCTCCCTCGCTGCGCTCGGTCGCAGCAGCTGAGCTCGGTGCCGTTGGGCGGCTTGAAATTACCAACCCTTACTGATCCGGAGGAGATTATGCGTGTATAACGACCATCGCCCGCAACCCTCGTGGGGCTATTTGTGGCGCTGGGGCTGCCTTTTGTTCTGACCTTGTTGTTCGATGGACGTTCTGAAGGCTTATCGAATCCTTCTCGTGTTGTCTTCACTATAGCAGAAAAATGGGTAATGACGCTGGTTTTGCTTGGTATTGTCTTTCTTTGGGAACGTCGAACGCTGGGTTCGATTGGGATCAAGGGGATGACGGCGCGTGATGTGCTGTGGGGCTTAGCGGGCTTTGTTGTTGGTGCCCTCTCGTTTGTTTTCACCTCACCTTTGGTCAATGCGCGGCACATAGGCCTGCGCATTCTGTTGCAGGTGGAACTGGCAGCGCCGCCAGGGTATGCCGCTGAAGACCGCCTGGCGGGCCGCCCGCAAGCCGGCACGGTCGTCGCTGATGATCAGTTGCACGCCGCACAGGCCGCGGCTCACCAGGCTTTGGAGGAAGTTGCGCCAACCTTGCCCTAGACGGCCAAGGCCAGGGTGCACTTCCTGTTCGCCCGGCGCGGCGGAGACCCCCAACACGCGACGTTGGCCCTCCCGATCCACGCCTACGGCGATCAGAACCACTAAATCGCGCAGCCGGCCATCCTCCCGCACCGTTTCGTAGCGGGCATCCAGGTACAGGTAGGCGATCTCGTCCAACGGCCGGTTGCGCCAGGCGGCCAGGGTCGCATCGAGACGGCCGGCCGCCCGTGACGCTGGTCGCCGGCCCGACGCCGACGACCAACTGCAGCTCCTCAGCCGCGACCTCGGTCGCCCAGGCCCTCGGTCGCCAGGCAATTTTCGCGCAAGAACAGCTCCAGATCGGCCAGGGCGCGCCGCGCCAGCGCCGCGTGCCGCAAGCGCTTGTCCCGGATCGGGGGGTCGAGCTCGGGCAACAGGCCGAAATTCGCTTTCATCGGCTGGAACGAGGACGGCTCGGCATGCGTGATGTAATGCAGGAGCGCGCCCAACATCGTCGTGGGCGGGAACACGAGGGGCGGCCGGCCCACGACGACGCGTGCCGCGTTCAAGCCGGCCACCAGCCCGCTGCCGGTGGAGCCGACATACCCCTCGGTGCCGGTGATCTGCCCCGCGAAAAAGAGGTCGTCCCGGTCGCGCCATTGCAGGGTAGGGCGAAGCAGAGCCGGACTGCAGATGAAGGTATTGCGATGCATCTGGCCGAAACGGACGAACTCGGCGTGGGCCAGGCCGGGAATCATGCGCAGGATGCGCTCCTGCTCGCTCCATTTGAGATTGGTCTGGAAGCCGACGATGTTGTACAGCGTGCCGGCCACATTATCCTGGCGCAGTTGCACCACTGCATACGGCCGCCGACCCGTGCGGGGGTCCCGCAGGCCGACCGGCGTCATCGGCCCGAAGGCCAGCGCCTGCGGATCGCGCGCAGCCAACACCTCGATCGGCAAGCACGCCTCGAAGTAGCGTCGGCCGGCCTCGTCCAGCTCGAACTCGCGTAGGCGGATCTTCTCGGCCGCATTGACCGCCTCCACAAACGCCAGGTATTCCTCGCGCGTCAGCGGACAATTGATGTAATCCCCGCCTTCCGAACTCGCCGACCCGCCGATTTGTTGCTCGGCCGATTTTTCGCCTTTCCCCTCCCAGCGGTTCCCTCGCCAGGCGATCGCCATGTCAATGCTCTCGGCCGTCACGATGGGAGCCATCGCGTCATAGAACGCGAGCATCCGCCGGCCGGCCATCTGCTCGAGTTCGGCGGCGAAGGCCGGCGAGGTAAGCGGACCGCTGGCCACGATGATCGCCGGCCCGGGTTCCCCTGCGGCCCGCAAGCCTGCTTCGGCCAGCGACGTGACCTCGCTGCGGCGCACCTCGATGTTGGGATGGCGCGCAATGGCCTCGGTCACGGCCTGGCTGAACGCCTCGCGGTCTACGGCCAACGCGTCGCCGGCCGGCACGGCCGTTCGATCGGCGCAGGCGATGAGGAGAGAACCGAGCCGGCGCAGCTCTTCCTTCAGCAGGCCAAGCGCACGATCGGGCAGGGCCGAGCCCAGGCTGTTGGAGCAGACCAGCTCGGCCAAGTGGCCGGTCTGATGCGCCGGCGTCATGCGCTGCGGTCGCATCTCATAGAGGATCACGCGCACACCGGCCTGGGCGGCCTGCCACGCGGCCTCACTGCCGGCCAACCCCCCGCCGATGACAACGACGCCGGGGGACATCTGGTTAGGCGTCCCCGCTCCGGCTGCGGCCGGCCCGGAGGCGCTTGATTCCGCAGGAAAGATCTCGCTCATGGGTTGCACTCCTGATGCCTTATTATACCCCAACCCGGGGAGACGCGCGGAGCTCGTTCGGTCGCGCGACCCCTCTCGTCCCCCGGCCACCGCTCTCCCCTTTCAGGGGAGAGCGGTGGCGGCGAA
>DAOUAK010000054.1:0-4120 GCA_034433695.1 Chloroflexia bacterium
TGTAGGTATAGTTGACCGTACCCTTGCTCGTCAGGTTGCCGATGGCATTGTAGGTATAGGTCTCCGGCCCGTAGGTCCCGTACGTCCCCCCGCTCGCCTGCGCACTTATGAGCCGGTTCAGGTCGTCGTAGGTGAACAATTGCGTCTGGGAAAGGCTCTTCCACTCACCACTTCCATCCGTCAGGGATTCGGAAGAACCACCCAGCGCCAGGAAAGAGAGGACTTCGGGTCCCGGTCATCCGTCAGTTGGGTCACCTCACCGGTAGCAAGGTTGACCTTATAGATTTGGTTATACCGAGGGTACATGGAGTTAGGATGTGCCGTAGATACGAAGGCGATTTCTTCCCCATCCGGCGACCAAACCGGGCAACTCTGCTTGGTCTCTTCTACTAGCTTCGTTTCCTCACCACGGGTCAGATCCAGCGCAAACAATGCCCGAGCGTTTGATTCCCACTTGGTCCGGTAGCCGGATAGGAACAGAATCTTGTCCCCTCTTGGAGACCACGATAGGCAAGTTATACCCCGGTCCAGATACCTGGTGTCTTCGGTAGTGACCTGGCGCACAACACCGCTCTCGACATCCACAATGAAAATCCCATCCACCATCCTCCCCGGAACGGAGTTCGCCGGAAAGGCGATGGATCGGCCATCGGGAGACCAGGCGATCGAGGGCTCCGGGATGAACTTGCCGACAAACAACTCCTTCCTCTCGCCCGTGTCTACGTCTACAATCTGAAATCCTTCCGACCGGCCGTTCGAAGTACACAGAATGGCTATACGGTTATCTACCGGAGACCACTTGGAAATCCATCCGGTTGTCGGGAGTTTGCTCAAAGTCCTTCCGGCAAGGTCCAAAATGTAGAATTCCCTGCTACAAACCGGGGCCCCCTTTTGCCATGGTGAGGAAAAATCAATTTTCCTCCCATCGAAAGACCAGAGTGCACCATGAACTAAAAAGGGAACTTCCCAAAGTAGTACTGGAGCGGAGCCATTCAAGCTCCCGACCCAGATTTCCGATCGTTGCTCCTGAGATGATGCGATTGTGCGGGTGTAAAGCACCTTTTGGCCATCAGGCGATACTGCGCCACTCCACCCGTCCCCCTCGAGCAAGATATGCCGTTCCATAGTATTGGGGTCAAGCAAATACAAACGGCACTCTTGGTGAGACGAGTACACAATACCGGAAATAGGTCCTCGTGGTACCGCCCCACAGGAGAGCAGCAGTAGACAAACAAGACTAAGGAAAAGGCTTCGCATCCGCTGCATGGGTAGCTCCTTTATGGTAACGGCCTGGTATAATCTCTATTTGAATAGAAGAAATCCGGAACATTGGGGTCCGTACTATCTATCCACCCCCACGTAAATCCCTCCTCGGCTTCGTCCCATCCCACCATCTGGCTATAAACATAGTCGTTTTCGTCTCCGTAGTACCCATTTCCGAAGAAAAGCGCTCCGGCAGTTGGATCCGCATATCTGCTATCCAGGACAATTCCTGAAGCATAGTTTAGAATACCCCTGGCATATTCCAACGCCTCCAGGAACAGGTTGTGCTCCGGGTCGTCCGGAGACGGGTCCGTGTCGGAGTAGCCCT
Organism: Chloroflexia bacterium; assembly: GCA_034433695.1. Classification (GTDB taxonomy): domain Bacteria; phylum Chloroflexota; class Chloroflexia; order DTKN01; family DTKN01; genus JASFBA01. Next base: position 1,592 of record DAOUAK010000054.1, read on the forward strand.
GAAACTGGTTCGGTTGGGTCAGCACTTCGAGCAACGTATCCCCCCAACCGGCATTTAATCGATTGACCGCCACCCAGCCGGCTGCAATCATGGCATCCTCACCTAGACTTCTTTCTTCCCCCCACATCATTCGGGCCAAAGCCCTTTCCTCTTCTGTCCAGGGGGGAGTTGTGGAAAGTTCGAGGGAAGACGTTTTGCCTCGCCGCGCAGGTTCCCTACCGGTTGGTGGGGTAAAGTACTTGTCGTCGGGTTCCTCCTCGAACTCGTAGTGCCCCGAGGGGTCGGTAAAGCGCAAGGGGTTGTTACGCACATAACTGAAGCGGTTCAGTTGCTGGGGGTCGCCCGGATCGGGCGTGACCGTATCCGGCTGGGTAAATCTCCCCAGGGCCGGGTCGTACCAGCGGGCGTGGCCTCACCCCTCACCCCCTGGCCCCTCTCCCCTCTCCGTCGGACGGAGAGGGGAGAGGGAGTGCCGCCGTAGGCGGTGGGGGAGAGAGGTGAGGTGGGTAGCGCACCTCGCCTACCTTCGACCCCGTGGCGTTCGCCACGATCGCCGTCGAGCCCGCCTCGCGTCGAGGGCTCGGCTCGCCCGGGCTATCCGCCGGGCCGAAGCCGGAGACCGGACGTATGCGGTTGTTCAGGTGCAAGTGGGGATGGCCCCACGGCCCTATTATACTACAAGGCCGGCTCTTTGGGACGCTACCCTACAAATCCTTTCCCCGTGGCGGGGAAGGACAGGGAGGGGTCCTTCGGATGTGCGGGTAGGTTGCCATGATAATGAATGATAGAACTGGCCCACAGATGGACAAATGTCCGTGTGTCCGTGTGTCCGTGCCCAGTACATACCGGTCAAGCCTATCTGCCCACTACAGAGCTTTCCCTGGTGAACAGGCCGGCAGTCAGAAGGTCCCCAGGGGCCGACTTCAATCGCCCATTTCTGCAAGGTCCCCATGCTACCTGACGAAACCATTCCACCTCAGGAAAGTAATGCATGGATCTCCTTGAGCGGCGCGGACGAGTTCTTCCACTGTGGTCGGTCTGTAGAATCCCCTTCGAGTTATCTCATCCGTAGGGCGAAAGGAACTACAGGCACGCCATTCCAGAGCACCAGGACAGGGGGAAACGAACACCATTCCTCGACCGGGGTAATGAAACTGCTTTGAAGGGTATACCGGCGGTCCTGGCTGGTTGTTTTGGGCGATGAGCTCTATGATCTCAGGGGGGCCCAGCGTTCCGATGATATCCCCCAGAGTGCAGTTGGAGACACCATATTGGCTGAGGCTGTCCACAAGTTCGGCGGAGAAAGATATCGACAGGAATCGGTCTGAATCTTGTACATACAGCCATCTCTCTTCACCAAACCACGAATCTACCTTATCAGGTGGCCCCAACAAATCCAGCACCTCGCCTTTGCCGGTTTTCCCCGGTATGATGCCGATGGGATCGAAACATCCGTTATCGGGTCGAGGAGATGGGATTGGCCCGATGCCGGAGTTGGATACTGTGCATCCCTCCAGGAGAAGCAACCATCCTACCAGCCATACCAGCATCATCTGAAATATCCTCATCACCGCCCTCCCATCTTCGGTCCGTAGAGCAGCGGCAACATGTAAGTCGACCAATACTGCTTCACCTCCGCTGGGCGATCTACGCCTAGCGCGTAATATCCGATCTCTGTGCTGAGTGACTCGTAGGCGGGCCCAGGATAATGGGGAGCCAGAGCCCCTACAGCCCGGGCATACTCGTTGTCTACGAAGTAGTTAGCACGCGGGTCTTCGGCCTTGAGCCCATCCAGAAACACGTGGCCGATTTCGTGGGCCAACACCCATGTTGAGGGTTTCAGGTAACCCCAATCATACTTTCCTTTCTCTTTCATTACCTCTGGGTCGAAGAAGGTATCCCAAATCTTGATCCGGCCCTCTCGATCACACCATCCCGTTGGCACTTCTCCCTTTTCCCGCACTCGCTCGAACACAAGGTTGCCGGTTTTCCCGCCCGTCTGTGCCATTACACCATGACGGATAGCCGCAAGAAAGCGTTCCCGCCCATAGGCGCTCGCATAGGCATCAAGCATGGCCACAACCGAGGCTAAGGTATCACTTTCCCATCTTCCGGCGAAGCCTACTCCTGCCCTAAGCCAGGAAAGTAGACTATTCAAGGAGGCTAGAGACCAGAACTGTAGATATATGAAGTCTCCGCCCAAATAGCCAATTGCCTCCTGGTACGCTCGCCAGCACTCATCCTCTTCGGGATCGTGCTGCTGGGCCGTTCCTTTACAATGGCCGCTCGGATCGTTATATCGGCACGGGTTGTTATGTACATAACTGAACCTGTTGAGGCTCTGCGGGTTTCCCGCCCCCGGCACAATCGTATCCGGCTGGGTAAATCTCCCCAGGGCCGGGTCGTACCAGCGGGTGTGGCCTCACCCCTCACCCCCCGGCCCCCTCTCCCCTCTCCGTCCGACGGAGAGGGGGTGCCGCCGTAGGCGGTGGGGGAGAGGTGGGTAGCGCACCTCGCCCACCTTCGCCC
>DAOUAK010000055.1:0-5281 GCA_034433695.1 Chloroflexia bacterium
GAAGGGGGCGGTGCCGCTCAGGGAGGTGGAGAAGGAGACGGCGCAGCCGGCGGTGGAGGTGAGGACCTCCAGGATTTGCACCGGGTCGCACTGGGCCGGCGGCTCCACGGTGAGGAAGACGGCGGTGAAGGGTCCCCAGTAGTCGTTCGGAGAGGAGGCCTTTTTCCCGTGGACCAGGATATAGTGCCGACCGACGGAGAGGCCGGAGGTATCCACCGTAGCGATGGCCGTTTCGGAAGTTCCGCCCCAGGAGCCATCCTGGGGAGACATCGGGATGCCTGTACCGTCCTGGCCGGGCTGGTCAATAAAGTACTCGGCCGCGCCGATGGTGGCCAGGGGATCGCCACCGTAACGGTGGTCCTGGATGAGGGCGCTCAGGGAGACCGGCTGACCCTGGGGAACCGGGTTGGGCGTGACGACGAGATCCTGGGCATCGGGGCCGTAAGCGGTCATATAGGGGGTGCGGGCGATCTTGTGGGCGTAGAGGAAGGCCGGCCGGTTCTCGTTCCAGAGCGAACGATAGCCCGGCGCGCCGTCAATGCATTCATAGTCGAAGAAGAACCAGTCGTTGCCGCAATTGCTGCCGGGATAGCCGACCTCAAAGGTATAGGAGGCCACCCCGAACTTGCCGTAGGTCCAATCATCGGTGGGACCGTTCACATAGTACCAGATGTGCTGGATCGGGTTGTAGCCGTTGTAGTAAGCAAACTTGCGGCCGATGGTGCGCAACTGGGGGTCGTTGGGGGTCAGGCTGTAGGTAAAGCCCCAGGGCCACAGGATATAGTCCGAATAGGAGTGCAGCGAGATAAAGATGCCGGTGGTCGTCAGGGGAGCAGCCGGCGGGATCGTATCGTCGTCGTTCGGGCCGTTCTGGTCCCGGAAAACGGTAGTAGAGATAAAGTCCTGAAAGGCGACCGTCTCCGGCTCGCTGCCCCGTGAAGGGCCGCGATAGGTCTCGTCACAGGGATACGGACTCGAACCGCTATCATCAATTCCCCACATAAAATTATGGTTCCGGTTCAGGTCCACTCCCCAGTCGTCGGGGATGGTACAGCCGTCGTCGTTGTCCATGTTCTTGCGGCGGTAAGCATTCAGGCTGTACTGCTCGTTCACGCGGTGGCCGTCGGGGTTGTGCATGACCTCGACGTAGACGACGTTCCAGTCCACCAGCCAGGTGACATCGGGATCCACCCCGTAGCCGCCCAGGCCGTTGTAGCCGGAAGTGAGATAGCGGATGTAGCGCATGGCCAGTTCCGGAGTGGCCACTTCACGGGCGTGGATGTTGGCAAAGAGAAAGAAGGGCGGCTTCTCGGAGATCGGGCCGTAGGCCGGGTCCTCGTTGGTAATCCGCATCACCCAGATGTCGCGGTGATGGCCGCCGTGTCCGGCCTGCCAGGCGTCGCCGATGTCAAGGAGTTCGACGATGTCGGGGTAGGTATTGTTGACCTCGTTCAGGAAATTCACGATGTAGCGGCCGTTGGGATTGGTGTAGTCGTTATCATAATAGTAGTAGCGCGGGTCCAGCGGGTTGTCCAGGATGGGGTTGAGGACGCGCACTACGTCCACCGTGTAGCCCTGAGAACGCAACCAGGCCTCTTCTTCTGGAGAAACCAGGGCCAGGAATTTGTGCTCCTCCGGCCGGTCTTCCCAGATATCCAGGGTGGCGGCCAGGGAGCGAAGGGTCTCCAGGGAGGTTTCTCCGTAGCCCACCCAGACGATGCGGGGGTAGAGGGAGTTCTCCGGCCGGGGCGGAGCCGCGGAAAGAAGGTCCGGTACCAGGCCAGCCAGGAGCACGGCCAGCGTAACCAGGGAGACGAGGGTACGGAGCATCCTGGGCCAATTCATGACATACCTCGCTTTCAAAATCATTGCATTTCGCACGTTTCGAATATCCGCATTGCATCCCGGGCGAGCACGTGTAGACCGGAAAGGCGCCGTGGCAAAAGTGTAACACAAAGGGGGATGACGGTCAAATGCGCCGTGGGATTGACCGGAAGTCAGATGTCCGGCCGACCTGCGTTTATGCAAGTCGGCTCACCTCCCGGGCGCAACGAGGACAGAAGTCGGCGTCCTTGAAATCGGTATCGGCCAGGGTGTTGGAGAAATGCATCACACAGCGCCGGTCGGGGCAGTGTCCCAGGCCCAGGGTATGCCCCAGTTCGTGTACCGCCTCCTTGAGGGTACGGAGACGGAAGCATTCCACATCTTCGGGTTGCCCATAAAACGAGGGGTGCAACCGGGCCAGCGCCACCAGCGCCTCCCGGCCGGAGAGGGAAGCCTGGCCGAAGACAAAGTTCAGCCCCGGCGTATAGAGGTCGGCCTCCACCAGGCCCAGGAGGCGCCAGGCTTCCGTGGAAAAGGCGCGCAACCGTTCCAGCAGGTCGTCGCTGCGGTACTGCCTCCGGTGGGCATCGTAGGCTCCCGCCGGCAGGACCATCGCCGGGCCAGCGGTCCAGGGCCGGCCGAAGCGCCCCCGGAGTTCCTCCCCCAGCCAGGGCAAAAGGTCGGGCGAAAGTAGCCCGATGGGCACAAGGAGGAGTTCGCCGGCCATCAGTCCTCCAGCGGCTCGAAACGTTCCTGGAGACGGGCCATGACCTCCGGCATGGTGGTGTATTCCATCTCCTCCAGCGGCAGACGGTGCGGCTCAAAGGGGCCATGGCGACGTAGATGTTCGGCAATCACATTGCACATTCGACGGGCTTCGTCAAAACTGGGGTCGTCGAACAGATCGCGGGGGCCGATCAAACGGCCTTCGGCCAGTTGAAATCCCAGAGCCACCACACGGGGCGGACCGTCGAAGCGGCTGGGGTTGCTCCGCTCCACCGAAACCGGCATCAGCGGGCCGTAGTGGGAGCCACGCATCCAGCCCTCGACGATATGCGGCATGGAGAACGGCTCCAGCACTTCCCCCACGGCAGGAAACTCGCCCTGGCAGCGGACGATACAGACCGGGTCGTCCTTCCCCACATAGCGGCCGGCAATGAGCGCCAGTCGCTGGGTCGAGGAGACGGCGGCTACCTTCCCCTCCCGGGTGTAGACCGCCTTGATGATGTAGCGTCCGGAGGCGCCGATAAAGACCAGGAGGTCGTAACTTTCCTCCGGAGTAAAAAAGGAGATACGCCGGTGTTCCTTGACGTCGTGCACCTCGAAACGAAAACCGGCGTGCATCGAGGGAGAAATGACCAGGCCGGCCGTGTTGAAGGGATCGGCAAACATCCGGTAGAGCGGCATATTCCAGGCCCCGGCCGAGGTCTTGTCGGCCATGAAGATAATGACCGGCTCGCTCGTGCGTTCCTCCAGTTCCATTTCGGCTACGCCGGGGCCCATCCCGCGCACATTGCCGGAGAAGGCGTCCGAAAGGAGGTCCTGGCCGGCCCCATAAAGTTTCATCTCCCGGGCCACCCGCGTGCACTCCTGGAACGTCTCCCAGGCCACCTGATGGACCTCCGCATTGTTGACGCCCTGACGATGGGTCATCACGAGTTCCAGGTCGTCGCCCACCCGCGTAACATGGAAATCGAGAAGCAACCCCCGGTGACGGGCCTGGTCCAGACATTCGGCGGCCTGTTCCAGGAGGGCCGGATGGATGCTGGAATGTCCTACATAGCCACCGACATCGGCCTTGATGACGCTCAAGGTAACCTTCATGGCAACCTCCCGGCTTGCTATTCCTCCAGGCTTTTGAGCGCCAGGGCGATGGCTCCGACCACCACCGAGGCCTCGCCCAGCGTCCCCTGGACGATGCGCACGGCCTTTCCCGGGACGGCCATCGCCAGGCGGGAAACCTCCTCCCGAAGCGGTCTCAAGAGGTCCTCGCCGGCCAGTCGGGCCACGATGCCCCCCAGGACGATCATCTCCGGATTGAGCAAATTGACCAGGTTGGATACGGCAATGGCCAGGTAGTGGGCGGCCTCCATAAGTGCCTGGCGGGAAGGGACATGCCCCTGTCGGGCCGCCTCGACCACATGCTGGAAGCGCAGTCCCCGACCTTCCTTCCGGGCCAGGGACTCGAGCGGCTCCGGGTCGTCGCGGGCCAGTTCGCGGGCCCGGGCAATCAACGCCGGAGCCGAGACGAGCGCCTCCAGGTGGCCCGGCCGGCCACAGCCACATTCCGGCCCGTCCTCCAAGACCAGGGTATGGCCGATCTCGCCGGCCGTGGTTGTGGCTCCCCGATACAGTTGTCCCTCCAATACCATCCCCCCACCGACGCCGCTGCTCAGGTGGATGTAGAAAAGGTTGCGCACCCCCCGGCCGGCCCCATAAAGGGCCTCCCCCAACGCCGTTACCCGGGCGTCGTTGTCCACCAGGGTAGCGGTGTGGAAGGCTTCCTCAAAGACCTGCCGCAGTGGATAGTGCTCCCACCCCGGCATCCGATGGGAGAGAATGGTCACCCCGCCCTGGACGTCCACCGGCCCTCCGAAGCCAACGCCGATGCGCAGGAGTTGCTTTGGCTCCAGACGGCTTTCCTGCAGGAGGGTGCGGGCCATTTCCAGAGCGGATAGCACCGCCTGGGAGGCCTCCATCCCCTGCTCCAGCGATCGCTGGGCAGTGTGTAGGAGTTTCCCCTGCCCATCGGCCAGGGCAACTTGCAGGCCGTAGCCGCCGATGTCCACTCCGAGCAGATACCCTCCCAGCCCCAGTAAGGACTGCGATCCAGAAAATGCCCGTGCCATGCGGCCCTCCTTGACCATTTCACATCGCTTCCATTATACTATACCCTCACTGGGAGACGCAACCGACACGGTGTACTTCATGCTAGTTTTGTGATATAATGGACTTGGTAACGGCATCACCCGAGAACGCCGTTGCCCAGGCATGATGAGATGGCTCTGCTGAAACGGCTTGGGGTCGAGACCCCCCGACAGGGCGATGAAGATGGATTGAGCCGCCGCCTGGAGGAGACCCGGGCAGGAGGGCCGGCCGCTCCTCCCGTTCGCCAGCAAATTCACCCTACCCCGCCCCTCCCGAAAGAGGTCCGCCCTGCCCCGGAAAAGAGCGACTTCCCGGAACGGCTCGCCCCCGACAAGGGCGCAGCCCGACCCTCTCCTCCACCTCCATCCGAGGGAGGATTGCTCAGCCGCCTCCCGTCCTCTCCATCGCCGGAGGAGGAATACCCCACCTTCGGGCGGAAGGTGCGCCGTGCCCCTCCCGACCCCCTCACCACCTTCAAATTCCGCGTCCAGGACCGCGTCATCGCCGAACTCGGCCCCCGCCTCGGCCGCGTCTCCCAGACCGAACTCCGCTCCACCATCGAACGCACCCTCGCCGAGGCCATCGCCCG
>DAOUAK010000056.1:0-30923 GCA_034433695.1 Chloroflexia bacterium
TCTCCGAAAGAAACGGCGGACCCTGGTTGAGCAATATCGAGGAGGTCGAACATGGCTCAGGGAAACGCGGTACTCCATGTTGGAGATCGGGATTTTGAGAAGACGATTCTGAAGGCCACCCTGCCGGCCATGGTGGATTTCTGGGCGCCCTGGTGTGGTCCGTGCCAGATTGTAGCGCCCTTTGTCGAGGAATTGGCCCAGGAGTATGCCGGCCGCGCGATCATCGCCAAGGTCAACACCGACGAGCATCAGGAGTGGGCCGGTCGGCTGGGCATTCGCGGTATCCCTACCCTGATCTTTTTCAAAAACGGGGTCGAGGTGGATCGCATTATCGGGGCGGTGCCCAAGAAGGTGCTTCGGGAACGCCTGGAGGCGCTTCTGTAGACCCTATCCCAGGCGGACTCCTTCCAGCCCCCGTTGCCCCAGGAGGAACTCCCGGATCGGCAGGCGGCGTTTCCCTTCCCATTGCACCTCTTCCAGGGAAAGGCTCCCTTCGCCGGTGGCCACAAGCAACTGCCGGCCGTCCAGATGGGCCGTCCCCGGGGGAAAGGGTAGTGTTTCGGGCCGGACGGTAGCCCGCCAGATGTGCAGTCGTCGGCCGTGAAGGAAGGTATAGGTGCCCGGCCAGGGGTCATAGGCCCGTATCATCCGTTCGATGTGGGCGGCCGGCCGCGCCCAGTCTACCCGGCCATCTTCCCGGCGCAGGGGACGGCAGTAGGTGGCCCGCCCTTCCTCCTGGGGTTGAGGGGCGATTTTCCCGGCTAGCCAGGCCGGAAGGGTTCGGCGGAGGAGGTCGGCCCCCATCTCGGCCAGTCGGGCGGAAAGTTCTCCCTGCCGTTCCTGCCCGCTCAAGGGGAGAACCTCCTGGGCCAGGATCGGGCCGCTGTCCATCCCGGCGTCCATCTGCATGAGCGTCACGCCGGTTTCCCGATCGCCGGCCAGGATCGCTGCGGCTACCGGGGAGGGGCCGCGCCAGCGGGGGAGGAGCGAGGGATGGAGGTTCAGGCAGCCGTAAGGAGGGAGGGACAGCACCTCCGGGCGGAGGATTTCCCCGTAGGCGGCTACGACGATGACCTGGGGCGAAAGGGCACGCAGGCGCTCCCAGGTGTCCGGGGTGCGCAGCGTCTCCGGCTGCCATAGGGGAAGGCCGTTTTCCAAGGCCAAGGCCTTGACCGGGCCGGGGCGGATGCGGAGGGAACGGCCGGCCGGCCGGTCCGGTGCCGTCACCACGGCCACCACCTCGTACCCTTCCTCCAGCAGGACGCGCAGCGCCGGCAGGGAGAAGGAAGCGCTGCCCATAAAGACGACGCGGGTCATCGCTCGACCGATGGGCCGGTGGCGTTTTACCCCCGGGCGAAGCCGATAGGCTTTTCCTCCGGAGTTCCCGACTCGGGCAGGTGGATTTCGCCGAACTTTTCCTCGTAGGAGGTCAGGTTTTCCCCCAGGGCCCGGTGAAGGAGTTTGGCGTTCATCGGGGTCATGACCACGCGGGCATAGACTTTCGCCCGGGGCTGGTCCGGCATCTGCCGGATGAAGTCGATGACCACCTCGGAGGAAGAGTGGCGGATGACGGCCAGGTTGGCGTAGACGGCTTCCAGTTCGGCCGGCACCTCGATGTTCAGGCGCATCGGCGGGGCCGGCGGTTCCTGCTTTTTCATGCGGTGACCTCCTTGCGCCGGTCAAGGACCCGGGCCAGCAGGCCCAGGGCCAGGGCGAGTACCAGGTACTGGAACAGGGCCAGGAGGGTGGCCCGTTCCACGCTCAGGATGGGGAGTTCGAAAGGGGGCCAGAGCCAGGCCCAGGGGAAGAGGAGTGGCCGGCTAAGGGCATCCACCAGGCCGGTCAGTGGATTGGCCGGATTGGCGATGAAGAACCGGAAAATAAGGCGCAGGAAGAGCACGCCAAAGGCCAGTCCGGCCACGGCGGAGAGAAAGCGCAATGTCAGGGTTGTCGCCTTTCCGGCCATACCGTTTATCCGGAAGCGGCAGGGGCACAGCAGGGCCGTGCCCCTGCCGCCATCCTCTTTCAGTATCCCCGGAAGACCAGGGGCAGATAGATCCTATAGGGCAGTCCTCCTCCCACGCTAGTATATTCGATGTCCTGCCGGGCCGTAACTTCGGCGGAGGCGATATAGGCACGGTTGATCAGTTGTGTGACCTGGGGAGGGAGGGCACTCTGGACCATGACAAAGATGCGCAACTGCCCGCTCTGGCCCGGTCCCAGCGAACCCAGGTTCCAGTGGCAAGTCTGCCCCTGGCATCCGGTCGGGTCAACGGAGGCCCCCTGGTAAATGACGTAGGGATCCAACGTGTTGGTCAGGACAACGCCGCTGGCTGCCGTGGCCGTGTTGGTGTACCGGAGGGTATAGTAGAATGTGCTCCCGGGTAGGACCGGATCGGTGGAGTCGGTCGTCGCCAGGAGCAGTTCCGGCTTGAGGATGCCGGTGCTCACCGGCAGGGCTTCCTCGGTCAGGACCTCATCGCTGGCAACGCGGGCCTGGTTGATGACTTCCGTGAGGGTGTAGGGCACGGGCTTGTCCAGACGGACCCGGATCACGATCGTGGCCGTGTCGCCGATGTTCAGGCTAGCGATATCCCAGTGGTTGTTGCCCACCGACGGCGGCGGGGAGGCCGATTCGAAGTTGACGTAGGGGTCATAGGTATCGTCCACCCGGACATTGGTGGCCGTGCGATCGCCCAGGTTGCGGATGCGCAGCGTATAGGTGATCGGGTCCCCGGGAGGAACGGCGGCCGGCACGGCGGTCTTGGTGATAATCAGGTAGGGAAGGGTCACCGTCGTCTCCTCGGTGCGTTCGACCCGGCCGATGAGGTCGCCCTGGCCGTCGATTGCGGCGTGATTGACCAGGGTCCGATCGTCCTGGTCGAGGGGCTTGCCCACGGTAAAGTCGAGGTCAATGGAGAACTCGTGTCCCGTTCCGCCGGCCGGCAGGCTGTCAATGCCGAAGACGATGGTGCGGGTGGGGGTATAGTGGCCGACCAGGTAGATTTGGTTGGGGTCGCTGGGGGTGTAGTTATTGAAGGTCGTATGGGCATCGTAGGTATCGGTAATACGGACATGGGTGGCCCCGTAAAGGAGGCTGGTGTTGCCAAAGTCGATGTGGTAGGACAGGGGGGCGCCCGGTTCCACCGGATCCGGGTTATCGCTCTTGCTCAGGCATACACCGAGCACGGTGATGTAAGGCGCCGGCTGAGGGGCAGGGATGGGGTCGGGGCTGGCGCCAAAGGCCCCGTCGAACCACTTGTAGTGGCGATCATAGGGCGGATCGCTGGGCTGGCTGGTATAGTCCCCCAGGTTGACGGTGGCAACGATTTGGGAGCAAGCATCGGCCGTGGCCTGGATGATGACGTCGTAGTAGAGGCGGGCGGTCTGGTTGGGAGCGATCTGGTCCAGGGTCCAGGAAACTACCCCCGTGGAGCCGGGTGCCGGCTTGTAGACCAGGTTGATCGGCGGGCTGGTCGGGTCGGCCTGCACCCACGATTCCTGAATGGCCAGACCTACCGGGAGGGTCTCGGTTACCACGATGTCATAGGCCGTCGCCCGGCCGGTGTTTTTGATGTCCACCCGATAGTGCACCGTCTCTCCGACCTCGTAGTTGTACTTGGGCAGGTCGGTGCGGGTGTGGGCAAAGTTGGTGACCGGATCGCCCATCCAGGGCTGGGTCACATAGACTTTGGCTTCGGGATAGGGGGAGAGGAGGCAGAAGCGCGGAGCAGAGGGAGAGGAAGCCATACGCCAGCATTCTCCGAGGGTATTCTTGGCTTCCAGCCGGCCGGTGAAGTCGCCCTTGCCGCCGGCATAGACGTGCTGCTCAAAGGCGTTACGCCCGCTCTGGAGGGTGCGGTAGGTTATGGTGACCAGTTTTGGGGTAGAGCCGCCGGTGTTATCCACGTCGTTCAGCCGCCAGTGCAGGACGTAGCGCCCGTTGGAGAGAGACGTTACCCAGGGCGAGCCCACCAGGCTGGCCCCATTCACCGCCAGCGAACCGGTGATGTAGCGGGCTCCCAGGGGCAGGGTATCGCTGAATTCAGGCCCGTACATCACCAGGCCGGGATTGAGGCTCAGAGAGACGGTGTAGAAGGCCGGATCGGCGATATAGATATCCTGGTTGGGATGCAGGGTCTGGACGCCCTTGGTCACCGCATAGCCACCGGTGAAGACGTACTGCGTCGTGTAAGGCGTGTCCAGGTAGTTGCCCTCGTCGGGCACGCTGCCGGGGAAGGTGGTATAGCGGGCCTGGGCGGTGGTGGTGAAGGAGGTGCCGGCCGGCATGGTGAGCGGCAACGTGGCGGTGATGACAAAGACCTCCACATCCGGAGGTGGGTCAATCGGCGGGATGGTATTCCAACGGAGGATGGTGGTCCCACCGGGGCCGGGAGAGACCAGGTCCGGCGACGGGGAAGCGGAGACATAGGTCAGGCCGGCCGAAAGGGTATCCGTCAGTACCGTCTCGTAAGCCGTGGGGTGGGTGGGAGTTTCGCTGCGGTTGCGCAGGTTCAGGGTGAGGCGCACGGTCGCGCCGCCCTGGAAACTTCCGCCGGGGAAGGCATGGGTGAAATAGGAGCCGCTGGTCGGGCTCTGGTAGCGCAGGTCCGGACGGATGAACTTGACGCAGTTGGACGTTCCCCCGGTGCAGGCATCGTTCCGCTGACGAAGGATGGTATCGGAATCGGAAGGCTGTTCGGTGGGGTCGTCGGACCAGCGGACGATGGGCACGATGCGCAGGTTGGTGTTATGGGGGATCTCGCCGCTGTGGCCAGGGGTGAAATAGTTCTGCCGGGCCTGGGCCAGTAGCCGGTATGTAACAACTACCGGGCCGCTGTCGGTGTTGGTGATCGAGTCCAGGTTAGCCCACTCCAGTTGAGTCCAGTAGCCGCCGGGTCGCCAGGGGTCCATGTTTCCGGTGGAGGTGATGATATTGGGCGGATCGATCGGGTCGATCATCTGGGTATAGGTCAGACCGTCTTCCAGGAGGATGCGCAGGGTAGGGTTGTAGAGGATGATCCCCTGGGGGACGGTAAAGACCACGGTGATGGTGAGGAACTCCCCGGCCATGGACTGGTACGCATTGTTTCCTGTATAGACGGGAGAAATCTGGTACTTGCCGACGGAGATGTTGCGGAGGTAGCCTGTGGTCGTGCGCTCCAGGGGGGGCCGGTAGACGCGCTCGGTGAGGACATCGCCGGGGGCCGAGGAGCGCAGGAGGTCGGCTGTGTTCTGGATGGGGGCATGGGCCACGTTGCCGGTAAGGGGGATGGAGGCGCGGAACTCGACCGCCGTGCTTGTCCCCGTGGGGAGGCTGGAGATGTACCAGAGGACCTGGGTGCCGCTCACCGTACAGCCGCCGGTGCAGGACTGGTAGATGGTCCCGGCCGGCATCGTGTCGGTGATGTAGATATCGTAGGCGGTGCCCTGGGCGGCTCCGGTCGGGTTCTGTAGGCTCAACGTCCAGGTGACCGGGTCGCCGGGGTCCAGTTCCTGGGTGGTCGGGGGAGACTGGGTCTTGTTGAAGGTGAAGTTGGCCGGCTGCACCAGGGAGACGGTAACGGCGGGCGCCGAGACCGATCCCCCGCTCCAGGCGAGGGTGGAAGTGCTGATGGCCTGGCGGCTGGTGGCCGTGTTGTTATCCCAATAGACGTTGACCTGGTAGCGCACCTCGTAGACCCAGGTTTTGCCGGAGTTGTTGTTAATGTCCGGCAGGTTCCAGGTGAGGAGCGGCTGCCCGTTGCGTGGGTTCACCGTGGGCTCCACATCGGGCACATCCGGCGTATCGGGGTTCATCGGGACGGGGCCGACGGAGGAGCCGGTCACATAGGCCACCTTCAGGTAGTTGGTCTGGTTGCCGAAAGAATCCTCCAAGGAGACGCCGGTGACGTTGGTGCCGGTGGTGATGGTGTAGCGGATGGTGTAGGTGATCGTTTCGCCGTAGGAGGCCTTGAGGTGTGGGGAAAAGTCGGATTCCTCGTATTCCTTGATGGTGATGGCCTGAACCTGTTGCCTGGGCGGCGCGGCCAGACCCGTAGGGGGCGGGAGAACCCATCCGCCGGCCAGAAGGATGACGATGAGGCCCAGGGAGAAAAGGGCTCTGGCCGGATGGATTCGGCGTAGCGTTCGGAAAACTCTCGTTTCCATGTGCACCTCCTTTACTCATCCGGGTTCAGGGGGCTACTACCGTTGGTCTTATTTTACCACAAACGATGCCGGTTGTCTACATCCGAGGATCGGGATCCCGACAGGCCCTGGCAACAGGGGCAGAAGGTACTGCTCCGGCCGAGCACATATTCTCGCCGAAGGGTTGTAGTGCAACGCGGGCAAGGTTGGCCAGCCCGCCCGTAGACCTGCAACCGTTCGGCGAAGCGGCCCTCCTCGCCGGCGCCGAAAAGAAACCCCCGGTCGGCCAGGGTGGTGCCCTCGGCGGCGATGGCCTCCTCCAGGACCTCCCGGATGGCCCGGTGCAACCGGGCGATTTCCTCGCCTGAAAGTTGGGCCCGTCGGAGGGGGTGCAGGCCGGCCCGGAAGAGGGCCTCGTCGGCGTAGATGTTGCCCAGGCCGGCCAGGAAGCGCTGATCCAGGAGGAGGGCTTTCAGGCGGGCGCGGGGATGTTTCCGCAACCGTTCGGCCAGCACCTCCTGGGTGAAGGCCGGGGAGAGCGGCTCCGGCCCCAATCGGCGGTCCAGGGCCGCATATGCTTCGGCCGAAAGGAGCCGGATTCGCCCGAACTTGCGGGGGTCGCGAAAGTGGAGGGCCTGGCCGCCCTCCAGTTCCAGGACGGCATGGGTGTGCCGATCGGGAGGGGTCGCGCGGGGAAGAAGGAGGAGCCGGCCGCTCATGCCCAGGTGGACGGAGAGGACCCGACCGTCTTCCAGGAAGAGGAGCAGGTACTTTCCCCGCCGGCCGACCTCCCGCACCCGACATCCGAGCAGGGCCGCGACAAATTCTTCCCCGCGGTACGGTGCAATGAGGGGAAGATAGTCCGGTGCCCGTACGCCGATGATGGCGCGGCCGGCCAGGTGGGGACGTAGGGAGCGGGCCGTGGTCTCCACCTCGGGAAGTTCGGGCATGCTCACACCCCCGGGGGCAACTGGCCGTGGGCCCTCCACCAGTCCATACACCAGGCTACCGTGCGAGGGATGCCTTCTTCGAGGGGCACCCTGGGCTGGTAATCGAGCAGAGCGCGTGCTTTGCGGATGTCGGCCACATAGTGGGTCACCTCGCCCACCCGGGACGGCTCGACATGCACCTCGGGGATGCGGCCCAGGGCCGCGCTGATGAGTTCGACCACCCGGAAGAGGGTGTTGCCCTGGCCGTAGGCCAGATTGATGGTCTCGTTGCGCACCCGGCCGGAGAGCAACCGTTCCAGCCCGGCGTAGACGCCCTCGATGCAGTCGTCTATGTAGGTAAAGTCGAGCACCTTCTCCCGACCGTAGATGGTGATCGGTTCGCCCAGGGCAATCTTGCGGATAAAGAGGGGGATGACCCGCTCCATGCGTTCCAGGTCATTATCGTAGCGGCCGTAGACGTTGCTGAAGCGAAAGACCAGGTAGGGAAGACCATAGCAGCGAGCGTAGGAGTAGATGAGGGCTTCTCCGGAAATTTTGCTGGCGGAATAGGTGCTTTCGGTGAAGGAGAAGTCGGCCTGGGTCTCCTCGGTGAGGTAGCGGTGGATGTCGCCGTAGACCTCGCGGGAACTGCTGAAGACGATGGGCAGGTTGTTCTGGCGGCAGTATTCCAGGACGTTGTAAGTGATCTGGATGTTCTCCATCGCCCGATGCGGTTCGGAGACCAATTGATGCACTTTCGCGTTGGCGGCCAGGTGGACGACCACGTCCACCGGTGGATATTCGACCCCGCCGATGCCGCCGCGAAAATTGGCAAAGTTGCCGGCCAGGTCCTGGAGGATGTAGCGGAAGCGGTCGGTCCAGGGGTTGAGCCGTTTATCCACGCCGAAGACAAAGTGTCCCCGTTCCAGGAGGTAGAGGGCCAGGTTGGTGCCGATCTGTCCGCTGGATCCGGTGATCAGGACGCGCATCCCGTTTCTCCAATGGTTTACGGTTCGGCGAAATTATACTACGCCCCGGTCGGACGTGCAACCTTGCCGCCGGACGTTGGAACGTTCCGCGTTCACGCATAAGGAACGCCTCGATTTCGGGAACGCCCATCTCCCGGGGACGGCGACTGTGGCGAAAGGAAAGGAAGCGCTTGACCCGGTGGAGGTGGGCCTGCTCTGTGCGGTAGGCATAGTGCCCGAGGCGTAGGAGCGTGCAGCCGTGCGCCCCTATGCCCCGGGTGCGGTCCAGGGGGCAGGCTGAGGAAGAAGCGGGTTAGGAAACTGTCCCCACTTTGGCCGGCCGGCTCGGTCCGTGTCAAGTCAGAGAGAATATCACCGAAGCCGATCCGTTGGCTCAAATGATCATGTCACCGGGACTTTTTTCCGGCCGGCTGAGAAATTGTATACCGGGTCAGACGGACGTCCTCCTGACCGGGAACGGCTCCCGGCAGCAGGGGTGCCCGGAGTGAACCTCATGCGGGTATTTGACAGGGAGGGGCTTTCCCTTTATAATATGAGTAAATATGGCCCCATCGTCTAGTGGCCCAGGACGCAGCCCTCTCAAGGCTGAGATCGGGGGTTCGAATCCCCCTGGGGCTACTGGTCGCCGCCTTTTATATCTTAGGTCCCGTGAACGATGCCTCCCCAATTCCTGCTTTCCGCGGCTTCCCTCTATTTCGCCTCCCTGGCCCAGACCTTTGGCCTGGCCCGCGAGGCCGGCTTCGACGGGCTGGAACTTTCCCCGACGTTCGGCACGGAGGCAATGGGGTGCGCCCCCACTTCCCCCGAACGCATCCAGAGCCTGATCCAGGAGACCGGACTCCTTGTGGCCAGTCTCCACCCCCCGACGGTCCCTCTGCCCGGCTGGGTGCATCCTCGAAAGGCCATGCGCCGCCTGGCCGGCCTGGCCCGTCGCTTGCCGGGTTGCCGAATCGTCGTTCTGCACTTTCCTGCTGCCCGTAGCAAGACCGACCCCCGGCTTGCCCGCTTCTACCGACGGCTGGAAGTGCTCCAGGAAGGCCTGGCCGGCAGCGGCATCGCCATAGCCCTGGAAAACCGCAACCGCCGGCCGGGGGAGCCACTGGGCCTTTTGGACCACCCCGAGGCCTGGGTGGAGGCCGGCCGACGCCTCGGCTGCGGCCTCGTCCTGGATACCTCCCACGCCAGTACCCTCCCCTTCCCCCTTCTGGATATCTACCGGGAGGTGGGTCCCCTCCTCCACAACATCCACCTGAGCGACGTCCGGGAGGTGCGCTGGTGGCAACGCTTCTCCTACCCCCGTTCCATCTTCGGCCAGCACGCCCTCCCGGGCACAGGTACCCTTCCCCTCCAGGCTCTTCTACGGGAAATGGGACAGGACGGCTATAACGGGCTGATCACCCTGGAACTGAGCCCGGTGGCACTGCGCATCTGGAACCGGCCGGCCCTCCGTTCATCCCTCCGCCATGCCCTCCAGACCTGCCGCGCCTGGATCGGGCAGGTCTCCCGGGGAAAACCGCCCGACGGAAAAGAACCTTGATGGCCTCGCCTCTCCGGCATGACCTGGAGCGAGGACCGAACCTTCCCGATCCAACCGGGCAGCAATCTCCTCCGGCAGGGTTTCACGGTTGGCTTCGGTAACCTCCCAGAGCACGATCGGGCGGGCGGCCATCTCCGCGACCGTTCCCAGCAGGGACGGCCGCACCACGACCAGCCCGGGCGCCGGCCTCCCCAGGACGGCCTGCAGTGCCGGGAGAAACCCTTCTCCCATAACCAGTTCGAGCGGCCCCACCTCGTCCAGGATGACCAGGTTCATCTCTTCTACGGCCCGAAGCAACACCGCATTGCCCCAGGCCAGGGTCCGGCGGGAAAACCGGTAGGGCCCCCAGCGCGGCCCGGTGAGGCCGGCCGGAGTTTCCCCCGAGACGGCCAGCAGGCGACGTCTCCCGCTGCCCAGGTCCAGGACCCGGCGCCGTCTCCCTTCGGCCAGGGTGACGATGCCACCTATGCTCCACCCCCTTTCGCCCAGAGACCGGGCCAGTCTCAAGCAGACGGTCGTCTTCCCCACACCCGGCGGGCCGGTGAGCAGAAAAAGGGGCGACCCCTTCATCGGTCGGCCTCCCTATCGGCCCGGAGGGCATCGGCCGGGACGATGGTGTAGCGATACCCCTGCTCGATAAGGAAGCGCTCCCGTCGGGCGGCGAACTCCTGTTCCCGGGTATCCTGGGAGACGAGGGTATAGAAGTAGGCCGGCCGGCCGTCCGGCTTGGGGCGCAAAAGTCGCCCCAGGCGCTGGGCCTCCTCCTGGCGGGAGCCATAGGTGCCCGAAACCTGGATGGCGACACCGGCCTCGGGTAGGTCCAGGGCCAGGTTGGCCACGTTGGAGACGACCAGGAGCGGCCGTTCCCCCCGTCGGAAGGCCCGGTAGAGTTTTTCCCGCTCGGCCGGCGGCGTCCGACCGGTAACCAGCGGCGCATCCAGAACCTGGGCGATGGTCCGCAACTGGCCCAGGTAGCGTCCGATAATCAGGATGCGTTCGCCGGTGTGCCGTTCGACCAGGCGGCGAACGAGGGAAACCTTGGCCGGATTCTCGGCGGCCAGGCGGGAACGGGCCTGGGTGCTTTGGGCCTGGACATAGTCCAGCCGGCCGGCGTTCGAGAGCGGCACGCGTAATTCCCGGCAGGAAACGGTGGCCAGCCAACCCTGGGCCTCCAGTTCGCGCCAGGGGGCCTCGTAGAGTTTGGGGCCGATGAGGGAAAAGACGTCGCCCTGCCGGCCGTCCTCGCGCACCAGCGTCGCCGTCAGCCCCAGCCGGCGGCGCGCCTGGAGTTCGGCGGTGAGGCGAAAGACGGGGGCCGGGAGAAGGTGGACCTCGTCGTAGATGATGAGTCCCCAGTCCCGCTCTTCAAAGAGGGCCAGGTGAGGGAGAGAGGGAAGGCCGGCCGGGGCGCGATGGGTCAACACCTGATAGGTGGCCAGAGTGACCGGAGCGACCTCTTTGCGCTCCCCACTGTACTCGCCAACCTCATGCGCCTCCAGGGTTGTCTTGGTCAAAAGTTCCTGCCGCCACTGGTGCAGGGCCGCAGCATGAGGACAGAGGATGAGGGTCTGACAGCGCAGATGGGCCATAACGGCCAGGCCGACGATGGTTTTGCCGGCCCCGCACGGCAGGACGATAACGCCGCTCCCGCCCAGGGGGCTGCCCAGAAAGGCCCGCACGGCCTCCTGCTGGTAGGGACGCAGGGAAAAAGGCCGGCCGTCCGGAAGGGTTCCCCGGAGCCGGACGGCCAGCGGCGCACCGGGAAGGTAGCCGGCCAGGTCCAGCGGAGGATAGCCCAACAGACGCAACCGCATCTTCAGGAGGCCACGGTGGCCCGGGTGGACGCACAGGGTCAGGGGATCCTGAACACCCTGCAGGAGAGGTCGAAGGAGCGGGTTATGGAACAGGTGGGCAACAAGGGCCGGATCGTCACCGTGCAGGAGGAGGGTTTCGCCCTCACGCAGGAGGGTGAGCCGGCCGTATCGGGCCATCGTCGCCCGAATCCAGCGGGCCACCTCCTCCGGGAGGCCGTAGCGGGCGTGGCGAGACAGTTCCTCCAGGATCGTCGCGGGAGTCAAGCCTCCGGCAGCGGCATTCCAGAGGGAAAGGCGGGTCAGGCGGTAGAGATGGACGTGCTGAAGGCTCTGCTCCAGTTCGGAAAAACGGGCCAGAAAGTCGCGCAACTCTGGATATAGGGGATGATGGACATCCAGAAGGATCGTGCGGTCCTTTTGGACAACGAGCGCTTTGGCCACCTGACACCCCCGGATGCTGGGTTCCCACCCGATTATACTATAACCTCCTTACGTCGCAAAGAATGCTCCTTCGAGTGAAACCCATCTGCCCATTACGCATTGACGCCCTGCCGCTTCGGGGGTATAATGCGGCCACGAGACCGGCAAGGAGGTCAAGCGTGTGGACGGTCCATACCGAGCATCGAAAGCGTTCCTGGGGAAAAGCCCTGGGGCGACGCTGGTCCCTGCTTCTGGCCGGCGTCCTCCTGGGGGCACTCCTCGCCGGCGCCGTCCTGCTGGCCCGCCCTCCGATCTATGAGGCGCGTGTGGTCGTACACTTCGCCGGGCGTTACGACCGGCTGTTCCAGGGGCAGGAGGGGAACATCCCGGCCCGAGTGCTCCAGGAAGCCCGGGATTTTCTGCTTCTGGATCGGGTGAACCTTTCCGCCTCGGCGCAGATCGAGCAACCGGTCGAATTCGGTTTTCTGGGACCGGGGGAGTTATTCGTCCTGGGCCGTAGCACCGACGCGACCCGGGCTCAGGAACTGGCCGCCTCGGGAGGCCGGGCCCTGGCCGAGGCCCTGCGCAGCATCTACGGCTGGGACCTCTTGAAAGCCCTCCTCCGGCGCACCCTCTACCTTCAGGGTCAGGGCCGGCCCGATCCTCCCACGCCCCTTACCCCTCATCTCTATGAACTTCTGGAGGCCGGGTTTCTCCCCTACGATTCCACCACCCCCCTTTCAGATACGCCCCCTCTCCTTACCGCCCAGGACGTACACGACATGACCCTGTCCCTCCAGCGGATGGAGGAGCGCGAGCGCGCCCGCCAGGACGCCCTGTTCGAGCGACGTGATCGCACCTCGGACCCGGCGCTTCGGGCCGGCATCGAGGCCGAGATCGAGGCGGTCAAGGCCGGCCGAACGGTGTTGGGCCGGACGCTGATGACCCTTTATAAGCAAGGCTACCTCCTGGTACAGAGCGCGGAACCGGAAGCACCGCCGGAGGTTGGGCCGGCCGGCCCGACAACGGAGGTCGAAAGCCTCCCCCGCTGGGCCTACCTGCCCCTGGGGGCCGCCGGAGGCCTCCTCCTGGCCTCCGTTCTGGCCCTCCTGGACGAATCGTACGGCCTGGGCCGGCACCTGGGCGAACTCCTGGCCTACCGCGAGTTGATCTGGAACCTGGCCCTGCGCGACCTAAAAGCCCGCTACAAAGGTTCCTTCCTGGGATACCTCTGGTCGCTGGTCAACCCCCTGCTGATGATGACGGTCTTTACCATCCTCTTCAAGTTTCTGCTGAAAAGCCCCATCCCCAACTTTCCCGTCTTTATCATCGTGGCCCTCCTCCCGTGGAACTTTTGCGCCAGTTCCGTCACCGGCGCCGTAACCTGCATCACCGCCCAGAGCAACCTGGTCAAAAAGGTCTATTTCCCCCGTGAGGCGATTCCCATCGCCCTGGTGCTGGCCAACCTGATCAACTTCCTCCTGGCCCTCCCGGCCATGTTCCTGATCATGCTCCTCCTTAACGCCCACTTTCAGCCGGCCGCAGCCCTCTTTCCCCTGATTGCCCTGATCGAAACGATCTTCCTCCTGGGGGTGGCCCTCTTTCTTTCCGCCCTGAACGTCTTTTTCCGGGATACCCAGGTCATCACCGAGGTCTTCCTCCTGGCCTGGTTCTTCCTGACCCCGATTTTCTACCGGCTGGGCGACATCGTGGACGTGCAATTGGCCCGGCTGGTGCGCTGGCTCAACCCGATGGCCTCGCTGGTGGACTTTTACCGCGACATCTTTTACCTGGGCGGCCTACCCGGCTGGGATGCCATCGTCCGCACCCTGGTCACCGCCTTGCTCGTGCTGCTGGCGGGATATATCTTCTTCCTGCGCCTGAGCCCGCGCTTTGGAGAGGAACTCTGATGGCCGCCGTGCGTTTCGAACACGTCTCCAAACGCTTCGTCCTGCAACACGAGCGAGACCGCTCCTTCCAGGAACTGACGGTCAACCTTCTCCGGAGGCTGCGTCACCGCCGGCGCCGCGAGGACTTCTGGGCCCTGCGGGATGTGAATTTCGTCGTGGAACGGGGCGAGACGCTGGGTATCATCGGGGAGAACGGCTCGGGCAAAAGCACTATCCTCAAACTCATCAGCCGCATCCTGGAGCCGACCCTGGGTCGTGTCGAGGTGAACGGCCGCGTCTCGGCCCTGCTGGAACTGGGGGCCGGCTTTCACCCGGACCTGACCGGCCGGGAAAACATCTACCTGAACGCTTCCCTTCTGGGCTTTAGCCGACGCGAGATCCATCAGAAGGCCGAAAGCATCGTCGCCTTTTCCGAACTGGAGCGTTTTATTGATATCCCGGTCCGCTATTATTCTTCCGGGATGTTCATGCGCCTGGGCTTTGCCATCGCCATCCACGTGGACCCCGACATCCTTCTGACCGACGAGGTCCTGGCCGTGGGGGATGAATCGTTCCAGCGCAAGTGCCTGGAAAAGATCGCCGAACTGCAACGTTGCGGCAAGACCATCCTTTTTGTCTCTCACGACATGAACGCGATCCGCAACCTCTGTAGCCGGGTTCTATGGCTCCACCAGGGACAGGTACAGGCCATCGGAGAAGCGGACCGGGTGGTGGACGCCTACCTCCTTTTCATCCATGAGAGGGAAGCAGAATTTCTGGAGGAGCGGCAGCGCCGACTAGAGGAAGCCGCTCCGGAAGAGGCAACCGTCCCGCCTTCGGGAAAGGAGGCCGTACAGCCCTCGCCCAACCGCTGGGGTTCTGGAGAAATCTCGTTCCAAAGGGTCCGCTTCCTGGATGCTCAGGGGAACGATTGCTTCCTGCACCGGAGTGGCGAGCCGGCCGCGATCGAAATGGCCTATCAGGTGTTCCGCCCCCGACCCGATCCGGTCTTTGGCATCGCCATCTACCGCCAGGATGGAGTCTGGGTCTATGGCACCAATACGGCCATCGACGGCCTGATGCTGGAGACACTCCGGGGAAAGGGAACCGTCCGTTTCTACATGCCGGCCTTGCACCTCCTGGAAGGCCAGTACTGGCTGGATGTGGCCGTGCATGCCCGCGATGGAACGCCCTACGACTACTGGCGGCACTGCTGGAACTTTGCCGTATACTCCTCGGTGGCCGACCAGGGAGTCTACCGCCCGGAACACCGCTGGGAGTGGGAGGAGGGATAAATGCTACCCCGATGGACGGAAACCACCAAGCGGATGGTCGTCGTGCTCGGCGTCCTGCTGGCCCTGGCCCTGCTCTACCTGGCCCGGGTAACCCTGGGAAGCCTCCTCGTGGCTGCGGTGGTGGCCTATATCTTCCATCCCCCCATTGAGTTTCTGCATCGCCGTCTGCGTTTTCCCCACGCCCTGGCCACCGCTTTGGTTTACCTCCTCCTTCTGGCCGGCCTGGCCGCCGTCCCCATCTTCCTGCTCCCTCTTCTCATCCGTCAGGTCCAGGCCCTGAACCTGAATTTCCTGACCCTCTTTTCCCAGGCCCGAGACTGGCTCTACACCACACTGAGTACGCTCCGCACGGTTCATATCGGCGAAGCCGCTCTGGACCTTTCTTCCCTTGTGGATCCGGCCCTGAGCGCGCTGGGGGAAAAAGGCACCATCCCGCCCATCCCTCCCCCGGAGGTATGGCTTCCCCAACTCTTCGGCACCTTGAGCGGCTTTGCCCTCACCCTCACCTCGGCCACGATCGCCTTTGTCCTGACCATGCTCTATTCCTTCTATCTCGCCAAAGATAGCCACGTCTGGAAAGACTGGATGGAACAGGCGATCCCGGAGCCCTACCGCCCGGAAGTCCATACCCTGATTCGTCGCCTGGGCCGGGTCTGGGGAGCCTTTCTGCGGGGGCAACTGCTCCTCTGCCTGATCGTCGCCATCGCCACCTATATCGCCCTGGCTTCCCTGGGCATCCCGGGGAGCATCCCCATGGCCCTACTGACCGGCGTCCTCCAGATCGTCCCCAACATCGGCTCGCTTCTGGCACTCGTGCCGATCGTAGGGGTCACTCTGGTTCAGGGCTCCGCCACTATTCCCCTGTCCCCCGGCTGGGTAGCCCTGCTGGTAACGGGAATCTACTTTCTGGTCCAGTTTCTGATCTACAACTTCCTCAGCCCCCTGATTATCGGGGAGAGCGTCGGGCTGCCGGCCCTGGTCGTCCTGATCGGCGTGGTTGTCGGCACGGCCCACGCCGGCCTGCTGGGAGCCTTCCTGGCCATCCCCATCCTGGCCTCGTTGCGCGTTCTGGCCTCCTATGCCTACAACAAAATCCTGGAGCGGCCCCCTTTCCCCGAGGAAGCAAAGAAAGAGACGGCCCCTCAGCCCCCGGGCCGCTCCCCCGCCGGACCGTAATTTCACCTGCCACAGGGACAACTCCCATACGACTCAACCGACGGCCGGCCATTCCGCCCGAACACGCCCCAGGACTGTAACCGACTATACTGGACAAACAGGCAGGACAGATGTATAATAGGGCTACTTCTACCAGGATGGTTCGGACAAAGGGGTCCGGATGAGCAGGTACCGGCGACCAGGAAAGGGCACCGCAACCGAAGGGGAGACCTTCGGGTACGGTGTCCTTCGTTTAGAACCTATCCGAAGACAGGCGTAGGATGGTCTTTCCAGGCCATCCGGGCAGGCTAGAACTTTTACGAGTTTTCGGATATTTTATCGCAACACGTACCGAGGAGGAGATCATGCGAGAAATTGCGGCTGATGCCGTAACGGAGACGGTGGCCCGTCTCTGTATGGAGGCCAATTACGACCTGGGCGAGGACGTCGTCCGCGCCCTGGAGGCTGCTCTGGAACGCGAAGAGTCGGAGGTCGGACGGGGCATCCTCCGCCAGATTCTGGAAAACGCCGCCATTGCCCGAGAGGAGAAAATCCCCATCTGCCAGGACTGCGGGCTGGCCATCGTCTTCCTGGAACTGGGGCAGGAGGTGCATATCGTCGGGGGCGACCTCTATGAGGCGGTGAACGAGGGGGTGCGCCGGGGGTACCGGGAGGGGTATCTGCGCAAATCGGTCGTGAGCGAACCTTTCTCGGCCCGCCGGAACACGGGCGACAACACCCCGGCGATCATCCACACCCGTATCGTACCCGGGGAGCACCTGCGCATCACCGTAGCCCCCAAGGGGGGCGGGAGCGAAAATATGAGCCGCCTGGCCATGCTCACTCCGGCCGCCGGCCGCCAGGGCATCATCAACTTTGTCCTCAAGACGGTGGACGAGGCCGGAGCCAACCCCTGTCCCCCGATCATCGTCGGCGTGGGCATCGGTGGCTCCTTCGAACGCGTGGCCTATCTGGCCAAGTATGCCCTGCTGCGCCCCCTCGGTACCCCCAACCCCGACCCGGAACTGGCCGAACTGGAGCAGGAACTCCTGGAGCGTGTAAACCGGTTGGGCATCGGGCCGCAGGGCTTTGGCGGGCGCATGACCGCCCTGGCCGTGCACGTCGAGGCCGAGCCATGCCACATCGCCAGCCTGCCGGCGGCGGTGAACATCCAGTGCCACGCCGCCCGCCATAAGGAAGCCGTGGTATAGGTCCGGGAGGAAACGATGAAAAGGATCACCACCCCCCTTACCGAGGAGACCGTGGCCGAGTTGCGGGCCGGCGACTCGGTGCTGATCACCGGCACCATCTACGCGGCCCGCGATGCCGCCCATAAACGCCTGGCGGCCCTCCTGGAGGAGGGTCGGGAATTGCCCTTTGACCCCCGGGGGCAGATCATCTACTATATGGGCCCCTCGCCGGCCCGGCCCGGCCGGGTCATCGGGGCGGCCGGCCCCACCACCAGCGGGCGAATCGATCCCTACACTCCGGCCCTCCTCCGAGCCGGCCTGAAGGGCATGATCGGCAAGGGCAACCGCTCGCCCGAGGTGCGCCGGGCCATCCAGGAGTACAGGGCCGTCTATTTCGCCGCCATCGGCGGGGCCGGTGCCCTCATCTCGAAAAGCATCACCGCCTCCGAAGTCGTCGCCTACCCCGAACTGGGGGCCGAAGCCCTCCTTCGACTCCAGGTCCAGGACTTTCCGGCCATCGTGGTCAACGATATCTACGGCGGCGATGCCTATGAGGAGGGCAAGGAAACCTACTGGGTGGAGGAATAATACCGGGGTTTGTCCTGAGATGTCCATCCACGTGCTTCATACACCGGCAACGAAACAACAAATCGCCGAGATGCTGGATGCTCTGGGCCTGTACATCAAACTGGCCGTAGACGTCCGTCGGGGTGTTCTGGCCGGCGGCGGGCTGCTTCACGCCGATTGCGAGGCGGCCCTGCTGGAAGACGGTAGCCTCCAGGAGGATATCTGGGGCGCTGATTGGATTCCGGACACCCGCCAGGTGCGCTACGAGGCCCTGATCAACGTTCGGCCCCGGCAGGGGAATCTCTCTATGGCTATACAAGACCCCCGAATTCGCGCGCGGGTTGAGGAGATTGTGCGCAGCCTGTTGGGGGAAACCGGAGGCGGCAACGAATGAGAAACCTGGAGGCCCTTCGCCAGCGATACTTGCAGTCCTCGCCGATGAATCGTCTGGGAGGACTGGCTGCCAATCTGGCCCGCGTGGCCTCCTTCTCCGACCATCCGGGCCACGAACAGGTGGTGGAAGCCCTGGTGGAGGAAAGCAAGTTCCTGATCGAATGGATAGCGGCCGATATGGACCTGGAAATTCTGGCAAAACTGGTGGATATACAACGTCAATTGGCCGTCTGGCATCGGCGCTGGTCCACCCTGTGGGCAGACGAAGCGGCTCGTTCCTCTCTGCGCGAGCAGGCCGGCCGCTGGGCCGAGGAAATGCTCCAGATTGCTCTACGGAGGTATAGCCAATGCGCATCGTCCTGAGCCGGTCCGTCCTGGAAAACGACCTCCTGCGCCGGGTGGAGGAGTTGAGCGGCCAGGAGGTGATGGCCTGTTACCAGTGCGGCAATTGCTCCGCCGGTTGCCCGGCTGCCGGAGCGATGGACCTTCTCCCGAACCAGATCATCCGCCTCCTGCAACTGGGGCAGATCGAGGCCGCCCTGGGAGCCCGGGCCATCTGGTACTGCGCCGCCTGCCTGCAATGCGAAGCCCGTTGCCCCAAGGGCATTGACCTGGCCCGCCTCACCGAGGCCCTGCGCACCCTCGCCCTGGAAAAGGGCTTTCGCCATATCGAGATCGAGGAACTGCCTCCGGAGACGCTCGCCGAGATGCCCCAGCAGGCCTTTATCGGCGGCTTCCGCAAGTACACCTAGAGGAGGCGGCGATGGAGGTTCCCTACTTCCCCGGCTGCACGCTCAGCACCAAGGCCCAGGGGCTGGACCGTTCGGCCCGCGCCTCGGCCCGGGCGCTGGGGGTCGAACTTCGAGAATTGCCCGACTGGAACTGCTGCGGAGCAGCCTTCCCCCTGACCACCGACGACCTGCGCCTGGCCGGCGCGGTGCGCAACCTGGTGCAGACGGCCGCCCTGGGCCAGAACCGGTTGCTCGTGCTTTGCTCCACCTGCTACAACATCACCAAGCGGGCCAACCGGGTGATGCGAGAGGATACGGCCCGCCGCGAACGCCTCAACTTCTTCATCGAGGCCGATTACGACGGCCGGGTGGAAGTCGTCCACCTCCTGGATTTCCTGCGCGACGAAATCGGCTTCGAGGCGCTGCGGGAGAGGGTCATCCGACCACTGGAAGGGCTACGTCTGGCCGCCTACTACGGCTGCTACCTCCTGCGGCCGGCCGAGGAAATCGCCCTGGATGACCCGGAGAACCCCCACCTCTTTGAGGACTTTTTGGCCGCCCTGGGCGCCGAGCCGGTCGTCTATCCACACCGCAACGAGTGCTGTGGCTCTTACCTGGCCCTGGGCGCTCCCGAGGTGGCTCTGGAAGCCTCCTACCGCATCCTCAACGCCGCCCATCTGGCCGGCGCCGAGGCCATCGTCACCAGTTGCCCGCTCTGCCATTATAACCTGGACCACCCCCAGAAAGAGATGACCACGCGCTATGGCGGCTTTCGCCCCCTTCCCGTTTTCTACATCACCCAAATCCTGGGAGTGGCCCTGGGGTTGAACACAGACGACTTTGGCTTTGAAAACCACTATGTGGATCCCCGCCCCCTCCTGCGACGGGTTGCGGAGGAAGTGAGCGCCCGATGAACCCGGTGAACGGCATCCCCCGTGCCCTGATTATCGGTGCCGGCATCGCCGGAATGCAGGCGGCCCTGGACATCGCCAACGCCGGCTTCGAGGTCGTGCTGGTCGAACGCCGTCCCTCCATCGGCGGACATATGCTCCAACTCTCGGAGACTTTCCCCACCCTGGACTGCGCCCAGTGTATCCTCACCCCGCGTACCGTCGAGGTCGGGCAGCACCCGCGCATCCGCCTCTATACCTACTCGGAGGTAGACCGGGTGGAAGGGGAGGTCGGCCACTTCCGCGTCCGCATCCGCCATCATCCGGCCTACGTCAACTGGGAACTCTGCACCGGCTGTGGCCTGTGCCAGGAAAAGTGCCCGGCCAAAGCCACCTCCGAGTTCGAGGAAGGTGTCGGGATCCGGAAGGCCATCTATACCCTTTCTCCTCAGGCCGTGCCCAAGAAGCCGGTCATTGACCCCGCCTCCTGCATCTACTTCCTTCGGGGCAGGTGCCGGGCCTGCGAAAAACTCTGCCCTACCCAGGCGATCGACTTTGAGCAGAAGGAAACGTTCACCGAAGAGGAAGTGGGGGCCATCGTCGTCGCCACCGGCTTCGACCTCTATCCGCCGGAGGAACTGGGCGAGTACGGGGCCGGGAAAATCCCCGACGTCCTCACCGGGCTTCAGTTCGAACGCCTCCTTTCGGCCTCCGGCCCCACCGCCGGCCAGATCCTTCGCCCCTCCGACGGCCGTGTCCCCAGGGAGGTCGTCTTTATCCAGTGCGTCCGCTCCCGCGACCCCGAACGCGGCGTCCCCTATTGTTCGCGCATCTGTTGTATGTACACGGCCAAACACGCCATGCTCTACAAGCACCGCGTCCCCGAGGGCCAGGCCTATATCTTTTACATCGACATCCGCTCCGCCGGGAAGAACTATGAGGAATTCATCCAGCGGGCGATGGAAGAGGAAGGCGCCCTCTACATTCGGGGCAAGGTCTCCCGGGTCTTTGCCCAGGACGGCCGGATCGTCGTCTGGGGCACGGATACGCTAAGCGGCCGGCCGGTGGAGGTGGCCGCCGACCTGGTGGTGCTGGCCACGGCCGTCGTGCCCGACCCCGGAGCGCAGCATTTGGCCCAGGTCCTGGGCCTGGAACTCGACGAGAACGGCTTCTTCCGCGAGCAGGAAGCAAACCTCCGTCCGATGGAGACCGAACGGCCGGGCATCTTCCTGGCCGGGGCAGCCCAGTTTCCCAAGGACATCCCCGATACGGTGGCCCAGGCCGGCGGGGCGGCGGCAAAGGTGCTGGCGTTATTCCGCAGGTGGCAAAAGGAGGAAACCTGATGCGGCGGATCGGCGTTTTTATCTGCCATTGCGGCCTCAACATCGCCGGCACGGTGGACGTGGAGGCGGTGGCCGAGGCTTTGCGAAAATACCCCGCCGTGGCCTATGCCACCACCTACAAATATATGTGCTCCCAACCGGGCCAGGACCTCATCCGCCAGGCCATCGCCGAGCACAACCTGGACGGCATCGTCGTCGCCGCCTGCTCTCCGGCCATGCACGAAACCACCTTCCGCAAGGCCACGGCCTCGGCCGGCCTCAGCCCCTACGTCTGCGAGATCGCCAATATCCGCGAGCAGTGCTCCTGGGTGCATCAGACCCGGCCGGACCAGGCCACGGCCAAGGCCGCCGACATCACCCGGACGATGGTGGAAAAGGTCGTCCGGGATGAGCCGCTGGAGGCACTTTCCATGCCGGTCACCCGGCGCGCCCTGGTCATCGGCGGAGGGCTGGCCGGGATGGAGGCCGCTCTGGAGGTGGCCGAGGCCGGCTACCCGGTGGTGCTGGTGGAGCGCCGCGACCACCTGGGCGGGAAGGTGGCGGAACTTTCGGGCGTTTACCTGAACTTTGCCGGAGGACCGGAACTTGTCGCCGAAAGGGTCCGCGCCGTCCGGGAACATCCGAACATTGAACTCCACCTCTCGACGGAGGTGGCCTCCCTGGAGGGCTACGTCGGCAACTTCCGCGTCCGGCTGAAACCGGCCGGCCATGCCGACACAGAAGCCGGGGAGCCACTGGAGGTCGGGGCCATCGTCGTGGCCACCGGCTTCGACCTGTACCCGATGGCCCTCCTGGGGGAGTACGGGGCCGGCCGCTATCCCGACGTCGTAAGCGGCCTCGATTTTGAACGGATGCTCGCTTCCCCCGACGGCCTGCGCCGGCCCTCCGACGGGGCCGTCCCGAAGGAGGTCGTCTTTGTCCAGTGCGTGCGCTCCCGCGACCCCGAACGGGGGATGCCCTATTGCTCGCGCATCTGTTGTATGTACACGGCCAAACAGGCCCGGCTGTATAAAAAGCGTGTGCCCGACGGACAAGCCTCCGTCTTCTACATCGACATCCGCTCCGCCGGAAAAAAGTACGAGGAGTTTGTCCAGGAGGCCATGCAGGAGGACGGCATCCTCTACCTCCGAGGCCGGGTGGCCCGGGTTTTCCCCCAGGGGGAAAAGACGATGGTCTGGGGTGTGGACACCCTGACCGGCAAGGTTGTGGAGGTGCCTGCCGACCTGGTGGTGCTGGCTACGGCGGCCGTCCCCTCGGAAGGGGCGCTCGAACTGGCCCAGCGGCTGCGCGTCGCCACCGACCCTTATGGCTTCTTCAGCGAGGCCCATCCCAAGTTGCGCCCGGTGGAAAGCCTGACCGCCGGAATTTACCTGGCTGGCGCGGCCCAATCGCCCCGGGATATTCCCGACACCATCGCCATGGCCGGCGGGGCTGCCGCCAAGGTGCTGGCCCTGTTCTCCCAGGAGAAGATGACCCAGGAACCCACCGTCGCCTACGTCATCGAGGAAATCTGCTCCGGCTGCGGGATTTGCATCTCCGCCTGCCCCTATGAAGCCCGTTCCCTGGACGAGCGACGGCACGTGGCTGTGGTCAACCCGGCTCTCTGCCAGAACTGTGGCGCCTGCGTGGCCGCCTGTCCGAACAAGGCGGCACAGATTCATAACTGGACGGCCGACCAGATCCTGGCCATGCTGGATGCTCTGGAGATGTGATGGAAAAGGTAGCGAAAAACGACCTCACGGGCGCCGTCCTGGTGGTTGGCGCCGGCATCGGGGGGATGCAGGCAGCGCTGGACCTGGCCAACTCCGGCTTCAAGGTCTATCTCCTGGACCGCTCCCCGGCCATCGGCGGCATCATGGCGATGCTGGACAAGACCTTCCCCACCAACGACTGCGCCATGTGTATCATGTCGCCCAAACTGGTGGAATGCGGCCGGCACCTCAACATCGAGATTCTCACCCTGGCCGAACTGGAAGACCTCCAGGGCACCCCCGGCCACTTTCTTGCCCGCGTCCGCCGGTATCCCCGCTTCATTGATGTCCAGAAATGCACCGGCTGCGGCGACTGCGCCGAGGCCTGCCCGATTCGGGTGCCAGACCTTTTCAACGCCGGCCTCTCGGAGCGCAAGGCGGCCTACAAACTCTATCCTCAGGCCATCCCCAACGCCTTTGCCATCGAGAAACGGGGGACGGCCCCCTGCCGGAACGCCTGCCCCATCCACCAGCGGGCCGAAGGCTACATCGCCCTGATCGCCGAGGGCCGCTACGAGGAAGCCTACCGCACCATCCGGGAGGAGAATCCCTTCCCGGCCATCTGCGGCCGCATCTGCAACCATCGCTGCGAGGACGAATGCACCCGCGGCCGGGTGGATGAGCCGGTCTCGATCATGCGGCTGAAGCGCTTTGTGGTGGACTGGGTCTGGGCGCATAGGTGGGACGAGGGACAGAAGACGAGGGACGAAAGAGAGCCGCTGGGACGCATCGCCGTGGTCGGCTCCGGGCCGGCCGGCCTGACCTGCGCCTTAGACCTCGTCCGCCTGGGCTACGCCGTCACCGTCTTCGAGGCCCTCCCCGTCCCCGGCGGCATGATGCGGGTGGGCGTCCCCGAGTATCGCCTGCCCCGCGACCTCATTCAGCGTGAGATCGACGCCATCCTGGCCGAGGGCGTGGAACTGCGCCTGAACAGCCGCGTAGAGGACCTGGATGCCCTTTTTGCGCAGGGCTACCGGGCCGTCTTCCTGGCCCTGGGGGCCCATCGGGGCCGGAAACTGCGCATCCCCGGGGCCGACCTGCCGGAGGTGCTCCTCAACACCGACTTCTTGCGGGATGTCGCCCTGGGAAACCCGCCGGACTTTGTCGGGAAGCGCATCCTGGTGCTGGGCGGCGGCAATGTGGCGATGGACTGTGCCCGGACAGCCCTGCGGCTGGGGGCGGCCCGGGTACAGGCAGCCTGTCTGGAATCGGCCGAGCAGATGCCGGCCCACCCCTGGGAGGTGGAGGAGGCCCGTGAGGAGGGGGTGGAGATTCTGAATGCTCGCACCTTCCTGGAGATTACCCAGGAGGAAGGCCACGTGACCGGCCTGCGCTGCGCCCGGGTGGTCTTCCGCGGCTTTTTCGAGGACGGCCGGCCGGATATGGACATCATCCCGGAGAGCGAGCACCACCTGCCGGCCGATGTCATTATCTTTGCCATCGGCCAGGCCCCCGAGACCGCCTTCCTGGAGGGGGCCGGCCTGGCCCGCCGACCCAACGGCACCCTCGTCGTGGACCCGGAGACCCTGATGACCTCCCGGCCGGGCGTCTTTGCCGGCGGCGACGTCGTCACCGGCACCACCTTCGTCGTGGATGCCATCGCTGCCGGCCACCGCGCCGCCCGCGCCATCGACCGCTACCTGCGGGAAGAGGCCGGCGTGCGCGAACCGATCCTGCAACCGGTGGCGGAGATTCCCCAGGAGGAACTGGACGCCCGGCTGCAATCCGGCCGGCTCGCCCGGGCGCCCCGGATTTCGCCCCCCAGGTTGCCGGCCGAGGAGCGGAAACGCTCCTTCGCCGAGGTGGAACGCGCCTTGAGCGAAGAGGAGGCCCGGCAAGAGGCCGCCCGTTGTCTCCAGTGCGGCATCTGCTCCGAATGCCTGGCCTGCGCCCGGGCCTGTAAAGCCGGGGCCGTCAACCATGAGATGACAGAGGAAGTCCGGGAGATTCCGGTCGGCGCGGTCATCCTCACCCCCGGCGTGGGGCTGTTCGACGCCCGTCTCAAGGAAGAGTTCGGCTACGGCCGCTACAAGAACGTCCTCACCTCCATCGAGTTCGAGCGGATGCTTTCGGCCTCCGGCCCCTTTGCCGGCCACCTCTGTCGCCCCTCCGACGGGAGAGAGCCCCGACGGATTGCCTGGATTCAGTGCATCGGCTCGCGGGAAAGCGGTTGCGATCAAAACTATTGCTCCTCCGTCTGCTGCATGTACGCCACCAAAGAAGCCATCATCGCCAGAGAACACGCCCCCGAGGTCGAGCCGACCATCTTCTTCCTGGACATCCGGGCCTTTGGCAAGGGATTCGAGGCCTACTACGAGGCCGCCCAGCGCGAGCACGGCATCCGTTACCTCCGCAGTTTCATCTCTTCGGTCAAAGAGGACCCGGCCACCGGGAATCTGCGCCTGACCTATGCCACGCCCGAGGGCCGGACGGTGGAGGAAGAATTCGACCTGGTCGTCCTTTCCGTGGGGATGGTGGTTTCCCCGCAACTTCAAGAGACGGTCCGGCGGCTGGGGGTGCCGTTGAACCGGTACGGCTTTGCCGAGACGCACGAATTTTCCCCGGTGGAGACCGGCCGGCCGGGTGTCTTTGTTGCCGGAGCCTTTCGCGGCCCCAAGGACATCCCGGAAACGGTGGTGGAGGCTTCGGCGGCGGCCGCGGCGGCGGCCCGTCTCCTCGCCCCGGCCCGCGGCACCCTCACCCGCCGTAAGGTCTACCCGCCGGAGGTGGATGTGCGCCTGGCCGAGCCCCGGGTGGGCGTCTTTATCTGCCACTGCGGAATCAACATCGGCAGCGTGGTCAACGTGCCCGAGGTGGTGGAGTACGCGAAGACGCTCCCCGGCGTAGCCTATGCCGAACACAACCTCTACACCTGTTCCCAGGATACGCAGAAAAAGATCGCCGATACGGTGCGCGAGTTGGGCCTGAACCGGGTCGTGGTGGCCTCCTGCACACCCCGGACGCACGAGCCGCTCTTCCAGGACACCATCCGGGAAGCCGGGCTAAACCCCTACCTCTTCGAGATGGCCAACATCCGGGAACAGGATTCCTGGGTGCACAAGATCTCTCCCGAGGTAGCCACCGAAAAGGCCAAGGACCTGGTGGCGATGGCCGTGGCCAAGGCGCTGCGGCTGCGTCCGATCTACCGTCCCTCCATCGAAATCGAGCACAGCGCCCTGGTCATCGGCTCCGGGCCGGCCGGGATGCTCTCCGCCCTCACCCTGGCCGATCAGGGCTTCCCCGTCACCCTGATCGAACGGGAAAAAGAGCCGGGCGGAAACCTGCGCCACCTGCGCTACACCCTGCGCGGCAACGCCCCCCAAACACTCCTGGAGCACCTGCTGGAACGGGTACAGACCCATCCGCTCATCCGCCTCTATACCGAGACCGAACTTCTGGAAGTGAGCGGATATGTGGGTCGCTTCCGTAGCCGGCTGCATCGTCGGGCCGAAGGTCGGGTGGAGGAATTGACCCACGGCGCTATCGTCGTGGCCACCGGCGCGGAAGAGTACCGGCCGCGGCCGGGGGAATACCTCTACGGCGAGCACCCCGCCGTCCTCACCCAGCGCGAACTGGAACGGATGCTGGCCGAATCTCCCGGATCGGCACTCGCTTCAACGGATGGCCGGCCGCCGGCCCTGGTGATGATCCAGTGCGTCGGCTCCCGCGATGAGGAGCACCCCTACTGCTCGCGCATCTGCTGTGGAACGGCAGTCAAGAACGCCCTCAAGGTCAAGGAACTCTCGCCGGAAGCACAGGTGACCGTCCTCTTCCGCGACATCCGCACCTACGGCTTCCTGGAGGAGTATTACGAGGAGGCCCGCCGCCGAGGGGTGATCTTCCTGGAATACCTGCCGGAGCAGAAGCCGCAGGTGGTGGCGACCGACGGGCATCTGCGGGTAGAGGTAGAAAGCCCGGGGGTGGGCCGGCTGACCCTCCCGGCCGACCGGGTCGTCCTGAGCACCGGGATCGTCCCGCGTCCGGACAACGAGGTGCTGGCCCAGATCCTCAAGGTGCCGCTCACCCAGGATCGCTTCTTCCTGGAGGCCCATGTCAAACTTCGTCCTCTGGACTTTGCCGCCGACGGCATCTACCTCTGCGGCCTGGCCCATTCCCCCAAGTCGCTCGAAGAGACGCTGGCCCAGGCCCAGGGGGCGGCGATCCGGGCCGCCACCCTCCTTTCCCAGGATCACCTGGAGGCCCAGGCCATCGTCGCCCAGGTCAATCCGCGCCTGTGCAAGGGCTGCGGCCTCTGTGTGGCCGTCTGTCCCTACGAGGCCCGGGTATTGAACGAGGAGACGCACGTGGCCGAGGTGATCGAAGTGCTCTGCCAGGGCTGCGGGGCCTGCGCCGTAGCCTGTCCCAGCGGAGCCACCCAGCACCTGGGCTTTGAAAAGGTGCAGATATATGCTATGATTGACGAGGCCCTGGATTAGGGAAATGGGGCCCGGAGGAAAGAGATGGCCGGCCCGGAGGATGGATGCCGGGTTATCCGGAAGATATTGCAAAAGATCGTTACGGAATATGCTCCCCAGAAGGTCGTTCTCTTCGGCTCCTATGCCTGGGGAAATCCGGGGCCGGACAGCGACATTGACCTTCTGATGATTAAGGAGACCCCAGAGCGTTTCCTCGAGCGCTGGACGACGGTCCAACGTATCCTGAGCGGCACCCCCCGCTCCTTGCCCGTGGAAGGCCCTGGTGCTCACCCCCCAGGAGATCGAGAAACGGCTGGAAATCGGCGATTCGTTCATCGCCGAAATTCCGGAAAAGGGAGAGGTCCTCTATGGTGCCTGAGGAATCTCTCTATCCTGCCGACTGGCTACGGCTCGCCGAAAAGGACTGGCGGCGAGTCAAGCGGCTTCTGGATGCTGGCGACGCCTGTCAAGGAGGGTTCCCATGCTGGTTCGTGAGCGTATGACGGCCCATCCCATCACCGTTCAGGAGGATACCCCGGTGGCCGAGGCGCTGAGTTTTATGCGCCAGAACCGGGTGCGAAGGTTGCCGGTGCTGGACCGGCCCGGCCGGCTCGTCGGCATCGTCTCGGAAAAGGACCTCCTCTACGCCTCGCCCTCGCCGGCCACCAGCCTGAGCGTCTATGAGATCACCTACCTGCTCTCCAAACTCAAGGTCAAGGAGATCATGACTCGCGAGGTCATCACCGTCTGCCCCGACTGCCCTCTGGAGGAAGCGGCCCGCATCATGGTGGACCACAAGATCGGCGGGCTGCCGGTGGTGGAAGACGACCGGCTGGTCGGCATCATCACCGAGACCGACCTCTTCAAGGTCTTCCTGGAGATGCTGGGGGCACGAGAACAGGGGCTACGGGCGACGCTCTCGGTGGAGGACCGGCCGGGGGTGCTGGCCGGACTGACGGCCGAGGTGGCCCGGGCCGGCGGGGACATCGTCGCGCTGGGCACGTTCTACGGCCGGGACCGTACCCACGGCACGATCACGATGAAGGTGCGCGGAGTGGAGGAGAACGCGCTTCGGGCGGCGCTGGAGCGGGCCGGGGCCCAGGTGTTGGACCTGCGCTCTGCGTAGGAGGCCTGTATGTCGGAAACGTTTGAGCCGCGCATCGTGGCTTTCCTTTGCAACTGGTGCACCTATACCGGGGCCGACCTGGCCGGGACCTCCCGCCTCCAGTATCCGCCCAACGTGCGCATCATCCGACTGATGTGCAGCGGGGCGGTGGACCCGGTCTACGTCCTCAAGGCCCTGCTGGAGGGAGCCGACGGCGTCCTCATCGGCGGTTGCCATCCCGGCGATTGCCACTACCAGAGCGGTAATTACAAGGCCCGCCGGCGGGTGGCCATCCTCCAGAACATCCTCAAGCAGGTGGGGCTGGAAGAAGATCGGGTCTGGCTGCGCTGGATCAGCGCCAGCGAGGGCAAACGTTTCGCCGAGACCATCACCGAGATGGTAAACTTCCTGAAGCAAAAGGGTCCCAACCCGATGAAAGGAACCTGGGCCATCTGAACGCATCACGCATCACGCATCACGCACCACACAAGGAGTAACCCATGCCCGTTCAAGGTACCCTTCCCGTAACCGGCGGCGACACGCTGGGCGCGCTTCGGGGAATGCTTCGTACCCTGCTGGAACGCGGGGTCGTGGAGGCCGTCCTGGTGCCGGTGGCTACGCCGGACCGGCGCAACCTGGTCCCCACATTGGTGCACGACCCCGAACTCCTGGCCGAGGCCGACCCCATCGCCCCGGTGATGCCGGTGCATTCGTCGCGCATCGTCTCCCAGTTGACCTTCACCGGTCCGAGCGAGCGCCTGGCCGTCGTCCTGAAGGCCTGCGAGTGGCGGGCCACGGTGGAGTTGAGCAAACTGCGCCAGGTACGTCTGGAGAACGTCCTCACCATCGGGGTGGACTGTTACGGCACCTACAAGGTGCTGGATTACGGGGCTATGGCCGCGGCGGAAAAGGATTTGACGGTGCGGCTCCTGGAGCGGGTGGATCCCACGGCAGGCTTCGTCTGGCCGGGCCGGGAGTTGCGCACAGCCTGCCGCATCTGCGAGCACTTTGTCCCAGAGGGGGTGGATGTCACGGTGGGACTGTTCGGGGTGGATGTCCGGCAGGAAATCTTCCTCGCCCTGGCCGACCGTCGGGCCGAACTGGCCGCGCTTCTGGGGCTGGAAGAAAAGGGGGTGGCCGGCCGGGAGGAGGCCATCGCCCGGCTGCGGGAAGCCCGGCTCTCCCGCCGGGATGAAGCCTTTGCCGCCATCCGGGAGCAGATTCGCACCCCGGAGGGGTTGCTTTCCGTCTTCTCCCCCTGTCTGCGCTGCCATAACTGCACCGTGGTCTGTCCCATCTGCTACTGCCGCGAGTGCATCTTCCGCACGCCGACGTTCGACCACGCCTCGCAACAGTATATGAAGTGGGCCGGCCGGCGGGGAGCGGTGCGGATGCCCACCGATACCCTCCTCTTCCAACTGACCCGTCTCAACCACATGGTCGCCTCCTGCATAGGCTGCGGAATCTGCGAGGAAGGCTGCCCCAGTTCGCTGCCGCTCACACTCGTCTTCCGCGCCGTCGGTCAGGAGGTGCAGGCCCTCTTCGGCTACGAGGCGGGCCGCAGCCTGGAGGAAGAACTGCCGCTGGCCGTGTTCCGAGAGGACGAACTCCACATCGTCGAGAGATAGATAACTTCCGACCCCAGGAGGAAAGCGATGTCCGAACCGAAAAACCTCATCCCGATCTATATCATGGGCAAACAGTACATGGTTCCGCCCTCGCTGACCATCCAGAAGGCGATGGAATATGCCGGGTACAAACTCCTGCGGGGGTGCGGCTGCCGGGCCGGCTTCTGCGGCGCCTGCGGCACGGTCTACCGCATCGCCGGCGACTACCGGCTGAAGATCGGGCTGGCCTGTGCCACTCTGGTGCAGCCGAATATGTACCTGGCCCAGATTCCTTTCTTCCCGGCCGAACGTCGGAGTTACGATCTGGAGAAACTTACCCCCACCGCCGAGACGCTCTTCCGGATCTACCCGGAGGTGCTGCGCTGTCTACAGTGCGGCACCTGCACCAAATCCTGCCCCCAGGAAATCGACGTGCGGGCCTATATGGCCGCGGCCATGCGGGGCGACATCGCCGCCGTGGCCGACAAATCGTTCGACTGCATCATGTGCGGCCTCTGCGCCGCCCGTTGCCCGGCCGAGGAGGTGCAGTACAACATCGCCATCCTCTGCCGTCGGCTCTACGGAAAGTACATCGCCCCTCCGGCCAAGCATCTGGCCGAACGGGTGCGGGAGATCGAAGAGGGAAAATATAACCAGGAAATCGCCCAACTCAAGGCCATGTCCAGAGAAGAACTGGCCGAAATATATAACCGCCGGGACATCGAGCCGGACTAACGGGTGACGCCCAGGAGGACAACCGTGATCTACACGCCC
>DAOUAK010000057.1:0-2113 GCA_034433695.1 Chloroflexia bacterium
CGATCACCTCACCCAGGTGTCCCTCCCATCCTTCCTGCGCCGCCGCGTTGCGCCAGTAGCCCTGGAGCACGCGCGGCGGCCGGTTCCCCTCTGCCTCCTGAATCAAGATGCGCTTCCCCTCCCCTATGGCCAGAAGCGTACCGTCGGCGTTCAGGGCCACCGTCCCTCGGCGCGTTTCTCCGGCGGGGATTTCCCGCATCACCGCCCCCAACTCCATATCCCACAACCGGATTGTCCCGCTTTCTCCCAGCACGGCCAGCGTCCGGCCGTCGGCACTCAGAGAGGCGTCCCGAACCGGCTCGCCCACCGGGAGGGAGCGGACGATCCAACCGCCCGCCACGTCCCAGAGGAGGATCGTCCCGTCGGAGCAGACCCCCACAAGCATCCGGCCGTCGGGGGTGAATCCGACCCGCAGCACCGGGCTGCCCGGGCCGGCCAGCGTCCGCATCGTCCAATCGTCCGTATCCCACAGGCGCACCGTCCCGTCCTGGACGGCGGCGGCCAGGAGGGAGGCACCGGGGCTGACGGCGATGTCCTGCACCGCGCTGGTCACCTGGAGACGAAGGGGACTGCCGGCAAAACAGGAAATGGCATAGAGGAGGCTCAGGAAGGCGGTCAGGGCGATCAGGGCCAGGGAGAAGCGGACCGCCCTGGGAAAGGCGGAAAAGTTCTCCAGATCGAGTAGCCAGAGTTTGTGCCGTCCTCGGGCCGATTTTTCGGGGCAACTCGCCTCGTCCAAAGGGGTTTTCCTCCTGTCAACGCTCCGTCAAATACCGAGCGGGGTGGGGGCAACGGCCGAGTTACCCCCACCCCAAACTACGGTTACCGGTAGTCTCTCGACAGGTACTCAGGGCGTGATTTTCTTGGTGATGTCGATGCCGTACCACTTCATCGAGAGTCGGGTGAGGGTGCCATCGGCGTGCATGGCGGCGATGATCTCGTTCAGTTTGGCCAGCATCTTGGAAGAGGGACCCCGGCTCTTGTCCAGAGCAAAGGCCAGCGGCTCATAGAAGGCCGGGGTGCCGATGATCTTGATCGGCACACCCTTGTTGATGGCCTCCTGCAACGTCGGCTGAGCCGACATCACCGCATCCAGCCGGACGCCGTCGCCCAGGGCCAGGTCCTGGATGGCCTCGGCGTCGGTGGAGTAGGGCTTGAGGATGACATTCTTGGGCGGATCGTACATCTGTTTTTCGCCGACGATCCGGAGTTGCCCGTTCAGATAGGCCTCGTAGGTCGTGGCCGTGCCGAAGCCGATGGTCTTGCCCGCAAGGTCCTCCGGCTTGGTGATGGTGGTGTTATCCTTGTGCACGGCGAAAGAGGCGGGGGTGTAATAGTAGGGATCGGTGAACCAGAGGACGGCCTGGCGGTCCTCGGTGATGGTCATCGAGCCGATGCTCAGGTCCCAGCGGCCGCCCCAGTTGCCGGCGGTGATGAGGTCCCAGTCAGGAGTGACGAACTCCAGTTTGACGCCCAGGCGCTTGGCCACTTCCTTGGCCACATCCACATCAAAGCCGTCCAGTTCGCCCTGCTCGTTGAGGAAACTCTGGGGAGCGTAGTTGGGGTCGGTGGAGACGACGATTTTGCCGGCCGCCAGAACCTGGTCCAGGAGGTCTGCCGGGCCGGCCGGGGTCTCCGGCGCACCACAGGCAACGAAAGTTGCCACCATCGCCAGAAGAAGCAGTCCCAGAAGCACACGTTTGCCTGCCATGGTATCTCCTCCTTTGCGCGAAATAGGGCCGCCGCTCCGGATTTACCCTCTTGCACCTCCTTTTGGCTTCCACATCTTACCGGCAATCGGCCGTTCGGCTCGAACGGCAAATTCATTATACAGGAATCCAAGACCCCCGTCAAGGCCGCTGCCTCCAGTTTCCAACAAAGTGAAAATGGGCTATCATAGCGACGTTACCATATCGAATAATCATCCAAAAGGAGGAACGACGCCATGAAGCCCAGGACCATTGTACAACGAGAGACGCTGGCCCGCAACATCACGGCCATTCTGCAAAGCGCTGTCGCCGAAATGTCCGGCACGATCGACCCGCGAACGCTGACGACCTTGCGCGACCTGGTCTGGGCCATCGCCATCTGTGGCACAACGCGCCTCAAAGAG
>DAOUAK010000058.1:0-9840 GCA_034433695.1 Chloroflexia bacterium
CGCCTGGCCGACCTGGCCGAACGTTACGGCCTTATCGTTACCGGGGGCAGCGATTTCCACGGCTTTCCCGAGGATGTAGGCCTGGGCTCCATTCCGGTCCCTCCTACGGCCGTCCGGGACCTCTGGAATCTGGCCCGAATCTGCGGTAGCCCCTGGACGAGCGAGTCCCCCGAGACCGCCCCGATTTGAGTATGGTGAGGGAAAACCATGAGCGAAGAGTCGCCATCTTGGTTGCGCGCCGATTGGCATGTTCATTACCCCGTTGCCGAAGAATCCGCACAGGAAAAAGTTTCCCTTCTGACCATCCTGCGCCGGGCCGAGGAAGCCGGCCTGGATGTCCTCGGCCTGGTAGATCACAACGCCGTGCGCGGCTATGAACAACTGCGCCTGGAATTTCATCGCCTGAAGGTGCTCCAGGAGGCCGGCCGGCTTTCCCCTTCCGACGAGGCACTCTGGAACGATTACCAGCGAATCTGCGACCACCTCCTCCTTCTCCCCGGCTTTGAGGTAACGAGCCGGGAGGGACTGGCCCTTCTGGCCCTCTTTCCTCCCGAGACGCCGGCCGAGCGCCTCTACGCCCTCCTGCTTAACCTGGGCATTCCGATCGAGCGAATCCGTGAGGGCAATCCGGAGATCGTCTCCCCAACCGATCTGCCGACCGCCTGCACCCTCCTCTTCCAGGCCGACGCACTGGTGCTTCTGGACGGTCGGGGATGGCAACGGCTGGGCCTGACGGAGACGGTCCTCCCCCCTGGGCCGCTGGCGCTGGAAAGTACTTCCCCAGAAGAAGTGCCGGCCGGCCCGTTGCCGATGGTCTGGTCCTCTGCTGCCTTCTGCGGCCGCCGTCGAGAAGGCGACGGACCGGGACGGTGTTACACCGAGGTCCTCCCGGATCGCCCTTCGTTTATGGCCCTGCGCGAACTCCTGGCCGGCCGGGAGATGGAACGCATCCGCCTACCAGAACAGGAACGGCTGCGGGTCCAGGTAGAGCAACTTTCTCGCCAGGGGCCGGAACGAGTCATCCTCTATGCCCAGGCCGACCCCGAAGGGCTTTACCGCGACGTGGCTGCCCTGGCCAACGCCGGTGGAGGGGTGCTGCTGCTCGGCCTGAGCGAGGAGACGGTAACTGGAGTCGAGGACCCGGAGCGCTGGAGCGCGACCATTTCCCGTTCCGTCCGGGCTCGGGTGGAACCCTCCCCACGGCTCAATCTGGAACTGCTCCGCTATGCGGGCAAGGAGATCATCCGGGTCGAAGTGCACCCGGAGGATCCGCCTCCCTATGTGACCTCCGAAGGCATCGTCTATGTGCGGCAGGGGAACCAGACGCGGCCGGCCGGCCGCCAGGAAATCCTGGAACTGGCCGGGCGGGGCGCTTTTACCGCCGGGGCCCTGGATCTACCTCAGGCGGGTGTGGAGATCGTCGGCGCCTACCTGCGCGACGGCACCTGGTTCTACAACATCCGCGACATGCGCGTCACATCCGGCGTCACCCGCCAGCGGGCCCGGGGGCTGTGGGCCTATGCCATCGAACGCCAGGAGGCCCTGCGCCAGGGGAAGGCCGACCTCACCCGCGTGCTGTGGAAAGG
This sequence comes from Chloroflexia bacterium, assembly GCA_034433695.1. Classification (GTDB taxonomy): domain Bacteria; phylum Chloroflexota; class Chloroflexia; order DTKN01; family DTKN01; genus JASFBA01. The sequence continues at coordinate 1,587 of DAOUAK010000058.1, forward strand.
CGAATACGGGGTCTGGCGGGCCTACCGGAGCGGAGACCGGCGCGTCTTTGACCTGGTGCACCGGGATGCCGAAGGCCGGGTGGATCACATCTTCTACGGCGTCTCGGAGTGGGGGTTGACCCCTCGCTGGCGAGAGGCCGTGGAATCCCTCCGTCCACCGGTGGAAGAAGAACCCGCCATCCTCCTGGAAGAAGCCGCCGCCCGGGGGCCAACGGCCTATATTCCCCGCCCTTCCCTAAGGCCGGCAGCCGTGCGCCCCGCTCCAGCCTCCGCCCCGGAGGAGAAGCCGGCGCCTGCCCTGCCCAGGCAAGAGGCCGTGGCCCAGCCTGAAGAGGTGCATCCGGAGGAAGAAACGGCCGAGGTTGCGGGCCGGCCGGCCCCGACCACCTGGGGCGGACGCCTGCCGCGCTGGCGAGGTCAGGCCGCCGTCGAGCGGGTCTACTGGGAAGGCAATAACCTGTTCTTCGACCTGGCCATGCGCCAGGCAGACGGTCAGGTGCGCTACTTCCGCCGCGTCCATCGCAGCCAGTTGAGCGGGGCGGAGGGATGGGTGGACCTGGTGCGGGTGCCACTCCCACCGACCGGGGTGGAAGTGGTCCGCAGCGCCGCCAGCCGGGAGGAGATTCTCTACCAGTTCCGGGATATGCAGACCGGCCGGGTCGACCCCCGGGTGCGGCGTCAGAGCGAGTTCCCGCCCGATTCCCCCTACGCCTATGCCATCGCCCACTTTCACCAGGACCTGCCGCTGGACGAGAACCGGGTGCGCTGGTGGGGCAACATCGGCTACCTGCGACTGGATCCGGAGCGGGTAGACCTGGTCTACCGGGATGAAGAAGGACGGGATCACATCTACTATGCAGCCGAACGCGCTCTCCTGACCGGCGAATGGAAAGAACTCCTGCGGGTCTGGAAGGAGGAATAGGGGGCAGGCCGTTGGGAGATAGACCGTTGCCGGAAGAAATCTACCGCCTGCTGGAGCGGCTGGGGCTTCGCCGGGGTCGAGAACTGAAATTCCGCCCGGCTCCGCCGGAAGCGAGGGAGACTTTTCCCGGTCTCGAGGGGCGGCTGGTGGACACGGGCGCAGGGCGCTGTTTCATCGTCGAGGAGACCTACCCCCTGAGTTATGTCCACGGCCGTTTCCCGCTGGCCGCTTTTTTGCAGGAGCCGGTGGAACGATGGGGGGACCTATCCTCGGCCGGCCCCCTTCCGCCCCTTTCTCCGACCGGGCTGACTTTTCTGGACATCGAGACCACCGGGCTATCGGACGGGGCCGGCACCTACGCCTTTCTGGTCGGACTGGGCCGTTTCGAAGGCAACACCTTCTGCCTGCGACAGGTTTTCCTCCGTTCCCCGGCCGAGGAACGGGCCTTCCTGGAAACGGTGGCCGAACAGATTCGCTCCGGCGAGGGGCTGGTCTCCTTCAACGGCCGGGCTTTTGACCTCCCGGTTTTGGGCAACCGCTACATCCTCGCCCGTATGAGGCCTCCCTGGGCCGGGCAGGTCCACCTGGACCTCCTCGTGCCGGCCCGCCGCCTCTGGCGCGACCGATTGGTCCGCTGCCGCCTGAGCCACCTGGAGGAGCACCTCCTCGGTGTGCAGCGCACCTTCCTGGACATCCCCTCCTGGCGCATCCCTTCCGTCTATCACGACTACCTGCGCGGCGCTCCGGCCGAGGTGCTCCGGCCGGTCTTTTACCATAACGCCCAGGATGTCCTTTCCCTGGTCGCCCTGGCCACCCACCTGGCCCGCTTCCTGAGCGATCCGTGGGGCGAGGGCGGGGCCCGCCACGGTCTGGAGTTCTACGCCCTAGGCCGGCTGTACGAAAGCCGGGGCGATCCTTCGGCAGCCATCGCTGCCTACCGTTCGGCCCTGCTCCTGGCCCTGCCGCCCCGGGAGCGCGAACGGGCCTGGGAGCACCTTTCCCTCCTCCTCAAGCGGGAAGGAAGATGGGCAGAGGCAATGGAGGTCTGGCAGGCCCTCCTGGAGCGTCCGGGGAAACCGCCTCTCTATGCCTGTGTGGAATTGGCCAAGTACCACGAACACCGTTCCGGGGACCTGGCCCGGGCCGAGGCAGCGGTTGAACGGGCCATCGCCGAATACGGCGAGCGGCCGGACCTGGCCCGTCGGTTACAACGACTGCGGCAGAAACGGACCGGAAGAAACAAGGAGATAGGATGATGAAGCGTATCGTGTGGGCCGTTATGGGTCTTGTGGGATTGGTCCTGCTGGCGGCCTGTGGGACGGAGAAACTGATCGAGAAGCCGGCCGCCGAGATGAACTTGCGGCTCGAAGACCTGGGAGAACCCTATCGTCTGGAACGCGAGGAAAACCTCCAGGGCCTCCTGGAGTTGCTCCATCTGGAAGAAGCCCCCGGTTTTCTGGAGGCCAGCCTGCGCATCTTTACCGGCACGGTGGCCATTTCTCCGTCGCTTGTCCCTTCCGAAACCCAGGTGATCGCAGCCGTCCTGCGTTGCGATTCCTCGGGCGGAGCCCAGGGGGCGTTGCAGGAAATCCTCAACAACGTCCAGGAGGGTTTGAGAAAACAGGCTGGCCACCTTCAGACAAATTCGCTGGAACCGCCCCAAATCACCGAAGGGGAAATCGAGGTGGTCTTCTCGCGGGCCACGGTGACGACGACGGCGGGATTGCGCGGAGAGAGTTATCTCCTGTTTTTCCGGCGGCGCAACATCCTGGGCTTTCTGGTGACGGCAGGGCCGGCCGGCGCTTTCCGGGAGGAAGAAGTAGAGGAACTGGCCAGCAAAATGGCCGGCCGGGTGCCGATGCCCCAACCCTGAACCGGTCGTTTGTGACTTCATTTGTGCTCGATGAATTCGCCATGCTCATCGAACATCGGTAGCGTTTGACCTTCGTTGATCTCTGCTTCGACTGCCGCCACCAGTCCAGCCAACTTCTCATCATCGGTCGCCGCGAATTGCGCATCCCATAGTGCTTCATCTGCCGCAACTTCTTCAAATGTCTCTTCGGTGGGCAACGGATGGGTCTTGAGGAAGAGCGCAAACCGATAGAGTTGCTCCGGGCACGGGATTCCGGCCAGGCCCTCAGGCGATGCGCAGCCGCGATAGCAGGTCCTCCGGAGCCTGCTCCACCTCCACCGTGGCTTCCAGTTCGGGGTAAACCTTCCCATAGTGTACCCGAACGGGCGAGGTCCGGGCATCGCTGTAGCGGGCGGTGATGGCGGCGGCCAGACGGACGGCCTCCTCGTTGGCCGGTCCGCGCAGGAGCGTTACCGGGCTGCCCACCCCCTTGACCTCGAAGAAGAGATCGCTCTCTTCCGCCAGTTCTAGGAGACGAGCGTTCTCGTCTTGATTGCGACCGGAAATCACCTTGACCTCGGGCGAAAGGCGAAAGTGCCGGCCCACCCGCAGGAGGTCAAAGTCGGAACGGGAAAATTGCGGCCGGTAGTGCAAAAGGTCGCGCACCCGGCGGGAAAGGCCGGGATCGGTCAGCATACACCCGCCGGCCGGGGTGGGAAAGTCCGATAGCCCATACCGCCGGGCCAGTTCCAGTTGCACCCGGCGGGTGCGGCCGCGGATGTCGAGCAGCCGACTGCGGTCCACCAATCCCTCCTCCTCTACGATGGTTGGCGGAAGGAGGCGGGCCGAAAGTGGGCGGAGCAGTCGCCCCTGGAGGCCGGACTCCCGCTCCACCAGTTGCAGGGCGGCCAGGTGCTGCGACATCGGTCGTTCGCCCAGTACTTCCCCGGTGAAGACGAAGGAAGCCCCCACCTCTTGCATCCGCTCGGCAGCCCGACGCAGAAGGAGGATATGGCAATCCAGACAGGGGTTCATCCCGCTGCCGTAGCCGTGGCGGGGATGGCGCAGGATCTCGAAGAACTCTTCCTCCAGGGTAATGAGGTAAAGCGGAACGCCCAGCCGGGCCATTGCCTGCTCCACCCAGGCCCGCAGGCCCGGCCGGTGCACCGGCAGGATGGCGTGCATGGCCTCCACCTTCAGGCCCTGCTCCAGGAGCAGAACGATGGAAAGGAGCGAGTCCAGTCCACCCGAAAAAAGCCCGATGCCCTGAACCGAGAACCCGGTCATTCCAGCACCTCCTCCAACACGTTCAGCGTCTCCCGGGCACAGCGTTCCCAGGTAAAGAGGCCGGCCCGTTCCCTCCCTCGCCGGCCGAGTTCGGCCCGCAGCCCCTCCTCGGCCAGCAAACGTGCCATGGCCGCTCGAAGTTCCTCCACGCTCAGCGGGTTCACCAGCAGGCCGGCTTCTCCCACCACCTCCGGAAGCGAAGAGGTGCCGGCGGCGATGACCGGGGTGGCGCAGGCCATGGCCTCCAGGGCCGGAAGGCCGAAGCCTTCGTAGAGAGAAGGGTAGACCAGGGCCAGGGCCCCGCTCAGGACGGCCGGCACGTCCTCGTCGGCGATGTAACCGGGAAGGAGGATGCGCCTCTCCAGCCCCAGGGAGGCGATGGCGGCAGAAATGCGCTCAAAGTACCAGCCCCGCGGGCCGGCCAGGACCAAGGGAGGGGCTTCCTCCGGCAGGCCGGCATAAGCCTCCAGGAGGCGCTCCAGATTTTTGCGCGGATGAAGCGCCCCCAGGTAGAGGAAGTAGCGCGGCGGGAGGTTATAGCGGGCCGCCACCTTCGGGTCCGGCGTGGGGCGGAAACGCTCCTCCACGCCGTGATACACCACGCGGATGCGCTCGGCCGGGATGCGGTAGCGACGCACCAGGTCGTCCTTTGTGGCCCGGGAGACGGCGATGACCCGGCCGGCCACACGGGCGTTCCAGAGCGTGCTCAGGTGGAGTTCCAAGCGGCGCAGGGGCGGATGAGCCTGGGGAAAATACAGGTAACCCAGGTCGTGAACGGTTACCACGGTGCGGCGGGGGCGCACCAGGGGCAGGACGTGGGCGGGGACAAAGAGCAGGTCGGGCGGCCGGAGGACCATTTCCCAGGAAAGGCGCAGGTGGGTCCAGAAGCGGGGGAAAGGCATCTCCCGCACCGTTACATGCGGAGGCCAGGCCGGCGCAGGCGCAGGCAGTCGGTTGAAATAGAGCGTCAGGCGGTGCACCGTCGGCAGGCATACCAGCGCCTCCAGGAGACGGGCGGTGTACTGCTCCGTCCCGGTGCGGCGGGCGCGGGCCATGCGGCTGGCATCAATCCCGATCTCGGCCATGAAACCGGCTCATCCACAAATCCGTGCTCTATCTAGACCTGACAAGGAGGGTCGAATGGTCCCACGTCGCACGAGCGGTTGTCTGGGCGGCCTGCTGCAGTTGCTCCTTCTGGGCTGGCTTCGATGCCCTGGAGCGCCGCTTTGGCTGGGGCCGGGGAGACTCCTGCACCGGCTGCGGTTGCGGCCTGCTTATCTTCATCATCTTTCTCCTCCTGTTCCTGGCCACCCTCTTCGGCTGGCGAATTTTCTAGCGGCCCCTATTATGCCACGGCCCGGCGAGACCGGCAAATCCTTCGCTCTAACCGGCCGCCGCCTGATCGGCCCATATGGTCAGTATAGTACGATTCATTATAGTACTTTGGTACTATTGACATCACGCTTTCCTTACATTATAATATAAATTAAGTTTTCATACGCTTGACTGCAAAACCCACTATCCGGCAACGGAGGCGATGAGACCCGACCCATGCCTGGTGGACGCCAGGGTTGGGTGGAGCCAGTGGCGTAACCGGCCGTTGCGGAAGGTTTCCGCCGGCCGGTTGTCCTTTTTCAACCGTTGTCGGAACAGGAAGCGTCCAAAAGGAGGAGACCCATGAAAAAGGCAGCGATCCTGCTCGGTGTGTCCGGCCTGATGCTGGGCCTACTGGTGGTCGCCGGGGTATACGCCCAGGGGCCTACCGCTTCGTCGCCGCCGGGCCTGGAGGGAAGCATCCAGGCTTCCGGCGACACGATCAACTTCCAGGGCCGGCTCTATACCGCCTCCGGTGCCCCCGTGCCGGCCGGGAACTATAACATGCGCTTCACCGTATGCAGTGCCTCGGACTGCTCCTCGACGGTCTGGGGACCCACCGAATTCACCGCTGCCGTGGACTCCCAGGGCCTCTTCAACGTCCTCCTCACCTCCTTCAACGCCAACCACTTTACCGGCGACCGGTGGCTGCGCATCCAGGTCTGCAATACGGCCAACCAGAACCCCTGCACCTCCGGCTGGGATACGATGACGCCCTACCAGCCGATGACCAGCGTGGCCATCGCCATCGGCAATATCCGCAAGAACATCCAGGATTCGACCACGGCCAGCGTGGCCGGAAGTTACGTCCTTCTGGTGAACAATACCGGAAGCGGCTGGGGCATCCAGGGACAGAGCGTCAGCGATAGCGGTGTGTACGGGGTGAGCACCTCCGGCTCCGGAGTAGAAGGCTATGCCTCCTCCACCACGGCCGACGTGGACGGCGTGTTCGGCCGCAGCGGGGCCGGCACCTTCTATCGGGCGCCGGCCGGGGTGAGCACCGGAGCGACCGGTAGCGTAACCTCTCCGGGCGATTACGGCCTCTTTGGCATCAACTCTGCTGCCTCCTCGGCCTACGGCGTGGTCGGTTCGGTCGCCGATACCATCTACCTTCCCCCATCCGGCTACGGTGCCGGGGTCCTGGGCAGCATGAACTCGGCCACGGGCTTTGGCGTCTTCGGTCGGAACAACAGCACCACCGGGGGCAGCGGCGTCTACGGATTGGCCGGAACCACGAACTATTCGGCTCCATCGGCGCCGGTGGGGGTGGCCGGCAGGGCCGGCACGGCTTCCGGCATCGGCGTCTGGGGGTATAGCGAGAGCGCCGGAGGCGGATGGGGCGTCGTCGGCGCGGCCAACGGTACAACCGGCAGTTCCTCCGGTGTCTTGGGGATCAACGCCTTCGCCGCCGGCGCCGGCCAGTCTTCCATCGGCGTGGTCGGCGTGGCCGGGACGAGTACCTGGACCTACTTCACTGACGCGGCTATAGGCGTGCTCGGGAGTGTGGCCCGGGCTTCGGACTATGGCGTCTTCGGCTACAACAGCGCTGCCACCGGCGGGACCGGCGTCCAGGGGCAGGGCTTCATCGGCGTAGTCGGCTACAGCCCCTACGCCCGCGGCGTCTTCGGCCAGACGGACTACACCAGTTATACCTACGGTCAGGCCGTGGTCGGCTACGCCTCGGCCACAGGAGTAGCCGTCCACGGTGTATACGGCGTGGCGGGGACGACCACCTGGACCGTTCCCTCCGACGGCCCGGCCGGCGTGGCCGGCTGTGTGGACTCGTCCTCCGGCTACGGCGTCTGGGGGTATAACAACAACTCGACCGGAGGTGGGGGGCTGTACGGCAGGGGGTACTATGGGGCCCAGGCCTATAGCCCCTACTATGTAGGTGCCTATGCACGGAGCGATTCCTCCAGCGGATGGGGACTGGCCGGCCACAACTACTGGAGCGGCGTGGGGGTTGGGGCATGGTCCTACAGTGGCGACATCCTTCGAGGCTATAGCGGCGACTTCCCAGGGGGGACCTTGCGCCTCTATCTAACCAATGCCGGCAACCTCTATGTGGATGGTGGCTACTATATCTTCCTCAACCCTCCCGACGACGATCCCAACTCCAAGCAGACCGTTCTCTCGGCCGTCATGAGCACCGAGGTCTGGTTCGAGGACTTTGGCACCGCCACTTTATCCGATGGACGGGCCGTTGTCACCATTGCCCCGGATTTTGCCTCGACGGTCGACCTGAGCGAAGACTATCACGTCTTCCTTACTCCCCTAGGAGAGTGCCAGGGCCTGTATGTAGCCCGGAAGACGCCGACCAACTTTGAGGTGCGCGAACTGGGCGGCGGGAAGGCCAACATTGCCTTCGACTATCGCATCGTGGCCAAACGGTTGGGCTATGAGGGCCTGCGGATGCAACCTCCGCCGGAGCCGTCCCCGCCGGAAAAGGGCGCGTCTCCCCAGGAGCCCGTGGCAACCGCGACGGCGGTCTCCGTCGGGGTGGAGGGAGGCGCTGCGGCCCAGGTTCCGCCAGCCCAATCGTCTCCGGCCGTTGCCGTGCCGGTCGAACCGAAGCGCTAGGAGGGAAACGATGGCCGCCAAGAGCACCTCGGGCGCTTCTCCGCCCTTCCGGCCGGCCCGCTGGAGCCTCTTCCTGGCCCTGGCCTGTACCTTGACCGCCGGAGTCGTCCTGGCCCAGAGCGGGAGCGTCTACGACCTGCACTGGAACGTCCTCTCCGGCGGCGGGGCCCTTTCCACCGGCACAAACTACCAGATCAACTATTCCTTCGGCCAGCCCTCCACCATCAACCTTTCGTCCG
>DAOUAK010000059.1:0-14649 GCA_034433695.1 Chloroflexia bacterium
GAGGGGGCCAGGGGGAGGAGGTGAGGGCGAAACACCAGCACCGGCGCGTCGGCCTGCCCCTCGTGGCCGCAGTGGGGACAGGTGAGGGTGTGCAGGGTGCCGGCGCGCAGGCGCTCGAGCAGGTCGGGGCGCTCGGCAGCATCCACAATGAGCCAGATTTCGGCCTGGAAGGGCCGGCCGCACCGCGGACAGGCGAGTTCGGCGCTCTGGAAATGGGAAGCGGACACGGGTTCACCTCCTGGGCCCAAAACGTAAACCGGTTTCTGAACTATCCCCTAGCACCTGATCAGCCCGATTTTGACAGGTAGGCAACCCTGGCCTGGGAGGTGCCCCTCGAGGAGAGCCACAGGAAAATTCCAGGCTGTCTACCCTGGCTCCGAAATCGGAGCAAGTTCTCAGGCAGTTTGCCTGGATGAGCGAACAGGCTGAAGGTGTCCTGTAGACTGGCCGAACGGAAAGGCTGTCCTACGAAACCATTGATAAAATACAAGCCACCGTAACCCTCTTTGCTTCCCGGGGTGGACTCGAACCACCAACCTACTGATTAACAGTCAGCCGCTCTGCCAATTGAGCTACCGGGAAGTGTCCGTATCACCTGGCACCGATTGGAAAGGTGCGAACAACGTTCTGATGCTATTATAGCACCCTCTCCCGATTTCGTCAAATCGAGTTGACGCCGCCTTCCCTTTGCCCTATAATGCCTCCCAGATGAACCGGCGGAGGCCACGGTGGAGCACGGTTGGATTCGCCTGTGGAATGTATCCAAAACCTTCCTCCAGGGCAACACCCCCTGCCCGGCCCTGCGGGAGGTCAACCTCGACCTGCCCCGGCAGGCCTTTATCGCCATCGTCGGCCCCTCCGGCAGCGGCAAGACCACCTTGCTCAACCTGATCACCGGCGTGGACCGCCCGACGGAGGGGGAGGTCTGGGTCGGCGACCGGCGGCTCGACCGCCTCTCCGAGGAGGCCCTGGCCCGCTGGCGCAGACGGCACGTGGGCATCGTCTTCCAGTTCTTCCAACTTTTCCCCACCCTGACCGCCCTGGAGAACGTGCAGTTGCCCCTGGAACTCGCTTCCCTCCTTCCGCCCGGGGAGCGGCGCCGACGGGCCTGGCAGGCCCTCGAGGAGGTGGGATTGGCCGGCCGGGCCCACCACCTGCCGGCCCAACTCTCCGGTGGAGAGCAGCAACGGGTGGCCCTGGCCCGGGCCCTGGTCCACGACCCCGTCCTTCTCGCCGCCGACGAGCCGACCGGTAACCTGGATAGCGCCTCCGGCCGGCAGGTCCTGGACCTCCTCCGGGCCGCCCACCGCCGGGGAAAAACCGTCCTCCTGGCCACCCACGACGCCCGCCTGGCCGAAGCGGTTTCCTGCATCGTGCATCTCTGGGATGGACAGGTCGCTTCTGTAGAGTTCGAGAAGGAGGCATAGCCGATGGGCGAGGTCGAATCGGCTTACCGGGCACTGCCGAGCGTGGAGCGGGTGCTTCAGGAAATTCGCTCGGGCCGGCCGGAGGAAACATGGCCGCACGACCTCCTGGTAGAGGCCATCCGCGATACCCTGGAGGAGGCCCGCCGGGAGATCGCCGCCGGCGCGCCGCCGCCCGACCTGGCCGAAGTGGCTTCCCGCTCCATCGGGCGGCTCCAGGAATGGCTCCGGCCAACCCTTCAGCCGGCCGTGAACGCCAGCGGCGTCATCCTGCACACCAATCTGGGCCGGGCCCCCCTGAGCCGGGCGGCGCTGGAAGCCGTGCGCCGGGTCAGCCAGGGGTACTGCAATCTGGAATACGACCTGGAGGCCGGCCGGCGCGGCTCCCGCCACGAACACGCCCGCCGCCTCCTCGGCCGGCTCAGCGGGGCGGAATCGGCCCTGGCCGTGAACAACAACGCCGCCGCCGTCCTCCTGGCCCTCTCGGCCCTGGCCCGCGGCCGAGAGGTCATCATCTCCCGCGGCCAGGCGGTCGAGATCGGCGGCGGCTTCCGCATCCCCGAGGTCATGGCCCAGAGCGGAGCCACCCTGGTCGAGGTGGGGACGACGAACCGTACCTACATCAGCGACTATGCCAGGGCCATCGGGATGGAGACGGCCATGCTCCTCCGGGTGCACCGCAGCAACTTTGCCCTGGTCGGCTTCACCCACGATGTCCCCCTGACGGAACTAGTGGAGTTGGGCCACCGCCATAATATTTATGTGATGGATGACCTGGGGAGCGGCACCTTTCTGGATACGAGCGCCTTCGGGCTGGCCCACGAACCGATGGTGCAGGAGAGTGTCCAGGCCGGGGCCGACCTCGTCTGCTTCAGCGGCGACAAACTCCTGGGCGGGCCGCAGGCCGGCCTGATCGTCGGCCGGGCCGAACTTATCGCCCGGCTGGAGCGCCACCCGCTGGCCCGGGCCGTACGCCTGGACAAGATGACCCTGGCCGCCCTGGAGGCTACCCTGCTCCACTACCTGCGGGGAGAGGCGCTGCGGGAAATTCCCATCTGGCGGATGATCTCCCAGCCGCTGGAGGAGGTAGGCCGACGGGCGCGGCGCTGGAAACGCTACCTGTCCCGCTATGGATTGGCCGTGCAGGTGGTGCGCACCGAGACGGCGGTGGGCGGAGGCTCGCTGCCGGGGCAAACCCTGCCCACCTGGGCCCTGGAGGTCTCGGGCCTTCCTTCGGCCGAAGAGGCAGCCCTCCGGCTGCGCCGCCGGGAGCCTCCCGTTATCCCGCGCCTCGAGGGGGACCGGCTGCTCCTGGATGCCCGTACCGTGCTCCCGGAACAGGAGAAGGTGCTGCTGGAAGCCCTCCTGGCCCTGGCCGGGTAACAGACCGAGAGGATGCCATGGCCGAAGAAAAGACTACCGGCGAATTGCTGAAGCAGGCCATCCAGGCGGTCCGTGAGAAACGCCGTGAAGAAGCCCGCCGCTTGCTCCTCGAGATCGTCGAGCGCGAGCCGTACAACGAGCAGGCCTGGCTGTGGCTCAGCGGCGTGGTGGACGACCCCCGCGACATGCAGGTGGCCCTGGCCAATGTCCTGACGATCAACCCCGGGCACGAGGCAGCCCGCAAGGGGCTGGACCTCCTGCGCCAGCGTCACGGCAACCTCCTGCAACCGGAAGAGGAGCCCCCTGGTCCGGGCGCGGTATCTGCCCCCAAGGAAGAGGAAGAGGGAATTACCCTGCACTGCTACTCCTGCGGGGCCGAAATCTACGACGTGGCCGATTTTTGCTGGAACTGTCACGCCGTCGTGCACTGCTGCGAAAACTGCATCTACCGGCGGGAGACGGCCTGCAAGGAGCGGATGGGCATCCGTGGGCCAGCCGCCTCCATCACCCGAAACAATTGCCCGGACTGGACGCCGAGATAGGGACAGGGCATACCCCGTCCCCGCCCCTACTCCTCTTCCCCGAAGCGATATCCCACCCCGGCCACCGTGAGGATGTAACGGGGGTTGCGGGGATCGGCCTCGACCTTGCTGCGCAGGCGGCTGACCAGGCCGCGCACGAGTTCGGGGTCGGTCGCGGCCTTGTAGCCCCAGACCATACGGACAATATGCTCGGTGGGCAGCACCTGGCCGCGGTGAATCATCAGGAGATGGAGCAGACGAAATTCCAGGTGGGTTAGGCGGCGGGGCGGCCGGCCGGCCACCTCCACGGTGCGGGTGGATGGGTCCAGCGTGAGGCCGGCGATGCTCAGGGTGGGGAGGCTGAAGACGGGCAGGCCGCCGGCCCGGCGAAGGAGCGCCCGGACCCGGGCAATCATCAGCCGGGCGCTGTAGGGGCGCATGACCACCCGGTCGGCTCCTTCCTCGAGCAGCCGGCAATGGAGGCGTTCGGGGATCGGATCGGTGATCAGGATGAGCGGCACGCTGGTCTGGGCGCGGGTGCGCTGGACCTGCTCCATGAGGTCGGGTTCGCCGACGGCGCAGAGAATCATATCGGCCGGCCGGCCGCCCCAGGTGCGCAGCGCCTGCTCCAGGCTGCCGGAGACGGTGGAGGCCAGGCCGGCCCGCTGCAGAACCTGCGTCAGGATGGCCATCTCATCGGGGTCCTCGGCGATCACCAGGGCGTACACTTCATACCTCCTCCCGCCTCCGCCGCACAAAGCGGCAGACCCGGCTATAGCCACAGCGCCGGGCCAGGTCCAGGGCGGCCTCCCGATCCCGACCCACCTCCTCCGGCCGGTGGGCGTCGGAGGAGATGACGATCGGAACCCCATAGTCCCGGCAGAGGCGCAGGAACGGCTCGGCGGGGTAGATTTCGCGCACAGGGCGATGCAGGCCGGCCGTGTTCACCTCCACAGCGACCCCACCTTCGGCAAAGGTCCGCGCCGCCTCTTCATACAGCGGCTTCAGGTCGTAAGAGGGACGGTGGCCGGCCAGTTTGATGAGATCGGGATGGGCCATGATGTCAAATAAGCCGCTGCGCGCCGCCCGGCCGAGCAGGTCAAAATATTGACGGAAGGCCGCATTGACATCGCGGTCCTGCCAGCGGTCCAGGCGGTTCAGGTGGTCGAATCCCCAGGCGCCCAGCCAGTGGACCGAACCCAGGACAAAGTCCAGGGGATAGGCCGAAAGAAGCCGGCGTAGCGGCTCTTCCCGGCCGGGGAAATAGTCCACCTCCAGGCCGAGGCGCAGGGGCAGGTCGGAACGCTCCCGGGCCTCCTGGATAAAGGCCACATAGGCCTCCAGGGAACAGCGGGGGCGTGCCCGCCACCACCTTTCGGCATATTCCCGCTCGACCGGATCGGAGTCCTCCTCCCACCAGCGGCCGGCCACCTGCTGGCCCTCGTAAAAGTCGTGCAGGTGCTCGCTGAAACCGACTTCCTGCAAACCCCTCCGGCGGGCAGTCTCCAGGAAAGCCTCCAGCCATTCGGGGGTATAGGGGCCGTTTTCCAGGTGGATGTGATAATCGGCACAGAAGGCCATCGCCGTGTCCTCGGTCAGTCGGCCGCCCGGGGGCCGAACTGCGGCTCAGAGGATCAGCATCGCATCTCCGAAACTGTAGAAACGATAGGACCGGGCGACCGCCTCCCGATAGGCGTGGAGGACCGTCTCCCGGCCGGCAAAGGCACAGACCAGCATCAGGAGGGTCGAGCGGGGCAGGTGAAAGTTGGTGATCAGGGCATCCACCGCCCGGAAGCGGTAACCGGGGTAGATAAAGAGCCGGGTCCAGCCCTCGAAAGGGGAGATTTCCCCACCCTGGGCGGCCGTCTCCAGGGCCCGCACCACGGTGGTGCCCACGGCCACCACCCGCCCTCCGGCCTGCTGGGTCTCCCGGACGGCCCGGACCACCTCGTCCGGCACCCGGCACCATTCGGCGTGGATGGGATGCGTTTCGATCTCCTCCACCTCCACCGGGCGGAAGGTATCCAGGCCGATGTGCAGGACGAGGAAGGCAAAGCCCACCCCCCGGGCCTGGAGTTCGGCGATCAGGCGGGGGGTAAAGTGCAGGCCGGCCGTGGGTGCGGCCACCGACCCGGCCACCCGCGCATAGACCGTCTGGTAGCGTTCTGCATCGGCCAGCGGCTCGCGGATATAGGGCGGAAGTGGCACCATCCCCAGCCGCTCCAGGTGCGGTTCGACCGCCTCGGCAAAGCCGAGCACCCGCACACCGTCCGGTCGGGTTTCCTCCACACGGGCGTACAGGGCCGGCTCCTTCCCCAAGGCCAGTTCCAGGCCGGTCCGGATGCGCTGTCCACCCAGGAGGGCCTCCCAGCGGCGTTCGTCCAGCCGGCGCAGAAGGAGGACCTCCACACGTCCGCCGGTGCGCGCTTTGCACCCCAGCAATCGGGCGGGAATCACCCGGCTCTCGTTAGCCACCAGGAGGTCGCCCGGCCGGAGGTAGGCCGGCAGGTCGCGGAAGTGGGCGTGCTCGATGTTCCCGTTTTCCCGGTGCAGGACGAGCAGCCGGGAGGCATCCCGGGGCTCGACCGGGCGCTGGGCGATGATTTCCGACGGCAGTTCGTAGTCAAAGTCGCTGGTCTTCATCCCTGCCCCAGAAGTTCCCGAAGCAGTTGGGCGTTCTTCACGGCATAGCCGAAGGCATCGTTGTTGAAGTAGACGTAGATATCCCGGCCGGCCCGGCGCTCCTCCGAGAGCCACCCGGCCCAGGCCTCCAGTTCTTCCCGGCTGTAGCAACTGGCGTAGAGGAGGGTGGCCCCGTGCATACGGACATAGACGGCCGGCCCGACGGCCCGACGGGGGCTTTCCAGGCCGGGCATGTTGGGCAGGCAGAGGGCAACACCGTAACGTTCGAGAAGCGAGAAGACCTCGGCACAGAACCAGGAGGGATGGCGGAACTCGAAGACGTGGAGGAGGTCCCGGGGGAGAAGGCGCAGGAAGGCCTCCAGCCGCTCCGGGGAAACACGCCAGCCCGGCGGTAACTGGTAGAGGAGCGGCCCCAGGTGCTCCCCGAGCAGGCGGGCACGCTCCAGGAAACGGCCCAGCGCCTCTTCCACCTGGTGAAGTTTTTTCATATGGGTGATGTAACGGCTGACCTTGAGGGCATAGAGAAAGCCCGGCGGGGCCTGCTCTTCCCAGCGGCGGAAGGCCGCCTCTCCCGGCAGGCGGTAGAAGGTGTTGTTGATCTCGACCGTATCAAAGTGGCCGGCGTAGTAAGCGAACCAGTCCCTCTGAGGAAGATGGGGTGGATAGAAGGCTCCTCGCCAGTGCGGGTAAATCCAGCCGGAAGTGCCGATAAAACTTTTCATTCGCTGTTCGGCCCGAGCCCGGTAAGGCTTCTCACGTCTCATCGTACCGGGGGAATTTTACATCCAAAAGCCGAAAAGTCCAAATTCCCCGGAGGACAGAAAATTTCGTGACGCCGGGGATGACCTTTTATCCGGGCAGGCCGAAACTTCCCTACGGGTTTTCGGATAGACCCTAAAGGGATATCCGGGCTTTGAGGCGGTTTTGCCTGGGCCGGCCTCCAGGGGCCGGCCCAGGTTCGACGGAACTTATGCCCCGGCGCCGGCCTGCTCGGCCCACTCGCGTTCCACAGGAAAGCGCGGCAAGATGACGGCCCACTCGTTCAGAAGCACCTGGTCTCCGGGCTGCAGGGCCTCCTTCGGCTTCTCCTCCTTCCCACCCCGGCGGGGCAGCGGGAAGATGCCGATGCGGCTTCCCACGCGGTGGTAACGCCGTTCGATGAGCGCCATGCCCAACTGGTAGCCGCCGGTGTCCAGAGCGCAACTGGTAACCACACCGATACAGCGCCCACGGCGGTCCACCACCGGGTCGCCGTTCTTGACGGCCGGCACGCCCTTCTCCTCCAGGCGGAAGCGGCAGATCTCGCTTTCCCGTTCGGTATCGCGGCGGGCGATGACGGCGTGCCTGCCGATGAAAAAGGGCTTGTGCAGTTTGACGTAGGAGCCAAAGCCGGCCTGGGCCGGGGTAATGTGATAGGGGCCGGCCAGTTCATGGCCGTACAGAGGCAGGCCGGCCTCCGTCCGCGTGGAGTCGCGGGCCCCCAGGCCGGCCGGCTTCACGCCCAGACCTTCCCCGACCTCCAGGATGCGCCACCAGAGGGCCGGCGCCTGCTCGGGGTGGACGAAAAGTTCAAAGCCCAGCCGCTCGCCGGTATAACCGGTGCGGGCCGCCACCAGCGGGATGCCGTCCAGGACGACCTCGGCCAGTTCGGTCCGCCGCAGGCGAGAGAGAACCTGTCGGGTGGCCTCGTCCCGGGCCAGGGCAAGAAGTGTCTTCAGGGAGGCCGGCCCCTGCAGGGCGATGTCCACCTTGCAGGCCTCGCCGTTGGCCGGATCCTTCAGATTGAGCAACTCCACTGGATGCTCGATCTCCCGCACCGGATGCTTCCGGTCAATCAGCACCCGGCGCTCATTTACGGCATTGAGCCAGGCCCAGTCCTTGTCCTCGTTGGCGGCGTTGACCACCAGGAGGTAGCGGTCGGGCCGCAAGCAGTAGACGAAGAGGTCGTCCAGAACTTCGCCGTCCGGGTCGAGCATGTAGGCATAAGCCGATTGCCCGGGCCGCAGGCCGGCCACATAGTTGGTGAGGACAACGTCCAGGAAGGCGGTGGCATGTTCGCCGCGGACTTCAAAGACGCCCATATGGGAAACGTCGAAGAGGCCGGCAGTGCGGCGCACGGCCAGGTGCTCCTCGTAGATACCGGTGTAGCGCACCGGCATTTCGTAGCCAGCAAAGGGGACGATGGCCGCCCCCATGCGCACATGTTCCTGGTAGAGGGCGGAGCGTTTGAGGGGCGCGTTCTCCGGCTCCTGCCAGTGGAATTCCTCCCGACCGGACGGAGGTTCCAACTGGGCCAGGATAGGCTCCAGGCCGATAAAGTACGTTTTCGAAAGGCGCACCCAGCCGGCAAAGCGGCCGCGGATGAGGTCCAGTCCGCTCACCTCGGGGTCGCCCTCTTCCCAGGAGGGCAGGCCGGATTCGGCGTGGAGGGCCTTGCGGGCGGCCATGCCGGCCGGCCGTATCCCCAGGTCCTTCCCCGCAGACAGGAGGATGCGCCAGACTTCGGCGGCCCGGTCGGGGTGGACGTAGAGTTCGTAGCGTTCGTCCTGCTCGGTGTAGCCGGCACGGTGCAGGAGGACGGGGATGCCGTTCACCTGCACCGGCAAAAAGTGGCGAAAGCGCAGCCGGTCGGCGGCGGGAACAAGGCGGTGGAGCAGGGCCACGGCCTGGGGACCCTGCACGGCCAGCATACACCGACGCTGGGGCGGGTCGGCCTCCTTGAGGTCTTCGACCACGGCCGGCCCCTGGATTTTGGCAAAGACGTCATCCCGGTCGAAGAGGATATAGCCGTCGGAGAGGCCGCGCAACCAGGCCTTGACTTTCTCCACCCGGGCGGCGTTGCAGGTGATGAGGTAGTGGTCCCGCCATTTGGGGTCCCGGTCCAGATACAGGATAGTAATGTCGTCGATCAGACGGGCATCCGGGTCCAGGAGGAAGGTGCGGATGCTCTGGCCGATGGGCACGCGGCGCAGGTCTCCGGTGATGGCTTCCTGGAGGAGCGCCTGGGCGCGCTCTCCCCAGACGTAGAGGAGGCCGGTATCGCTGCGGTCGAAGAGGGCCACGCCCTCTTTCGCTGCCCGAAGTTCTCCTTCCGGGTCGCCGTAATGTTCCGGCATCTTCCAGCCATGGTGATCGCACCAGGTAGCCCCCAGGCGCTCGTGTTCGGCGCGCAGGGGCGTCTCCCGGCGAGGGAGACGGGCCGGCATTAAGGCATAGAAGGGGTAGCCGCGTTCCTCGACCTCCAGTTCCCGGGCGGTGCAGGAGCGCTCCAGTTCGGCCACCTCCTGCTTGACCTCTTCCAGGAGTTCGAGGGGGATTTTGCCTCGGCCCTGGAGCCCGGTGAGGCCGATGTAACTGAAGGCGTGGATGTTGGGCAAGACCTTGCCCACGATTTCGGCAATGCGCTCCATCTCCGGGATGCCCATGCCGCGCTGGGTGACCCAGGTGGTGCCGAAGCGCAATCCGGAGGGGTGGGCCGGGTTTTCGTCGCCGTAGATGGTGTTCTTGTTCACCGTGATGCCGCAGAGATCGAGGATACGGGAGGCAATCTCGCCGGTGAGGGGGTAACCGGTGGGCGTCTTGACACTGCGCAGGTCAATGAGGCACATGTGGGAATCGGTGCCGCCGTAGGCCAGTTGAAAGCCCTGCCGGCGGAAGGCCTCGGCCAGGGCGGCGGCGTTCTCGACGATACGCCTTTGCAACTCCCGGAAGGCCTCGGTCTGGGCCAGTTTGAAACAGACCGCCTTGGCGGCGATGACATGGATGTGCGGCCCCCCCTGTTCCCCGGGGAAAACGCCCACCTCAATGCGCTCGGCCAGGTCGGGGTCGGTGGTCAGGATGCAGGCCCCTCGCGGTCCGCAGAGGGTCTTGTGGGTGGTAAAAGTGACCACGTGGGCGTGGCCGATGGGGGAGGGGAAGACGCCGGCCGCCACCAGCCCGGCGGTGTGGGCGATGTCGGCCATGAAGATGGCCCCGACCTCGTCGGCGATCCGGCGGAAGGCAGCCCAGTCCACGCTCCAGGGGTAGGCGCTGTAGCCGGCGATGATGAGTTTCGGGCGATGCTCCAGGGCCAGTTTGCGAATCTGCTCGTAGTCGAGTTTGCCGGTGGCCGGGTTGGCCTCATACGGCACCACCCGGTAAAGGCGGCCGGAGCGGTTGACCGGGCTGCCGTGGGTGAGGTGGCCGCCGTGGGTAAGGGACATGCCCATCACCACGTCGCCCGGCTGGCAGAAGGCGTTGTAGACGGCGTTGTTGGCTGCGGCACCGGAGAGGGGCTGGACGTTGGCATAGATGTGCTCGGCCGGCACCTGCGGCGTGGCAAAGACTTCGGCACAGCGCTTCATGGCCAGCGCCTCGACAAAGTCCACCAGTTCGGTGCCTTTATAGTAGCGCCGGTCGGAGTAACGGCGATGGTAGGCCAGTTCCTGCCGGAAGTTGAGGATCTCGTCGCGCTCAAAGCGCGTCATCCGCAGGGAAGGGTAACCTTCGGCGTAGATATTGTTGTAGACGGAGGAGAGGGCCTCCCGCACGGCGCGGGGGGCAATGCTCTCGGAGGCGATCATGATAAGTTTACGCTGCTGGCGCTCTTCTTCCAGATGGATGAGGAAATCGAGATCGGGATCCAGGGAGGCCAGATCGCCCTGGAAGAGAAACCGGTCGCGTCTGACTTCGGACATTTTGCCTACTCCTTTGTTTGTGCTTGCACGTTCCACCTCGAACGTGCCTCCAGAGGAACTTATCAGGCGGAAGATACTATACCGCTCCTTCCCCCCTTTGTCAACGACGTTGCTTCGACGGTGAAAGTGTGCTAAAATAACGCCCGGCGGCCGGCACCGCTTTCGTACTCCAAAGGAGCGGCAACATGCAAAGGGGCAAACGGACGAACGGCCCGACACTTTCCGGCCGAGATCGGGTGCCTCCCCCTGGAGTGGCACCTATTTTGATCGCAAGTCCTACGACCGGCTCGGCATTTCCACAAGAAGATAGGAGGTAGACCCCATGCACGTCCTGGAATCGGGCATCGGCGAACTCTTGCAACCCTACAGCATGGAGGACTTCCGCGAGTGGAACCGCACGCAGAAGTCCAGAGGTTTTGTGGACAAACGGATGAGCGAGCAGGAGGCCATCGCCCGCTTTGTCCACGACGGCGACTACATCGGCAAGGAACTCTACGGCACCTGCCGGGCCCCGATGTCGCTGGCGCGGGAACTGGTGCGCCAGGGGAAGAAGCATCTGCGGGCCGTCGGGCAGGGGGTGCTGGAACTGGACCTGTGGGTGGCGGCCGGCCTGATCGACGCGATGGACATCACCTACCACGGCCTGGAGGTCTACGGCGTCTCCTATGCCCTGCGCCGGGCGGCCGAAAGCGGGAAACTGAAACTGGTGGAGTGGAGCAACGGGGCCATTACCTGGCGGATGAAGGCGGCGGCCATGGGCGTGCCCTTTATCCCGGTCAAGTCGATGCTCGGCTCCGATACCTTCCACTACAGCGCGGCCAAGGTGGTGGAATGTCCCTTCACCGGGGAAAAGGTCTGTCTCCTTCCGGCCCTGGTGATCGATGTAGCCCTCATCCACGTCCACCGGGCCGACCGCTACGGCAATGCCCAGATCGAGGGCATTTCGGGCTTCGCCTTCGAGATGGCCCGGGCGGCCAAGCGGGTGATCATAAGCGCCGAGGAGATCGTGGATACCGAGGAGATCCGCCGGTATCCCGACCGCACCATCATCCCCTATTACCTGGTGGATGCCGTGGTCCACGCCCCCTTTGGCTCCCATCCGGGCGAGATGGTCTATATGTACGAACGCGACGAGGAACACATCCGCGACTATGTACAGGCCTCCCAGACGGAAGAGGGGATGAAGGCGTATATGGACCGCTACGTCTACGGCGTCAAGAACCACCAGGAGTACCTGGAACTTATCGGCGCGGAGCGGCTGGAATACCTCAAGCGCACCTGTGTCGGGAGGTAAGCCATGGAATACAATCGCACCGAACTGCTCATCTGTAGCGCGGCCCGGCTGATGGAGGACAACTGCACCGCCTTTATCGGCACGGGCATCCCGATGCTGGCGGCTTCGCTGGCCCAGAAACTCTATGCTCCCAACCTGATCCCGATCTTTGAGTTCGGCGGGACGGGGGCGCTCCTGGTACGCCTGCCGCGGGCGGTGGGAGAATCGCGGACCTTTTATCGGGCGGTGGCCGCCTCCGGCATCTGCGACATCATCGAGACGGCTCAACGCGGCTTTGTGGATTACGGCTTCCTGGGCGGGGCCCAGATCGACCCCTACGGCAACCTGAACTCGACCTACATCGGCGGGGACCACGACCACCCCAAGGTGCGACTTCCGGGGAGCGGTGGGGGAAACGATGTGGGCAGCCACTGTTGGCGGACGATCATCCTCATGCAACACGAGAGACGGCGTTTCCTCCCCAAGGTGGATTTCATCACCACGCCGGGGTATCTGACCGGGCCGGGGGCGCGGGAGGCAGCCGGCCTGCCCCGAGGCACCGGCCCCTACCGGGTGGTCACCAGCCTGGCCATCATGGGCTTCCACCCGGAGAGCAAGCGCATGATGCTCCTGAAGGTCCAGCCCGGGGTGACGGTGGAGCAGGTGGTGGAGAACACCGGCTTTGAACTCATCATCCCCGACCATGTGGAAGAGAACGAGCCGCCTACGGAGGAGGAACTGCGGGTGCTGCGGGAAGAGGTGGACCCGGAGCATATCTACATATGACCTCCATCTCCTTTGACCGGGCGGCTTCCTTCTACGACCGCACACGCGGCTTCCCTCCCGGGGTGGAAAGGCAAGTGGCCGGGGAAATCTGCCGGCAGGCCGGCCTGGGAAAAGGCGGTCGCCTGCTGGAACTGGGTGTAGGAACCGGCCGCCTGGCCCTACCCCTTGCGGAAGAGGGCCTGGCCGTCTTCGGAGTGGATATTTCCTGGAGGATGCTGGAGGTGTTGCGCGGAAAAGATGCCCCGCATCGGGTACACACCGTTCAGGGGGACATCACCGCCCTGCCCTTTCCCCAGGCATCCTTCGACGCCGTCCTGGCCGTGCACGTCCTGCACCTGGTGGGCGGCTGGCAGGTGGCGCTGGCGGAGGCCGTGCGGGTACTGCGTCCGGGCGGGTGTTTCATCCTGGGATGGGGGGAACGCGACGAGGACAGCCCGACCTGGCAAGTGCGGAGGGCATGGCGGGAGATCGTCCACCGCCTAGGGGGAACGACCGAGCGGCCGGGCGAACAGGAAAGCGAACGCATCGTCGCCGCCCTGGAGGCGATGGGTCTTCGGCAGGAAAAGGCCGGGGAGGTGGCCCGCTGGACGGCCTCGGTTTCTCCGGCCGGGGCCATACAGACCATTGCCGAGCGCGTCTTCTCCGAAACGTGGCCTTTGCCGGAAGAATTGCACCGGAGGGCGCTGGAGGAACTGAAAGAATGGGTCGGCCGGCACTATGCCGACCCAGAGTCGCCGGTGGAGACGGAAGAACGCTTTCAGATCGCCCTGGTGCGTCGGGTGTCCCGGCCGGCTTCTGGGGCCGGCCTGGGCGAATAAAAGCCCACCCGGAAACAAGCGTAGGGTTGTCTAGGCTGTCCGGAGAGGATGGAAAGACTGCCCTACGGGTTTTCGGACAGACTCTAAAAGGAGAAAATCCATGGGCTTTGAAGAATGGTTGCCCGAGAACGTCCTTTTACTCCTCACTTTTCTGCTGGCCCTGGGTCTGGAAATTTTCCGCTACCTGCGATTACGGGCCCTGTTCCGCCACAACATAGGCTTGCGGATGAGCGGTGCGGATGAATACTACCTGCTGCGCCTGATCTGGATGGCCACACTGGGCCCTTTGGCCGCAGTTATACCGACCTTCTTGCTGACCAGACTGTGGCGACTCTGCCTGGGATTACCCCTTCCCTTGCAACCCTACGTCGCAGGGGTCTTCTTGCTTCTCCTAGCCGGGTTCATGGCTTTCCCGCTCTCTTTCGCCCTGTACAAAGCCCGGGCGACAGTCCAGAAAATCATCAAACCGTTACTGGTGTTGCTCATTCCGGAGATGGCCTGCTTTCTCTTCGAGCCGCTGCGCTGGATTTTCGGGGGCACACTCGTCCTCCTGGTGACCAGCGCCGTCGGCCAGAAGGTGCGCTTCACCGGCTGGCAGGACCTTGTGGACTGGGTTCAAAGTCCTCCTGAGGAGGCCTCCCCAAAAAAGTCCGCGGCAGAGCACCTGGCCGAACGCCTCTACCGGCCTCGCCGCATCCGCATCGTCGCTCTGACCGAGACGGAAGCCTACCTTTCCCGTTCCAGGGAGGGCGAGGTGGAGGTGGAAGAAGACCCGGTTACCCCGGAAGAGGCCGCATCCCGGTTTATCCTGGAGGCCGGCCGGCTGGCGACCCTGGTGGAGAGCATCCGGAAATTGGAGGAACGGGCCGATTTGCTACAGGAAATCCCTCGCTTGATCGCCAGGAATGCGGAAAAGATCGCCGAATATAAGAAAAAGGTCGAGCAAGAAAAAGAAGGGACGGCGGAGGAAAAAGAGCGTCAGGTAGAAGAATTCATCCGGCGGGAAGTATTCGAGGCAAGAGAGCCGGTCGATCCATTGCAAGAAATCCTTCGCCTGCTTGCCAGGAATGCAGAAAAGATCGCCGAATATAAGAAAAAGGTCGAGCAAGAAAAAGGGACGGCGGA
>DAOUAK010000060.1:0-11764 GCA_034433695.1 Chloroflexia bacterium
CTCCTCTACAGCGCCTTGGAGATGTCGTTCGAATGGGTCACCCTGGAGAAAAACCCCCGGTGCAAAATCTGTAGTCCCCATCCGGAGATCACCGAACTCATAGATTACGAGGCTTTCTGCGGCATACCCGGATGGGGACATTGGGATGGAGTGGTAGACGAGGAACGGGAAATCGAACCGCTGGAACTGGCCGAGCGCTTGAGGAACGGCCCGCCTTTACGTCTGCTCGACGTGCGGGAGCCGCACGAGCAGGAGATTTCCCGAATCGAGGGGGCGCATCTCATCCCGCTGGGGCAACTGGCAGCCCATCTGAACGAACTGGACAGCACCGAGGAGATCGTGGTCTTCTGCAAGGGAGGGTCGCGTTCGGCCCGGGCTCTGGAAATCCTCCTCAGCGCCGGCTTCCGCAAGGTCAAGCACCTGCGGGGTGGCATCAACGCCTGGGCCCGGGAGGTCGATCCCCGCCTGCCGGTGTACTAGCGGCTCTCCCGCTCATGGCTCATAGCAGAATCTTCCGTCTCGGCATAGGTTTCTCCCCCGCCTCGGGTATCCCTGTCTCCCACAATCTCCGCGCGAGGTCGTGGTCTTTCCCGACCTCTTTGGCTATCCTCCGCATATCGGGGACAGATACTCCCGGCCGGCGCTCGGCTGTCATCCCGTACCTAGCCATGCCCTCCACCTGATCGGGCCTTGCTTGGGACTCCAATTTCTTGAGCACTTCCTCCATAGAAGCCATGTTTTGCCTCCAAGCCGTTCTTGTTCGGGCCGCCCAACTTTTGGCGATTTTATTCTAGCACAAGGAATTCAAATGTCAAGACCGCGCATTAGCCGGCATCTGGGAGGGATAATGCCGGGCGCTTATTTGACAGGGCGCCTCGCTGTGTTATGATTTTCCCGGAGGCTGATGATGGACCTTTTGCTGATCTGTCGGGCCGACTCGGAAGGCCTGGTGCGAGGGCTTGTCGAGGGCGGACAGGAATGGCCGCTTTCGGCCCGGGGGCGGGAACAGGCCGGCCGGCTCGGAGAACACCTGGCCCGCTTCTACCGCATCGGGGCGCTCTACAGCAGCCCAGCTCGGGAAGCCCGGGAGACGGCCGAATTTATCGGTCGGGCCTTGGGCCTGGCCGTTCGACCGGAGGAAGACCTGCGCGAGGTGAACGCCGGCCGGCTCGGCGGCCGGCCGCTGGAAGAGGCCCGGAGGGAATTCCCCGGACTCTTTCCCCCCGGAAACGACATCTTCAGCCCGTTCCCGGAGGGCGAAAGTTATGCCGAAATGCACGTGCGCGTGGTCAAGGCCCTCAACCGAATCGCAGCCGCCTCCGGAGAGGAAACGGTGGCCATCGTCACTCACCCCGGCCCGATCCACGCCTTCTTCCTGGCTTTCCTGCGCTACGCCATCGAGCAACGGGGCGAACTTGCCCTGGGCTGCGACCCGGCCTCGCTCCACCACTTCCGGCGAGGAGGCGACGGCCGTAAGGAGATCGTCCGACTGAACGATGTGGCGCATCTGGCTGTTGCACATTCTACCCGTTAGCCGGCTCAGAATCTGGACTTTCCCGGACGATTCGGAAAAACAGGAGGTGACGATGCCCTGGAATAAGGGTGAACTGCTGCGGGAAATTCGCCGGGCCTGGCAAAAGGGCCTGGACCGGACCGAGATCCGGGAACTGGAGCGGCTGGCCCGGCTGTACGGGGCGACATGGGAGGAGATCGCCCGCGCTAAGGGGGGGACAGGCGCAACAAGCGCCCCTCCATCCCGACGCCGGAGAAATCGTCCATGAGGCGTCCGCGCATCGCCGTCTGCGGCTCCGCCCGGTGCGATAAAGTCACCTACGAGCAGGCCCGACAGGTCGGCCGGCTCCTGGGTACCGCCGGCGCGGTGCTCCTCTGCGGAGGTCTGGGCGGGGTGATGGAGGCAGCCTGTCGGGGGGCACGGGAATCCGGTGGATTTACCGTAGGCATCCTCCCCGGCCTGGAGGCGAGGGCTGCCAACCCCTATGTGGACCTGCCCATCGTGACCGGCATGGGCCAGGCCCGCAACGTGATCCTGGTCCTTTCGGCCCAGGCCGTCATCGCCGTCGCCGGGGAAGCCGGGACGCTCTCGGAAGTGGCCCTGGCCCTGAAACTCGGCCGGCCGGTGATCGGCCTGCAAACCTGGCACCTCCTTCGCCCCGACGGCACTCCGGAGGAACGTATCCACCGGGCAACTTCGCCGGAGGAGGCCGTCCGCCTGGCACTGGATTTCACCGCCCTTTCATCCACTTCAACTACACTTTCAACGGGCCGCAGATAGACCGGCCTATTCGGTTTGCCGGAGGTGTGCGATGAGCGATCTCTACCGTTGGGAAAGCGAAGTGCGCCGGCCGCAAGGTGGCGGGCACTGGGCGAGGCGGGTGGTGGTGGCCGCGGTCCTGGTGAGTCTGCTGGTGGGAGCGACGGCCGGTTTCATCGCCGGTGGAGCGATTTCCTATGTCATGGGTCGGATGGCAGGCGGCCCGGGTCTACCCCCGGGCCAGGGCGCGGTCACAGAGGTTTCCTCATTCACGCAGCCCACGGCTGAGCCTTCGCGGCCGGCCCTGCCTACCCCGCTTCCCGCCTCCCAGGGGGGGCCGCTGACGGTAGCCGAGGTGGTACAGCGGGTGGGGCCGGCCGTGGTCACCGTGATCAACAAGATGCAGACGCCGCCTAGCCCCTGGGGCTGGCCCCAGGAAAGTCCCCAGGCCAGCGGCTCCGGAGTGCTGGTGGACCCACGCGGCTATATCGTCACCAACTACCACGTGGTCGAAGGAGCCGCCGAACTGACCGTGATCTTCCACGACGGCACGAGCAAACCGGCCCGCCTCATCGGCCACGATTACCCCTTCAGCGACCTCGCTATCATCCGGATCGAAGGCGAGGGCTATCCTTACGCCGTCCTGGGAAACTCCGATGACCTCCTGGTCGGCGAGACGGTCGTGGCCATCGGCAGCGCCCTGGGGGACTTTCGCAACACCGTCACCACCGGAGTGGTGAGCGGACTCGGCCGTACCCTCAAGGTCTCCGAGGACGTTTCTATGGAGGGCATGATCCAGACCGACGCCGCCATCAACCACGGCAACAGCGGCGGCCCGCTGGTCAACCTGCGTGGGGAGGTGATCGGCATCAACACGGCCATCATCCGGGGCGGCACCCTTTCCGGAGATGTGGCCGAGGGGCTGGGCTTTGCCATCCCCAGCAACACCGTCCGCTACGTCGTCGAGCAACTGATCGCCAGGGGCAAGGTCGTCCGGCCGTATCTGGGGATTCGCTCTACGACGGTCAACCGCAGCCTGGCTGCCTACTACGGCCTGCCGGTGGATCACGGCGTCTATGTGAACGAGGTCATTCCCGATACCCCGGCGGCACAGGCCGGCATCCGTCGGGGCGATATCATCACCGCCATCGGCGGCCTGACCATTGACGAGGACCACCCGCTCATCAACGTCCTGGCACACTTTGAGACGGGACAGCGGGTACAGGTGGAACTCAACCGGGACGGGCGGACGTTGCAGGTGGAGGTAACGCTGGGCGAGCGTCCCTAGGTCGGGGGTCCCGAACCCTATCCAGCAATGGCAATGACCTGTGTGGCCGGAATCGAAGAAAGCCGCTGGGATGCCTTTGTCCGGGAGCATCCCGGCGGCCATCTTTTGCAGAGCACGGCCTGGGGAACGCTGAAGTCGGCTTTTGGCTGGGAGGCGCTCCGGCTGGCCGTGTTTTCCGGCGGAGAAATCCGGGCTGCCGCCCAGGTGCTCTTCCGCCGCTTTCCGGGCTTTTCCCTGGCCTATGTGCCGCGAGGACCGGTGGTGGATTGGGAGGACGAGGCGGCGCTGGAGGTCCTCCTGGAGGGCCTTGCCCGGGCCGGCCGGGTCCGGCGGTCCCTCTTCCTCAAGATCGAGCCGAACCGGCCCGAGGAGGCGGGCTTTTCCGAACGGCTGCGCCGCCTGGGTTTCCTTCCGGGCCGGCCGGTGCAGCCCCGCAGCACCCTGGTGGTGGACCTGGAAGGCGCGGAAGAGGCGCTTCTGGCCCGGATGAAGCCCAAGACGCGCTACAATATCCGTCTGGCCGGCCGGCGAGGCGTACAGGTGCGGCCGGCCCATGGACCGGAGGAGGTGGCCCTATTCTATGACCTCCTCCAGGAGACGGCCCGGCGCGACGCCTTTGGCATCCACACCCGAGCCTATTACCAGACGGCTTATCATCTGCTTTGCGAAAGGGGACCGGGGGTACTTCTCTTTGCCGAACGGGAAGGGGAGGTACTGGCCGCCCTGATGGCCGCCGCCTGGGGGCGCGAGGCCATCTACCTCTACGGGGCTTCGCGTAGCCGGGGTCAGGAACATATGCCCTCCTATCTTCTGCAGTGGGAAGCCATGCGCTGGGCTCGTTCTCGGGGTTGTACCCGCTACGACCTCTGGGGCATCCCCGATAGCGTCCTGGAGGGCGGAGACGAACGGGAGGAGCGACGGGAAAAGAACATCCGCGACGGGATGTGGGGCGTCTACCGCTTCAAGCAGGGTTTCGGCGGCCGGCCGCTGCGCACCGTGGGTGCCTATGACCGGCCCGACCATCCCCTTCTGTACCGGCTTTACCGGAAGGTCCTGGGGGATAGATTCTGAGGGCGGGGAGATTTCCGCATTTGACCGGCAGGCCACTTTAGGCTAGAATGCAAGGGGACAAGGCGGCGGTGGGCGTTGTCCCCTGTTTTTGTCTTCCGTTTGGCGGTAGGCGGGCCTTGTGGCCGCCCGTCAGGACCATGGAGAAAGCGATGGACATCCGGAAGGCATTGAGTTTCGTTCGGGAGCAAGGCGATGCCCTGGCCCGGGCCCGCGCCGAGGCGTTGCTGCAGGAAGCCCTCCCTCCGGCCGAGGTGGTCGCCGGCCTGGAGGCGCTCCAGGGACCGGGAGGCGGCTGGCCGGCCGAACTGCACCCCGGCCTTCCGGAAAGTGTCGTCGGCACCTGGGCCGGCCTCCGGGCCTGCCAGGACCTGGGGTTGCTCGGCCGCCCCGTGGCCCAGCGGGGAAAGGCCTTCCTCCTGGCCCGCCAGGGCCCGGACGGGGGATGGGAAGATCCCGGCGTCGAAGGCCTTCCCTGCCCCCGCTGGCTGAGTCAGGGGGAAGAGGCCGGCCGGCTCCATGTGACGGCGCTGGTGAGTTCCCTCTTTGTGGCCTGCGGCTGGGGGAAGGAGCCGGCGCTCGGCCGGACGCTGGACCTTTTCCTCAAGCACCAGCAGGAGGATGGCACCTTCCGCGGCTTCCCCCGCCAGACCACCTGGTACGCCCTGCCCCTCCTGGCCACCAGCCTGGGCCGACAGTCGGGGCCGGCGCAGAACATCCTCCTGACGCTGGGTCGGGAGATCGGGGAGGGAGGATGGTTTCCGGGGATGTTTGCATCCCTCCTGTTCAACCTGCT
This sequence comes from Chloroflexia bacterium, assembly GCA_034433695.1. GTDB lineage: Bacteria > Chloroflexota > Chloroflexia > DTKN01 > DTKN01 > JASFBA01. The sequence continues at coordinate 5,425 of DAOUAK010000060.1, forward strand.
GATCTCCGGCTACGGCATGGAGACGCTCCTGGTGCGACAGGCCTGGGAGCAGATCCTCATGCGCCAGCGCGAGGACGGGGCCTGGGAAGGCGAGGACGGGGAAGACGCCGTCCAGAGCACCCTGGAGGTCATGCGATGCTGGCGTCGAATCATCCTGAAACGATAGGGCGGCTTCGGCCATGAGCGGGAGCGACCTGCGGGGCATCCTTCTTTCCTTCGCCTTCGTTCTGGCCATGCTCCTCCTGGCCGACATCCTCCGCCGCCACTTTCATGTGCCGGTCACGGCCACCCGGAAGGTGGTGCACGTCGCCGTAGGGATGTGGATTTTCCCCACCCTGTTCCTTTTTGAGCACTGGGGCTGGGCCCTCCTCCCGCCGCTGGCCTTTGTCCTCCTGAACGCCCTTTCGCTGCGCTTTCACCTCTTTGCCGCCATCGAGGTGGCCGAGCGCACCCCGGGTACGGTCCTTTTCCCCCTCTCCTTCGCCCTCCTCCTGGGCATCTTCTGGCCGATGGGCCGGCCGGAGGTAGCCGCCGGCGGGATCATGGCCATGACCTGGGGGGATGCGATGGCTTCCATCGTCGGGCGGAACTGGGGACGGGCGGGCTATCGTCTCTGGGGACAGCGCAAGACCTGGCTGGGGAGCCTGGCCTGCTTCTCCTGGACACTCCTGGCCCTGACTCTGACCCTGCGCTTCCTGGGCGGACTGGAGCCACCGCTGGCCCTGGGGCAAGCGGCGCTGGCCGGCCTGGTCGCTACCCTCGCCGAGGGGCTTTCCCCCCGGGGTACGGACAACCTGACCGTGCCGCTGGCTACGGCCGGCCTCCTTTTCCTCCTGGGGTAGGGAACGATGAAGAAACGGTTGGCGCCCCGTCTATGGGGGCGAAGCCTCTTCGCCGACTTCTCGACCAATGTCCGCGTCCAGACGGTTACCTCCTTCCTCGGCGGCTTTTACCAGGGGGCCATCGCCGCCGTTCGACAGCCCTTTGCCCTCTCCCTGTGGAACTCGGAGTTCTTCCTGGGGCTTCTGGAGACGGTGGGAGGGTGGGGAGGAGCCGTCTCTTCGCTGGCCCAACTTCTGGGCGGATGGCTGGCCGACCGGGTGGGCCGCCGTCCCATCCTGATCCTCGCCAGCCTCTGTAACGCCCTCTGGCTGCTCACCTTTGCCCTGGCGGCCTTTTTCCAGATATGGTGGCTCCTCGTCCCCGGCATGGCCCTGGCCGGGTTGGGGATGATGGGACGGGCGGCCGGGAGTTCGCTTACGGCCGAGTCATCCCCGCCCGAACGTCGGGGCGTAGCCTACAGCCTGACCATGTTCGCCTTTATTGCCCCCGGAGTCGTTTCCTCTATCCTGGGCGGCCAGGTCAGCGAACGCTGGGGGTATCTTCCGGTGATGGCCACGGCTTTCGTCCTGGAGGCCCTCGTGCTTTTGCTTTTCCTCCGTTTCCTGCGCGAGACGCTCCGGACAAAGAAAAGCCGCTTCGACCGTCAGGACCTGCTCAGCCTGATACGGATGTTCACCATCCCGCGCCATCTGTGGAAGGTGGTCCTGCCTCTGGGCGCCGACAGTTTCTGCTGGGGGCTGGCCCTCTCCCTGCTCTTCGGCCTTCTCAAGAAGGCCCACCATTTCAGCGACGGGGAATTGGGCTGGGTGAACGCTTTTTTCTCCCTATCCTGGGCCCTGGCCCAGTTGCCGGTGGGCCGGCTGGTGGACCGGCACGGCTGCCGGCGTTTCCTGCTGATCTCGGAGGCGCTCTCGGTGCTCTGCGGCCTCATCCTGCTCCTGTGGCCTACCTTCATCGGGGTGTCGGTGGGCTATGCCTTGTTCGGCCTGAGTGCAGCGCTGTGGGTGCCGGCCCTGTTGAAATGGCTGGCCGGAAGCATCCCCGAGACGGAGCGTGGGGAAACGCTGGGACGCCTCTTTACCGTTCAGGGAGTGGTCCGTATCCCCACACCCTACATCGCCGCCTGGCTCTTCAACCGCTGGGGTTACCCGGCTCCCCTGCTGGCCGCCCTGGTCCTTGCCGTGGGCGTCTTCGCCCTCCTCCTCCGCTTCGTCCACGATCCGCCGGCCCGCGCGGAAGGTTGACAGAGCGTCCCCCTCCTGATAAAATTCCGGTAGATTTCGGGGAGAATGTTCCCGAATAGGGCGGATCTGCCATGTGAGAGGTATACATATGTTCGAGCATCTGACCGACCGCCTGCAGGCCATCTTCAACCGCCTGAGCCGACAAGGGAGACTTTCAGAGAAGGATGTGGACGAAACGCTACGGGAGGTGCGCCTGGCCCTTCTGGAAGCCGATGTACACTACAAGGTCGTCAAGGATTTCCTGGAGCGCGTCCGGGCGCAGGCCGTAGGGGAAAAGGTCCTGCGCAGCCTGACGGCACCGCAGCAGGTCATCAAGATCGTCCACCAGGAACTCATCCGCACGCTGGGGGAAGCGGCCGTCCCGCTGGCCGAATCTCCGACGCCGCCTACGGTAATCATGCTGGTGGGGCTACAGGGCTCCGGTAAGACCACCACGGCGGCCAAACTGGCCCTGCACCTGCGCCGGCAGGGGGGATTTCCCCTCCTGGTGGCGGCCGACCTGCGCCGGCCGGCCGCAGTGCGCCAACTGGAGGTGCTGGGGGAAGCGCTCCACCTCCCGGTCTATAGCGAAGGCGCGGGCGGGGACGCCCCCGGGGTGGCCCGGCGGGCCCTGCAAAAGGCCCGCCAGGACCGGCGCAGCCACGTCATCCTCGATACGGCCGGCCGGCTACACATTGACGAGGAAATGATGGCCGAACTGCTCCGCGTCCGCCAGGTCGTGTCTCCCCACGAGATCCTCCTGGTAGCCGATGCCATGACCGGCCAGGACGCCGTCCGGGTGGCCGGCGAATTCCACGCCCGCCTGGGCCTCACCGGTCTCATCCTGACCAAGATGGACGGAGACGCCCGGGGGGGAGCGGCCCTCTCGATGCGCAGCGTCACCGGCGTGCCGATCAAGTTTCTGGGCGTCGGCGAGAAGAGCGAGGCCCTGGAGGTCTTTTATCCCGACCGGCTGGCCTCGCGGATCCTGGGCATGGGGGATGTCCTCACCCTGATCGAACGGGCCGAGGAGGCCTACACCGAGGAGCAGGCCCGCCGACTGGAGGAAAAGGTCCGCCGGGGCACCTTCGACCTGAGCGATTTCCTGGAACAGATGCGCCAGTTACAGCGGATGGGCCCCCTGGAACAACTCCTGGGCATGATCCCCGGCCTGGGCCAGGTGATGCGGGCCCAGAACCTTCAGGTGGACGAACGCCGTTTCCGCCGGATGGAGGCCATCATCCTCTCGATGACGCCCCAGGAACGGGCCCGCCCCGAAATCATCGGCGGCAGCCGCCGCCGGCGCATCGCCCGCGGCTCGGGCACTTCCCTCCAGGAGGTCAATGCCCTGCTCAACCGCTTCGAGCAGTACCGCAAACTGATGCACAAATTGACGCGGGGACAGGTGCATGATATACTATCATTGTTTCGCTGAGAATTCGGAAGCGGATTTCCGTAACCGGTGAAAACGCAATTTTTTACGGAGGTGAACCGTTGGTCAAGATTCGTCTGCGTCGTACCGGTGCACCCAAGCAACCGAGTTATCGAATCGTGGCGGCCGATTCTCGGGCACCGCGAGACGGCCGGTTTCTGGAGATTCTGGGTCATTACAACCCGCGGACCGACCCCGTAACCATCGTGGTCAAGGAGGACCGGGTACGCTACTGGCTTTCCCAGGGAGCACAGCCGACCGAAGCGGTCGTGCGTCTTCTGAAGCAAAAAGGAATTCTCTAGCACCTGTGCGGTCGCGCCGGAAAACCCTCGGGTTTCGGATGGGCCAGCATATCGTACCGGCGTAAGTCTCGGGACCGGAAAACGATGGAAGACCTGATTCTCTACATCGTCCGCCTGCTGGTGGATCGGCCGGAAGCGGTACAGGTGCGCGAGGTCCGGGGCCGGCAGGGGACCGTATACCGGCTGATCGTCCACCCCAGGGATCGGGGCAAGGTCATCGGCAAGGATGGACGTACCATCGAAGCGGTACGGGCCATTCTGGAAGCGGCGGCAGCCCGGCGAGGACTGCACGTGACCCTCGATGTGGTCTGAGGTGCCGATGGTCAAGCCCGAGGTTCCTCCGGAGTATCTGAGCGTCGGAGAGATTGTAGCCCCGTTCGGGTTGCGGGGCGAAGTCAAGGTCCTCCTGGATACCGATTTCCCCGAACTCCTCCTGGCCGCAACCTATCTTTACGTCGGAGAGCCCCCGATCCGCTACGCTGTGGAGTGGGCGCAGCCGATGCGGGGAATGGTCCGCTTGAAACTGGCCGGCTGCGACAGCCGGGAGGCGGCGGAGGCCCTGCGCGGGCAACTCGTGCAGGTGCGTGCCGAGGAAGCCCCGACTCCCGGTGAGGGGGAATATTACTACCACCAGTTGATCGGGCTGGAGGTCTGGAGCGAGGAGGGGGAATACCTCGGTCGGGTGGTCGAGGTCTTTCCGACCGGGAGCAACGAGGTTCTGGTGGTGCGCGGAGTGGAAGAAATCCTCCTGCCAGCCATCGAGGAGGTCGTGCGCCAGGTGGATCTGGTGGCCGGCCGCCTGTGGGTGCATCTCCTGGAGGGGCTGCGGTGAGGGGGGCAGGCCGGGCCGGAAACTGGATGCGGCGGCGATGGCAAGCGGCTTCTCCGGCCTGGCGGGCCATCGTCCTCCTGTCCATCGCCCTTCTCCTGACCATCCTCCTGACCCTGACCCTGCGCCCACGCCCGACGGAGGCGCCGCCACCTTCTCCGCTTGTCCAGGGGCAGGTCCTTTCCTTCCCCACCTCCGCCAGCACCGCTTCCCCTCCCCTCCTCCTGAACGACGACCGCCTCTTCTACGAGCCGGGCTGGGGGACGATGGAGGTGCGAGCGTTCCTGGCCGGCCGGCCCGGCCGTCTCGGCCAATGGCGCGTTCAGGTGGGAGAGGAAGATGTCCTGGTAGCCGACCTGATCGCCGGCAAGAGCCTGCTCTACGGCCTCAACCCCAAGGTGCTCCTCACCCTCCTGGAGGTGCAGAGCGGCCTGGTGGACGACCCCAACCCCCTCCAGGAAACTTTCGACCGGGCCATGGGCAACCCGGACGAAGGCGTGGTCGGGCTGGAGGCGCAACTCGACTGGGCGGTACGGGAACTTTTTCGCGGTACCCGCGACTATGGCATCACCTCGTCCCTGACCCTGAGCGACGGGGAACAGGTTCCCATTCCCCCAGGGGCCGGCCTGGCCGACTATGCCGTCCTGCGGGTAGTGACCCGGGCCGGCGACGAATCCGACCTCGGACGGGTGCTGGGAAACCGGCCGGAAGCGTTCGTCCAGACTTACCTGCGCCTCTTTGGGGAAGATCCTCGCCTTCCTCTCGGAGACCAGCCGGCCCCGGCCTCCCTCCCCTTCCTGACCCGCCCTTACCCGGGAGAGTACGAGGTCAGCGCCGTCTTCGATCACCATTACCCCTTCCTGAAGGAGGACGGTGTCCTCGTTTCCCACCTGGGCCAGGAGGCGCCGGGGCTGCCCTATGACGGCCATGACGGCTGGGACTATGCCCTGGATGCCGGCGTCCCGGTGGTGGCCGCGGCCGACGGCCTGGTCCTCTGGGCCGGGGCCTCCGACGACGGTTGTCAAACGCCGGCCCTGGGGGTCATCCTGGACCACGGCAACGGCTATCAGACGCTCTACTGGCACCTCTCCCGGGTGGATGTCCTGCCGGGACAGCGGGTTTCCCGAGGGGAAACGCTGGGCCTGGCCGGCGAAACCGGCTGTGCCGATGGTCCGCATCTGCACTTTGGGGTGCACTTTCTCGGCCGGGAGACCGATCCCGAAGGATGGTGTGGGGAAGACGCGGACCCCTGGGCACTCCATCCGGCCGGAACGACAAGTACCTGGCTATGGGCCGACCGCTTCTCCCCCTGTCGCTGGCCGGAGGGAGCCGTCCTGGTAGACGAGGCGGGTCCCGCTTTCCGGCGAAGCGGCAACCGCTGGTCGGAGGGAGGGGGCGGAGTGGGAGGGAAGGCCCTTTGGGCGCCCTCGGAGCCGCACAGCGGGGTGGTGCCGGTGGGCAGCGATGTCCTGGACGGCGTAGTCGAGGGCGGTACCTGGCGGCCGGACCTTCCCCGGGCCGGCCGCTACCATCTCTACGCCTTCATCCCTTACTGGAACAACGCCACCCCCGACACCCAGGCCGCCCGGTACCTGATCCACCACAGCGGGGGAGAGACGGCCGTGGTGGTGAATCAATCGCTCTGGGTAGACCGCTGGGCCGACCTCGGGGTGTACGACTTTCCGGCCGGCCGGCAGGGCTTTGTTTACCT
>DAOUAK010000061.1:0-16009 GCA_034433695.1 Chloroflexia bacterium
CATACCCCTCGGGGGTGCGGATTTCGTAGCCGGCCGCAAAGACGTGGCAGGTGTCGAAGCAGACACCCAGCCGTTCGGGATGGGCAACGCGCTCGATCACCCAGGCCAGATGTTCAAAGCGGTAGCAGAGGTAATCCCCCTGGCCGGCTGTCGTCTCCAGGAGCACCATGACCTCCGGGACATGGGCAAGGACCCGATCCAGCGCCGCCACGATGCGCCTCAGCCCCTCCTCCTCACCGGTCCCCTTGTGGGCCCCGGCATGGGTCACCAGATAGGGCAGGGAAAGGGCCCGCGCCCGCTCCAGTTCCACCTGGAAGGCCTGCACCGATTGCTCCCAGAGGGCCGGGTCGGGCGAGGCCAAATTGATGAGATAGGCATCGTGGGCCCAGATCGGGCCGATGCCGCTTTCCCGCCAGGCCTGCTCGAAAGCGGAGATCTCCTCCGCCGTGAGGGGCTTGGCCGCCCAGCGGTTGGGCTGCTTGGTGAAAATCTGGATCGCTTCACAACCGAGGGAGCGGCCGCGGACGATGGCCTGGTCCACACGGCCGGCAATGGACATATGGGCACCGAGATAGGGCATAAGAACCTCCTACCCCCGCCGCCGGGGAGCGGACGGGCTTCCCAAAAACGCCCCCGTTCCCCCGGCAATATGTAACGTGTAACGTATAACGCATTAACGGAACACCAGCGGCAGATATATGTGCCAGAAGTGCTCCAGAACGACGATATCGCTTTCCGTCCGCACACGGATGCGCTGGCCACCGTAATCCTCCGAACCCAGGCCGATGGCCCGCACCCAGTTGCCCACCCGGATGTTCTCAAAAGTGGGATCGGTCGGGTCGTTGTTGTAGCCGTCCAGGAAGACACGGCAGGGGCCGCTGCCGTCGTCGATGATAAAGGAGTAGGCATCGTACCAGGCGGTCACCAGACCCTCGGTCTGCAGAAGCCAGCCCTCGCTCTCCTCGCGGGCTGCCTCCCCGGTCGAAAGGACACGCGGTTCGGGGACCGTCCCCTGGCCGAGGATGCGAATCTGCTCGGCCTCGGCGAACTGGAGTTCGGTGTCGCCCTGGTAGACGTCCACCGTGGCCACCACGCGCACCTGCGCCCCGCGCTGGAACTCGCCTTCGATATCGCCGGCCGGGGCATAGACGGTGATGCCTCCGGTGTCATCCTGCACGTAAAGCACATCGAAGAATTCGCCAAAGGCGGCGGTGACGGTGCCCTCCACCCAGACCAGGCGGCCCCGGTAATCCGGCACGTCGTCCCCGTTCAGGTCCGTACGGGCCTGGGCGATGGGCCACTTCTGCAACGGATCGCCCAGGAGCCACATCACCAGTTCCAGATTGAGGAGTTCGTTCTGCTTGTGGTCGCCGGCAGTGTAGCCGTAGGTGGAGAAGGTGTCGTTGGAATCGGCCCAGAGGGCGATGCGTCCCCCGCCGCTCAGTTCGTACAGGGCCACGAGCGGCACCGGAATCGTGCCGGTCAGGGGGTAGATGTAGGCCAGGTCGTGATCCTCCGAACAGTCGCCGGAAGCATCCTCGTTGTAGGTGCGGCAGGGACGCGGGCCGTAGCGCGTCTCGCACATTCCCGGGTCCAGATCGCCCGTGACCAGGAGAAGCGCGCCGTCCTCCGGGGTAAGGGCGTCGTGGTTGCGGTCGGTCAGCGAACACTCGCTCCAGGAGGCCGTGGCGGTCACGTTCACCCCGACGCCGGTGGAGAAGACGGTATCGGTGAGGAAGACGTGCCAGGTAACTCCCCAGGGATATCCGTTGTTGTCGTCGCCGTCTATGACCTCGTCGTCGTTGAAGCGGACGAGGATTTCCTCTCCGGAAGCCGCTTCGATGGCCGCGAGGATCGAGTTCAATTCGTCGGAGTTGCCCTGGTTCTTGTAATCGGCTTCGCCGGCCAGCCAGAGCGCCCCGCCGGCGGCAACATACTGGGCAATCGCCTGCGTTTCGGTGATGTCGTAAGGGTTGTCGGGGTCGTCTCCGGGATCGGTGATGATGAGCAAGCGCACCGGAGCCAGTTCTTCGGCGGTGAGCTCGTCCAGGTTGTAAAGAATGTTATAATGGTGCGCCGAGAGGTCATCCAGAAAACGGGCCATCGGCGCGCCGACGTTCTTGTTCTTGTGGCCGGCATCAATGAGGATCAGGGGGACCTCCTGGTCGGTTACGGAAAGGAGCATCTCTGTAGCATTGTCCTCGGGGTTATCGTCTGCCGGAACACCGGACAGAGAGGCCGTAACCCGCACCGGCCCCACCTGCTCCGGACGCCAGGAGGCGTAGGCAAAGGCATCGCCGTTCCGGGGGACGTCCACGCGAACATGGGCAAAGGGCACCCCCTCGACGGCCAGGGTCACGGTGATGCCCTGGAGATCGGATTGTCCCCGGTTGCTGACCCGAACGGTAAACAAGGAGGTCGTGTGAATCGTAGGGATGGAGGGCTGGATGGTGAAATCGGTGATGGAGACGTCCTCGTTTCCTTCCGTCCAGATCGGAGCAGAGGCGATGCGGTCGCCGTCGGCCTGGGTGACGCGGATGTAGTAATCGTGCACGCCGGGGGTGATGGTCAGAGAAGGCGTCCAGGTGAAATCGGCGCCAACCGTGGTGGAGAGGAGCACCCGCCCCATGTCGCTTACCAGTTCGACGAGGGCGCCTCCTTCACCATCGGGGTCGTGGCCGGTTACCTCAAAGTGGACGGTCCCGGTGTTGGGGATTTCCGAGCCCATCCAGTAGCCGTTAGCCTTGAAGGCCAGTTCGTAGTTGACATCCTCGGTGGCAAAGGTGCGGCGGGCACGGAGGGCTTCCATCACCCCGGCCTTGGTGAGTTCCGTGGCCCAGATGCCCGTGCGCATCGGATAGGCTCCCCACTCCGGGCTGTGCATGTCGGCGTTGTCGCTGGGGGCCACCCGCCAGCCGTAGTCGAGGGCCCGAAGCGATTGCTCCTCCGACCAGACATAAGAAGCGCCATAGCCGTTGCCCATTTCGGCCAGCGGAATCAGGTCCAGCGCCTCAGGATGGTAGGTCCAATCGTTAAAGTTCATCCAGCCGGGATGGTTGAACTGGGCCAGGGTCCCGGTATCGTCCAGGGCCTGGGTGCCGGTATGCACCATCCAGGTATAGAAGCCGATGACGGTGGCCCCGTCCTCCAACCCGGGGACGTAATCTCCGTAGGCATAGCCCATATCGCTACGGGTGGGGTGGCGAACGGTGTTATAGACGTTGATGTGGCCCTCCGAGCCCTGGGTCCATTCGGCCCCCCGGATGGCCACAAACTCGCCGGGGACGGTAGCCGCCTGCACCGCGGCCAGGGTATCTTCCCACTCGGCATCGTCTATGGCATAGGAATGGTCGGTGAGCGCCATAAAGTCCAACCCGTTGGCCCGGCCGGTCGCCAGGGCCTCGGCCGGGGTGAGGGCGCCGTCGGAGTAGGAGGTATGGTTATGGAGGTCGCCGTGGTAGCAGTAGAAGGTCGGGGCCGCGCCGGTGCGGAAGGTCCAGGAGTAGTTGTAGCCCAGCGGGTTTCCGGCCCGGTCGGTCACGTCCTGGCTCACCCGGGCCTGGTAGAGGGTATTTTCCTCCAGGAGCGATTCCGGGGTAAAGGTAGCCCGGAAGTGGGCCGGGTCGTAGGAGACGCGGCCGGCCACCGGGGTCGTCCCGCCTCGGAGCAGGCGGATGGTGCCCGGGTGGATCGTCGCCGGGTCCATCGCTTCGGTGAAGGTGATGAGGACAGAAGCGTAGATGCTCACCCCGGTAGCCCCCGAAGGTGGAGAGACCCGGTACACCTGAGGGGGCTGGGTATCGGCCGGCCCGGTGGTGAAGGACCAGGTGTAGTCGGCTCCCATCGCGTTGCCCCGGAGGTCCTCCAGGCCTCCGGCGATGGTGGCGGTGTAGCGGGTATAGGCCTCGAGAAACTCGGCCGGAGTCAGGGTAGCGCGGTAGGTAGAAGCGTCGTAGGCAACGGTGGCGGAGAGAGGGCCGGCCGGGCCGGTGAGAACCCAGTCCAGCGTCTCCGGACGGATGCCTTCGCTGAAGGTGGCCCGCAGCGGCTCATAGAGGCTGACTTCGGTGGCCCCCGGCGCGGGAACGGTGGAGAGGACGGAGGGCGGGGTCTCATCGTGCAGGATGATGTCGGCGTCGCCCCGGGGCTCGATCTTGTAGTCGTTATAGGTATACCAGAGCGTCCCGGTGATGGCTTCCAGAACGTCGTTGAGGCGGGGGGTATAGGCATAGTCGGCCACGTCATCCACGCGGGCCGGCCCGCTGCCGTCGTCGATCTCCCATTCTCCGTAGCCCAGGTTCGGGTCGGTTACGGTGACCCACTCCACCCGCACCAGGACGCTCTCCAGGGCCTCGGCCCAGGCGCGGTTGGCCGTAGAGAGATGGGCGGTATCGGTGAGGACGGCCGGCGGGAGGGGCTGCCCGGTGGCAGTGAGGGTGTAGGCGCGGATGCTCTTCAGTTCGGTGAAGCCGTAATACTCGTCCACCTGGGCGACGAGTTCCAGGGCATCGCCCACGGCCGGCTTGTGGCAACTGTCAAAGACCATGATGGCGCTCCAGGGGCCGCCGGCCGGGTCCTCCACCACATAAGCCCCGCCGTAGTAGGAGGGGTAAACGGCCACGACCACCCCGGAGGTGGCGACATACTGGTCGTCATAGGGCGAGGGGTAGGTGCCGTCGCCGGGGTCGTCGGTGTATTGAATCTCATAGATGGAAAGGCGGGGATAGGCTCCGGGAACCTTTCCTTCGGCCGGCCTGCCCCAGCCGGACGCGGGAAGGAGCAGGGCCACGAGGAGAAGACAGGAAAGAAGCGCTTTTTTCACAGGACACCTCCGATTGGGCCGAACCGGGCTGTCGGTCCATCGTTACAGCGGGTGGCGGATCTCTTCCATCGCCTCCGGATTGACCAAAGCGCTCAGGTCACCGGCCGGCTGTCCCAGGTAGGCCGCCCGGATTACTCGGCGCATTACTTTGGCGTTGCGGGTCTTGGGAAGATCGCGCACAAAGAACATGGACCGGGGAGCAAAAGGCTTGCCCATCTCCTTCACCACCCGGCCCACCAGTTCGGCCCGCAGCGTTTCACTCGGCTCGAAGCCGGGATGCAACACCACAAAGGCCACGACCGCTTCCCCCTTGATCTCGTCCGGCACGCCGATGGCCGCCGCTTCGGACACGGCCGGATGGTCCACCAGAAGGCTTTCGATCTCGGCCGGCCCGACGCGCTTCCCCGCCACCTTGATCGTGTCGTCCGAGCGTCCCAGGATGAACCATTGCCCGTCCTCGTCCACCGCGGCATAGTCCCCATGGACCCAGAGGTCGGGGAAACGGCTCCAGTACGTTTCGAGGTAGCGCTGGGGGTCCTTCCAGAAGCCCCGGGTCATGCCGATCCAGGGCCGGCGCACCACCAGTTCTCCCACCTGGCCGCGCACAGAATTCCCCCCGTCGTCCACCACATCGGCCACCATCCCCGGGGCCGGGCCGGAGAAGGCACAGGGTTTGAGCGGAGTGAGGACGTTGCCCAGGAGGATGCCCCCGCTCACCTCCGTCCCACCCGAGTAGTTGATGATCGGCAACCGGCCGCCCCCAACCACCTCGAAAAGCCAGCGCCAGGACTCGGGGTTCCACGGCTCGCCGGTCGAGCCCAGGATGCGCAGGGTGCTCAGGTTGTGGCGTTTTACCGGCGCCTCGCCGTGGCCCATCATCGCCCGGATAAAGGTGGGGGCGACGCCCAGGCAGGTAACGCCGTGCCGCTCCACGAGGGCCCAGACCTGATCCACATCCGGGTAATCGGGCGCGCCGTCGTAGAGGAACATCGTGGCCCCCAGAAGCAGCGTGCCGAAGACGAGCCACGGCCCCATCATCCAACCCATGTCGGTCATCCAAGAGACGGTGTCCCCTTCCTGGATGTCGAACCCGTGGGCCATATCCTGGGCGGACTTGATGGGAAAGCCGCAATGGGTATGTAGGGCCCCCTTCGGCCGGCCGGTGGTGCCGCTGGTGTAGATGATCATCAGCGCATCTTCGGCGGAGGTCGGCTCGGTGGGGGTCGAGTGCGGCCGCCCGGCGATGAAATCCTCCCACCAGACATCCCGACCGGCGGCCATCGCCACGCTCAGGCCAGCGCGGCGAAGGACGATCACCTTCCGCACCGAGGGCACCGCGGCCAGGGCCTCGTCGGCCACCGGCTTCATCGCCACCGGCCGGCCCCGGCGAAACGTGCCATCCACGGTGAAGAGGGCCTGGGCCTCGGCATCGGCCAGGCGCGTGGCGATGGCCGCCGGACCAAAGCCCGAGAAGAGGGGCAGGATGATGCCACCGATCTTGGCCACAGCCAGAAGCGCTACGACGATTTCGGGCACCATCGGCATATAGAGGCCGACGACATCGCCCCGACCCAGGCCGGCCACGCGCAACGCCGCCGCCATACGGTTGACCTGGCGAGCCAAGTCTCCATAGGAAAGGAGACGAATATTCCCCTCTTCTCCCTCCCAGCGCACCGCGACCCGATTCCGGGTCGGCGTGCCGAGCCACCGGTCCAGGCAGTTGTGGACGATGTTCAACCGGCCTCCCACGCACCAGGCCGGCCAGGGAAGGCCGCGGGAAAGGTCCACCACCCGGCTGTACGGCTCATAAAACTCGATACCCAGGTCCTGGAAGACCGCCTCCCAGAACCAACCCACGTCGGCGACGACGCGGGATTGCAGTGCTTCCAGGTCGGCCAAGCCGTGCCGTTCTAGAAAACGCCGGAGCCGGCTCCGCCGCCGGTACCCTTCATCGGGCCACCAGACAAACGGTTGGTCAAAAGGAAAGCGCTTCTCCTGGGTCATCCTTCTGTTTCCTGAAGCGAATCAATTACGGCATCCTCCCTCCCGTTGACTTTGCAACGGCAAGTAACGCACTTGCCCTTCCCATTCCCCTTCGAAACTCCATTCGGCATCAGGAGAATGTCTTCTATAGCAATCCCAATGGGAACCTTACGGCTGACTTCAAAAATACCGGGCATGGATTTGCCGGCTCCCACACGCTCATAAGCGTAACGTGTCAGTGTGGAGACATCATGGGTCAGCAAAACCCGTCCCTCCTGAGCAGCCCATTCCAGTACCGTTGCATCATCTGCACCCGAAAGTCCCACATCTTGGACGCGAACAATATCCAAATCGGGCTTTCGGCGCAATAGCCCGCGCACGATGTCGTTGTTGAAATTCTCATCGGCGGCTAACCGGAGCATGATTATATGGCCCCGCTGGCTCGCCGCGCTAACAAACGATCCCGTATGCCTGACGGATCGAAACGGGCTTCGTTCTGCCTCCGAACCTGCTCCGCCAGTTCCTGCCGCCGATGGAGATAAGCATCTATCTCGGCACGTCGTCGCAGATAGTAGCCGATCACCGAATATACATCGGCCAGGTCGAGGGATGGATACTGATGTGCGATTTCTTCGGCTGTAGCACCATCCAGAAAAGCCCAGATAACCGTGTCGAGAGTCACCCGCGTCGTTCCAACACGGATAACGCCATCAACATCTGGCACTAGAGGAATCGTTTCCGTTGCAATCGTAAGCGTCATCGTATTCACCTTTCGGACGCACCGCGCTGCCTAACGGCTTGCGCTTCAACCGCACATGGAGCGAGCGTAGCGTGTCGGCTGGAAACGTCGGTTAGGCCGCCCTTTGCCATTGATGCCGAAATGTCCACAGCCTCCAGGTACCTGTGATGCCAAGGGGTACCGCCCTTCGATTGCGTAACCCCTGAGGGTATTATATAAAACAAGAATAAAATTTGTCAAGACCGCCTCTGGCCTGGAAAGTCACCTCCTCCGGCCTGGCCCAGACGCACAACCTCAAAGACCACCGGATTGGAGGCGTCCGGGCAGGCGTGGGTGGCCACGTTGGGGTCCTTTAGCCAGGGAAATTGCGCCCCATAGGCCATGGCAAAGACCTTGGGCAGGAAACTATAGAGGGCCGAAAGGCAGACCCTCCCCCGCACGGTCTCGCCGTCGAAGACGATCTCATCCCCAACCCGATGGCCAAAGGCACAGTGCCCTCTGACCTCTTTGACCCGCACGACGATCGGGTAGGACATCTTACACCTCTACGATTCCGAAACTAACGGCACATTCGGACGGACATCCAGGTCCCAGGAGGCCGTTTTCCCCCGCAGGAGATGGTAATGGCCGGCCGCGCCGACCATGGCCGCGTTGTCGGTGCAGAGGAACGGCGGGGGGACACGGAGCGGTACACCCAGGTGGAGGTGCATCTCCTCCCGCAGCCGGGCGTTGGCCGCCACCCCGCCGGCCAGGAGCACCTCCTGCACGCCGTAGATGCCGGCCGCCTCGGCCGTCTTGCGCACCAGGATCTCAAAGACCGCCTCCTGAAAGGCCGCCGCCAGGTCCGCCGTCACCTGGGGGCTAAGCGGCGGGAACTCGCCGGCCCGGCTCAACCGGGGGACCTCCCCGGGCCGACCCTGCTCCCGGCCGTAGTGCAGGCCGGCCTGACGGCGACGCTCCTCCTGGGCCAGACGATAAAGCGCCGTCTTCAGCCCGCTGAAGGAAAAATCGTGCGTCCCGCGCAGCCAGGAGCGCGGCAGACGGTAGCGGCCGGCCTGCCCCTGTCGGGCGGCCTGCTCGATGAGCGGCCCACCCGGATAGCCCAGCCCCAGGATGCGGGCCGCTTTGTCCAGGGCCTCTCCGGCGGCATCGTCCAGCGTCTGTCCCAGCAGCCGGTAACGTCCGTGGTCTTCCATAAGGACAAGGGAAGTATGCCCGCCCGAAACGATCAGGCAGAGGCAGGGAAAACGCGGAACTTCCTCCTCCCCCCCCCAGAGAAGCCAGTTGGCGTAGATATGGGCCTCCAGGTGGTGCACCGCCAGAAGCGGTTTCCCCCAGGCAAAGGCCAGCGCCTTGGCCGCATTCACCCCCACCAGGAGGGAACCGGCCAGCCCCGGCCCATACGTCACGGCCACAGCATCGATCTCCCGGGCCGGCTCCTCCAGAGGGGCCAGCGCCTCCTCCAGGACGGGGAGAAACTTCAGGACGTGCTCGCGGGAGGCCACCTCGGGCACGATGCCGCCGCTCAGACGGTGCAGGTCTACCTGCGAGGCCACAACGTTGGAAAGGATCTGCCGGCCGTCCCGCACCAGGGCGGCAGCCGTCTCATCACACGAAGTCTCCAGAGCCAGAATCAGGGACACCTTGGGCCTCCAGGCGGGCCAGGAGCCGGCGGCACAACGCCTCCAGCCGGGCCTGGGTCTCGTCGCTGCCCAGCGGTTCGGACCAGAGGATTAAAGCATCCTCCCCATCACCGTAGTAGCGCAGGCGACGCCCCTCCAGGTGGAAGCCAAAGGCCTGGTAAAGGCGCTGCGCCGCCACATTGGAGACGCGCACCTCCAGCGTCAGCCGCTGCACGCCCCGCTCCCGGGCCTGCTCAAAGAGGTCCAGCAGGAGGAGGGTCCCCAGGCCGCGCCGGCGGTGCTGCGGATGTACGGCGATCGTCATAATGTGGCCCTCGTCCAGAATCACCTGAAAACCGGTATAGCCGAGCACCGGGGGGCGCTCCGGCCTGCTTCGCCTCTTCAACCACCGACGCTGCGGCGGAACGACCTCCACCCGATTCCCCCGCTTTGGGCGGGCCACGCGGAAAACGCTATAGGGCAGGGACAGTTCCGAAAGAAAGGCCCGCTTGGACCAGGGCATCGGAAAACTGGCCCGTTCGATGGCCATCACTTCGTCCAGATCCTCCGGTGTCATCGGTTCAATTACATAGGGCAGGGCCAAGATTTTCCTCCGCTGCGCCGGTCTCCGGACGGGCTAGCGGGAACCCAGCGGTTCGGCCTGGCGTACATTCAGCCGGTACAGATAGGCCCCGCCGGGACCGTACTTGCCGATCTGGAAAATACCGGTGGCCCGCACCAGGCCGTGGACGATGCCGCTCTCGGCCTGGTGGAGTTTCGGCGGCACATTGGGGGGCATCCCCTCGACCCAGATTTGTTTGCCGATCGGCACGGCGTTGTGCACGCCGTCCAGGCTACGAATGCCCTCGGCCAGGACGGAGGTGTACCCCTTCTCCTGGGCCTCATCGGGCGAAGGCTTCGGGGTAGCATAATAAAAGGCTACCACAGAGACGACCTTGCTCCGGTAGGCTTCGGGGTTCTGCAGGAGGTCGGACAGGCGAAGCGTATCGGGGGCGACAAGGTCGGCCGGTACCCAATCCTCCCGCATCTGGGCCGCCTCCAACGCCACGACCCGCTTCGGGTCGCGGATGAGCAGGCGGGCCGGGTACTTTCCCTCCGGCCCAAAGGCGCCGGCCTCGAATTGCCCGGTAACCTCGACCATGCCGTAGATGGCCCCCGAGGCCATATTGAGGTGCTCCAGAACCTCCCGCGGCATCCCATCGACCCAGATGGCCTGGCCCAGCGGGACCGGGTTCTGGAAACCGTCATCCGTGCGCACCCCGATGACCAGAAGTTGCTCCCCCTCCTTCTGGTAGTAAAAGCCGAGGACGGTCAGTTCCTGGCCGCTATAGCGGGCCGGGTCGGCCACCAGTTCGTAGAAGGGGACACTGCCCGAGCCTGCCGTACAGGCCAGAAGCAGGAGGAAAAGGCCGACCGTCATCCAGCGGGACAACCTGCGCATCTTGTCCTCCATCGGGTCTCTAGGGCGATTATAACAGGGGCCGGCCCTTCCGTCAACTGCATTTGACCGCACGGCCGCCCTTGTGCTATACTAAAAAAGCCGGCCCGGAAACGGCCGGCGGCGTAGCCGGTTTCGCACGGATACGGGCACAAGACACCCCCCAAGAAAGCGAGGAACGAGATGGACCTGTTCGAGAAGTGCTACCAGTTCACCGAGGCCAAAGAGGCCATGGCCGGCGGTTACTATCCCTACTTTCTCCCGCTGGAGGATACCGAAGGTACAGAGGTCACCATCCGGGGACATCGCCTGATCATGATCGGCTCCAACAACTACCTCGGATTGACCACCCACCCCAAGGTTCGGGAGGCGGCCATCGAGGCCATCCGGCGCTACGGCACCAGTTGCACCGGTTCCCGCTTCCTCAACGGCAACCTGGCCCTGATCGAGGAACTGGAGGCACGCCTGGCCCGCTTTATGGGTAAGGAAAGGGCCCTTGTCTTCAGCACCGGCTTCCAGACCAACCTGGGAACGATTTCCGCCCTGGTGGGCCGGAACGACGTGGTGATCACCGACAAGGAAGATCACGCCAGCATTGTGGACGGTTGCCGGCTCGCCTTCGGCTCGATGAAACGCTTCCGCCATAACGATATGGCCGACCTGGAGCGCGTCCTGGCCTCCTGCCCGGAGGGAAGCGGAAAACTGGTCGTCGTGGACGGCGTGTTCAGCATGGGCGGCGACCTGGCCAACCTGCCGGAGATCGTCCCGCTGTGCAAAAAGTACGGGGCCCGCCTGATGGTGGACGATGCCCACTCCATCGGCGTCCTGGGGGATGGGCGGGGCACGGCTGCCCATTTCGGCCTGCACGACCAGGTGGACATCATCATGGGCACCTTCAGCAAATCGTTCGCCTCGCTGGGCGGTTTTATCGTGGGCGATGAGCCGGTAATCCACTATGTCCAGCACATGGCCCGTTCGCTCATCTTCAGCGCCAGCATCACCCCACCCAACGTCGCCGCAGCCATGGCCGCCCTGGAGATTATGGAAACCGAGCCGGAGCGCCGCACCCGCCTCTTGAGCATCGCCGACCGGATGCGCCGGGAGTTCCGGCGGATGGGTTATAATACCGGAAATTCCGTCACCCCCATTATCCCCATCATCATCGGCGACCGGATGAGCACGGGCTTCATGTGGAAGCGACTGTACGAGGAGGGGGTTTATGTCAATCCGGTGATCGAGCCGGCCGTGCCTCCCGGCATGTCCCTCCTGCGCACCAGTTACATGGCCACCCACACCGACGCGCAGATGGACCGGGTTCTGGAAGTCTTTGAACGGGTGGGAAAAGAGGTCGGGGTCATCCCCTGACCGATTTGACAGGGGGACGGCAGGAGCATATAATAAAAATGTACCCTGCGGGAGTAGCTCAGTTGGCAGAGCGTCTGCCTTCCAAGCAGAGGGTCGCGGGTTCGAATCCCGTCTCCCGCCTTTGCCAGACTCCCCCTAGATACCGATAGCCAGCCCTCCGGGTTGCCGGAATGCGGATCGTCCTGATTGCACCCTTCGCCACCTATCCCAAAGGCACCACCCGCGCCCGAGTCCTGCCGCTGGCCCGGGCCCTGGCCGGCCGCGGCCACCAGGTCGCCGTCCTCATTCCCCCCTGGGATCACCCCGAGGAGGCCGGCCGCGAAGAAACCCACGCCTCCCTGCACATCCGCTGGCTTCCCCTGCCCCGCCGCGCCCTCGTCCCACGCCTTTCTCTACACCTGGCCGGCGAAGCCCTCCGAACCCAGCCGGAGGTCATCCATGTCTTCAAGCCCAAGGCCCATGCCGGCCTGGCCCTCCTCTGGCTGTGGCTGCGCCGCTCTTCGATCCCCCGCGTCCTCGATAGCGACGACTGGGAGGGCCGCGGCGGCTGGAACGAGGTCAACCCCTATACCCGGGCACAGAAGGCCTTCTTCCACTGGCAGGAAACCTTTCTCCCCCGCCACTGCGCCGATGCGCTCACCGTGGCCAGCCGTACCCTGGAGACCCAGATGTGGGGACTGGGCCTACCGCCGAAGCGCGTCGTCTACCTGCCCAACGGGGTGGACCGCCGGCGGCACGCCTCCTGGGAGCAGGCCGATCCGGCCCCCTTCCGGAAGCGCCTGGGCCTGAACGGACATCCGGTGGTGCTGCTCTATACCCGTTTCGACCGCTTCACCCTGAACCGGGCCGTCGAGGTGCTTTCCGGGGTGGCCCGGGAAGTTCCCGAGGTGCGCTTCCTGGTCGTCGGCCGGGGTTTCTTCGGCGAGGAAGAGACCCTGCAAAAGGAGATGGCCGGCCGGGGGCTGGGAGAGTACCTGGTCTATGCCGGCTGGGTGCCCGAAGAAGACCTTCCGGCCTATCTGGCCGCCGGCGACGTGGCCTACTACCCGATGGACGATAACCTCATCAACCGCGCCAGTTGCTCGATGAAGTTGCTGGAACTCCTGGTGGCCGGCCGGGCCGTCGTCACCGACGCCGTAGGGGAAAACCGCGAGGTGCTGGAGGACCACCGTAGCGGCCGACTGACCCCACCCGGCAACACCCCGGCCCAGGTCGAGGCCATCGTCGCCCTGTTGCGGTCACCGGAGATGCGCCGTTCCCTGGGCGAAGCGGCCCGCCGGCGCGTCTGGCAGGAGTACTCGTGGGAGCGTCTGGTAGAACGGGCCGAGGAGGCTTACCGTCTGGCCTGCCGGGGCCGGCGGTCGAGCACCCAGCAACCCGCCTGAAATTGCCCGTCCTCTCTCTCCGTGGTATACTATCACCGGCATTGCCGACGTTTACCACCCCAATGCCAGGGCGGTAACCGTAGAGGTCTGGACAACCGAACTTCCTATGCGGTAAAGACCGGCCTTACCCACCCGGGCTGCGAATGCGAAGGACAACCATGCTGCCGGACCGCCTTTCTCCGGAGCAGGAGGACCTGGTACAGGCCCCGCTGGACGAAGGATGGACCTGCTTCCTGA
This sequence comes from Chloroflexia bacterium, assembly GCA_034433695.1. Lineage (GTDB taxonomy): Bacteria > Chloroflexota > Chloroflexia > DTKN01 > DTKN01 > JASFBA01. The sequence continues at coordinate 13,613 of DAOUAK010000061.1, forward strand.
GCGGGCCGGCCGGATCGGGCAAAAGCACCCTTCTGGCCGCCCGGCTCGTTCACCTCCTCCGACGGGGCGTCCCGGCCTACTCCATCCTGCTCCTTCTCCCCGACCGGGCCGCCCGCCGGCGGCTGCGCCAGGTCCTCCAGGACGTCCCCCTGGGGCCGTATGGCGACCTCTCCCTCCATACCTACTACAGCCTGGCCCAACGCATGGTGGCCCTCTTCTGGCCGCTGGTCGCCCGGCCGGCCGGCTTCGCCCACCCAGAACGTCCCCCGGTTTTCCTGACCTATGAACTGGCCCAGCACCACCTGTTCCGCCTTATCCTTCCCCTCCTGGAGCAAGGCTACTTCGAAGGGCTTCATCTCCACCCCCAGCGCCTGGTTTCCCAACTTCTGGACAACCTCAACAAGGCGGCACTGAACGGCTACCCCATCGCCGAAGTGGTCCTGCGCCTGACCGGCACCTGGAACGGCCCGGCGGAGCAACGCCTCTTCTTCCAGCAGGCCCAGGAAGGCATCGTCCGCTTCCGTCAGGATTGCCTGCAACGGGGACTGTTGGACCTTTCCCTCACCCTGGAGACCTTCCAGCGTCACCTTCTGGAGCAACCTCCTTTCTGGGGCTACTTCAGCGAGCGTTACCGGCATCTCCTGGTAGACAACCTGGAAGAAAACGTCCCCATCGCCCACGACTTTATCGCCCGCCTGATTCCCCACTGTGCCTCCGCCCTACTCGTCTACGATGAAGGAGGCGGCTACCGTCGTCTTCTGGGTGCCGATGCCGAGGGAGCGTTGGCCCTGCGCAGGTCCTGTAGCCTCCACCGGCGACTGGAAGGGCCGGCCGGCCCTCCGATGCACCTGGCTGCCGCCCTTTCTGCCCGCCTGGGCCAGGGCGAGAACGCGCCCCTGGAGGATGCCGCCAAGCCGATCCTGGAGGTCATCTGGACTCGTTACCGCAGCGAGATGATCCGCGAAGTGGCCCGGACGCTGGCCCGGATGATTCACCAGGAAGGGGTCCCTCCGGAGGAAATCGCCGTCCTGCCCCCTTATCTGGACGGCGTGCTGCGCTTTGCCCTGGCCCAGGAATGCACTCGCCTGGAAGTGCCCCTCCACATCCTGCGGCGTTACCGCCGGCCGGTGGAAGAACCGGTCGTCCGTACCCTCCTCACCCTGGCCGCCATCCTGTACCCGGAATGGGAACTTCCCCCACCCCCCTACGATGCGGCCGAGGCCCTGGGGCTGGTGCTGGACGGATGCGATCCGATACGCTCTGCCCGGCTGGCCGAATGGGTTTACGACCCGGCCGGGCCGGCCTGGCGCGACCCGGAAAGCCTTCCCCCAGGCGCCCGCCTGCACTTGGTCGGAACGGCACCGGAGGGGCGGGTTCACCTGCTGGAACGCTACCGCGCCTTCTGGAAGCGCTGGCAGGAAATCGCCCAACTGACGCGCGGACAGGATACGTCCCTCCCCTGGGAACACCTCCTGGCCTACCTCCTGAGCACCTTCCTGGCCGGATCCGCCCGAGAGCCGGCCGTCGCCACGGCCTGCGCCGAACTTCTGGAATCGGCCCGCCGCTTCCGGCACGTCTTCCCGGTTCTATACCCCGGCGAAGAGGAGCGGATGGTCGGCCGGCGCTACCTGGAGATGCTGCGCCGCGGCCTGGTCACCGCCCAGTACCTGGTGCAGGAAAGAGAACTTGCCGCCGTTCTCCTGGCCCCGGCCCACACGTACCTCCTGGCCGGCCGGCGGGTACGCCGGCAATTCTGGCTCGACGTCCCTTCGATGGACTGGTGGACGCCGCCGCAACAACCGCTGACCAATCCTTACGTCCTCTCGCGGCGCTGGCCTCCAGGCCGGCCCTGGGACGATGCCGCCGACTACATTTCCCGCCAGGCGGCCCTGGCCCAGATCGTCCGCGGCCTCTGTAACCGTTGCCGCGAGGGCATCGTCCTCTGTGGCAGCGAACTGGGCACGGCCGGCCAGTTTCAGGACGGACCGCTCTGGCGCGCCCTGGAGCCGATCGTCCGCTTCCGGGAAGAACGTCTCGATACAACGAAAGGAGAAGACAATGAGGCGAATTGAAGGAACCTCCCACCGACGTGGATTGCTCTACGGCCTGCTCTTTGCTGCGCTCATCCTCATCGTGGGCCTCAACATCCTGTTGATCCTGATCCCATCGGCTCCTTCCCCCCAGCCGACCTCACCGCCTACCCAGGTTCCGACCACGCCCCCCTTGCCCACCTCGACACCCCCACCGCAGCCATCGCCTACGCCCGTTTTCTCTCCCACCCCCTCGCCGACCGGCATCCGCCCGGTCACGCCGCCGACCCTGCGGCGCACGCCCCTCGTTTCCCCAACGGCGACGGCCACCCGCACTCCCACCCTGACGCCCACACCTACCCTCACC